>NZ_DAOMFK010000025.1:0-26007 GCF_035429765.1 Nocardioides sp. | reverse complement strand
TGCCCAGGACCGGGGGGCTCACCGCCGGGCGCGGGCGGCCTCGACGCCGGACTTGACCAGGATGAACGGCAGCAGCATGGTGGCCAGCGCGGTCACCAGCCACACGATGACCGTGGCCGCGATCCAGGTGGTCGCCCCGCCGGTGATCGTGAGTGCGTCACTCACCCAGGACGTCACCAGGAGCGCCACGAACGTGGCCACCAGCCCCATCCCGCCGAGGAACGCGGTGGCGTTGTTCATCGCCACCTTGGTGAGGAAGGGCGCCATGATGCTCTGGATGAGGGCGTAGAGCACCACGGCGATGACGAAGCCACCGGCGGTGACGCTGACGCCGTCCACCAGCCAGGTGGCGACGAGGAGTCCCACGGCGGCCGAGACGAGGAAGACGGCCAGCCGGACCAGGAAGCGGATCATGGGGGTCACCCTAGCGGTCCGCGGGGGCCCGCTCACTGGCGTAGAGCCGGTAGAGCAGGTACGCCGCCAGCGCGTTGAGCAGGTGCCAGGCCGCGTGGCCCTGGAGCAGGGAGTGCGGCCGGCACAGCCCGTGCCTGCTGAGGTTCCAGATCGCGAAGGCGGCGGCCATCGCCGCGACCGCGAGCCAGGCGTAGCGCAGATCCAGCGACACCTCGCCGCGCCGGGCGATCCGCACCTCGAGCGTGACCGCCAGGACCAGAAGCACGCCGAAGGCCAGGTTGCCGGAGAACATCACCACCGGGATCTCCCGGTCCCAGCGGCCGACGAGCTCGCAGGCCAGCACCAGGGCGGCGAGGACGGCCGCGAACGTGCCGGGCCCGCGCCGGGTCCAGCGCATCAGCGCGTACGCCGCGGCGAAGCCCGCCACGAGGTACATGCTCAGCACGTCGAGGTGGCCGCCCAGCGCCGACTGCGTCGCGTGCATCGCGGCGCTCCCGGGGCCCAGCAGCACCACCAGGCAGGCGAAGCAGGTGGCCAGCGCCGGGTAGCGGGTGAAGGTGGCCCCACGACGCTCCACGTCCCCGGCCTGCCAGGCGATCACCAGACCGGCGACCACGAACCCGGCGTTCGACCAGGTGTTGGCGGGCTGCACCACCGGTCCGTGGACGGCCGCCTCGCAGAACGTGGCGCCGCGCCAGACGTCCGGGCCGAGCCACCCGGACCCCAGGGCCGCGGCCAGCAGCCCGACCGAGACCGCGGCGACCGTTCCGGTCACCGCCACCGGGGTGAGGTCGCGACGGCTCAGGGCTGCACGGCCACGGCGGAGTAGGCGAACTTCTTGCCGTTGTCCCGCGGGGTTCCCTTGCAGGACAGGTCCGTGCCCCGCCAGCAGGCGAACCGGGTGGAGGCGTTGGCCATCGTGACGGTGACGCTCGCGACGTCGGTGTAGCCGAAGGCGAACTGGCCGGTGCCCCTGCCGCCGGCATCCAGCGTGACCCGGGTGCGGGTCTGCGTGCCGTCCTTCCCGGCCACCACCACGACCACCGCGGGCGAGGCCTGGCTCGCCGGGCCGTCCACCGAGAGCCGCAGGGTCCAGCCGGGGGCGCTGAGGGTGCTGCCGGGGACGATCCGCACGCTGCGCGAGGCCATGTGGTTGGCGGTCACCGACTGGCTGCCGGTGCCCGGGGTGCCGGTCTGCAGGGTGTAGCTGGCCGCCATGGGCGCGCCTGTCCAGTCCGCGCCCTCGGGGTACCACGCGGCGGGCGCGGTGTTGCTGGCGGCGTACACGCCGAAGTTGCGGGTGAAGCCGCCCTTGGTCCGCAGCACCCGGACCAGGGCCTGGGTCGAGTAGTCGTCGGGGGCCCCGGGGTAGGAGGCGGCGCGCCGCCACACCGTCCTCACCACGTCGTTGCCGAAGCGGTCGGAGAGGAACTCCCACCAGATCCAGTTGCCGTACTGCTGGAAGCCCCCGGAGGCGAAGGAGTCCAGCGCACTCTGCGGCTGCCCGAGCTGGCCGTAGGGAAGGTACTGCCGGTTGTCGTTGACGCCGTCGGCGAACCGCTCCTCCATCCAGGTCGCCGTGGACTCCATGAACCAGGGGTCCTCGGCGGCGTCGTAGGCGTACTGCACGGCGTGGAAGAACTCGTGCGCCGCGGTGACCCGGAGGCTGTCGAGGGGGGCCCCGCCGAACTGGACGGGATCGTAGTCGTTGTCCAGCACGCAGTAGCCGCTGAAGGTGTAGCCCTTGGCCCGGCGCTCGCTGGCGCAGTAGCCGTAGTAGCCCTTCGCGCCGACGTCCTTGAGGTAGACGTCGAGCTTCGCGTTGCCGCCGCGGGTGCCGTCGGGCAGCGGTGCCCGGAACCCCATCCGGCCGACCTCGAGCCGCCACACGCGGTTGAGCTGGGTCAGGGTGGTGTCGACCCACGCGGGGGTGGCGGGGGCATCGGGGGTGGAGCGCACCCAGTGCACGCACACGTGGGCCGAGCACCTCTTCACCGACGGGACGGTGTAGCCGTCCCCGAAGTCGTCGCGCGGGCCGTCGGTGGGGCGGGCGAGCAGGGCCCGGGCGCTACGCCGTTCGGCGGGCCCGAGGGCGGGCAGGGCCTGGCGCAGGTCCCTCAGCGCGAGTGTCGGGGACGGGTCGGTGGCCGTCGCGTTCCCCGACAGCACCTGGGTCGCGACCTCCAGCGTGCGCTCCGCCTCCGCCTCGGTGGGTGTGGGCGGGGCCGCGGGGGAGGGCTGCTGCGCGGCAGGCTGCTCGTCCTCGGCCGAGGCCGGGGTCTGGCCGACGAGCACCAGCGCCGTGAGCAGGGCGAGGCCGGCGGCGAGGGTTCGGCGCATGCGGACAGCTCCTGTGCTGCTCTGCCGCGCCGGGGCGCGGTGTCTCGGGTGCTCAGGCCGGCGGACGCAGCGTCGCGTCGACCCGATAGGTCTTGATCTTGTCGTCCCGGGACACCCCTTGGCAGGAGAATGACGAATCCTGCCAGCAGGAGAAGCGCAGCGAGGCGTTGGTCAACGTCACCAGAACCCGGGCCACTCTACCGGGGTCGAAGCCGGTGCGCACGGTCGCGTCCCCGCGACGGTCCAGCGTCACCGGGCGCCGGACCCGGCTGCCGTCGGACAGCTCGACCACGACGACGGCGTCGGCGCCGTGCCCCGGACCGGGCAGGCGCAGGTCCAGCCGCAGCCGCCAGGCGCCGGTGACCGCCCTCGTCGGACGCAGCGCCAGGGTGGTGCTGGTGAGGTGGTCCAGGGCGACCACGCGCTGCCCGGTGCGGTGCCGCGGCCCCAGGCGCACGCGGTGGTCCACGGGAGCGGCCGGGTAGTCGCCGGCGGAGCCCTCCTCGTAGACGGTGCCCGGGGCGAGGTTGCCGGCGGCGAACGCCGCGTAGAACTCGCGCAGGCTCGACCCGTGCGCGCGCAGGAAGCCGTCGACGGCCTGGGTGGCGAACTCGTCGCGACCCCCGGTCCGCGCGTCGGCGCGCCGCCAGACCGCGCGCACCGCCTGCCCGCCGTACTCCTGGGAGAGGCGCTGCACGAAGGCCCAGTTGCCGTAGGGCGCCAGGCCTGCGGGGAACTGGTCCAGCGGCACCCCGGGCTCGCCGAGCTGGCCGAACGGGAGGTACTGCCGGTTGTCGTTGACCGCGTCGGCGAACTGCTCCTCCATCCAGGTGGCCGAGGCCTCCATCAGCCACGGGTCCTCGGCCGCGTCGTAGCCGTACTGGATGGCGTGGAAGAACTCGTGGGCCAGGGTGACGCGGAAGCTCGGGAGGGGCGCCAGCGGGTACTCCGCGAAGTCGTCGTCGAGCACGCAGTAGGAGGAGAAGAGGTAGTCCTCCCCGGGAACCGGCTTCTCGGCCGGGCAGTAGCCGTAGACGCCCTGGGCGCCGAGGTCGGCGAGGTAGAGGTCGAACCGGGAGTCCCCGCCGCGCCGGCCGTCGCCCGGGGGACGCCGGTACCCCAGGGTGCCGACCTCGAAGGACCACACGGACTCCGCCCTGCGGATGATCCGCTCCACCCAGTCCGGCCGGCCGTCGTGGTCGGCGTCCCTCAACGGCGGTGCGTCCTTGGTGGTGGTGACCCAGTGGAAGCAGAAGTGCCGGGTGCAGCGGGTCCGCTGGGGCGCACCCGGGGCGTACCCGTCCAGGTAGGGGTCGGCGGCGCCGTCCGTGGGCCGGGCGAGCAGCACCCGGGCCTGGGCCTGCTCGGCGGCGGACAGCCGGTCGTAGGCGAGGGCGAGCCGGGTCAGCGAGAGCGTCGGGCTTCCGTCGCCGCCGCGTAGCGCCGCCCGTGCGGCCAGCAGAGTGGGGTCGCCGGGGAGAGGGAGTGGCCGCTCGCCGGAGGACACGGTGGTCGCCGCCCCTCCGGTCGGGTCACCGGGTGACCCCACGGCGGCACTCAGCGCCAGGCCTGCCGTCACGGTGAGTGCCAGGGGCACGAGGAGGTAGCGAGACCAGACGCTGCTGGGGAAGTAGCGGCGCACACGGGTCCTTCCGACGACGGGCGGCAGCGGGCCGCCGCGAGTGCCGTCCCAGCGTAGGGTCCGACGGCGCCCCGGACGCGCTGCTCGCGCCGCGTGTCCCGCGCGTGCTCAGGCGTTGCCGGAGATCTTCTCGATCAGCGCCGTGGTGGAGATGGCCGGGGTGCGGGGCAGGTAGACCACCTCGCACACGTCGGCCAGCTCGTCGAACCGGCCCTTCCAGTCGTCACCCATCACCAGGACGTCGGCCCGGTGCTGCCGGACGTAGTCGCGCTTGGCCTCCAGGCTCTCCTCGAGGAAGACCTCGTCGACCACCTTCAGCGCCGCCACGATGGCGAGCCGCTCGTCCTCGCCGAAGACCGGCTCGCGCCCCTTCTTGCGCAGGTTGAGCGCGTCGGCCGACACCCCCACCACCAGGCGCTCGCCCAGGGCCGCTGCTCGTTCGATCATCCGCAGGTGCCCGACGTGGAACACGTCGAAGGTCCCGAAGGTGATGACCGTGCGTGCCATGGCCGCCATTCTCCCACGGGGGCCCGCGCGCCCCGGAGGGCGGCGTCCGACCACCGGTGGGACAGAATCGGTCGCGATGACTGCCACCGTCACGATGGTCACCCCGGACCCGGGCGCGGACGCCGCCCGCCGCCGGGGCCTGCGGCGCATGCGCAGCCTCGCGGTGGGGCTGCTGCTGTTCGCCGCCCTGGTGTACCTCGCCACGCTCGGTCGCGACGGCTTCTGGGGCTTCGTGAACGCGGGCGCGGAGGCGTCGATGGTCGGCGCCATCGCCGACTGGTTCGCGGTGACCGCGCTGTTCAAGCACCCGTTGGGGCTGCCGATCCCGCACACTGCGCTGATCCCGCGCCGCAAGGACGACCTGGGCCGCAGCCTGGAGGAGTTCGTGGGGGAGAACTTCCTTCAGGAGCAGATCATCCGCGACCGGGTCGCGGCCTCGACGATCTCCCTGCGGGTGGCCCGGTGGCTGGCCGACGACGGGCACCGCCGGCGGGTCACCGACGAGCTGTCCGAGGTGGCGGCGATCGGGCTGACCAAGGTGACCGACCAGCACGTGGCGGACCTGGTCCACGACGCGCTCGTCCCGCGGTTCCTCGAGGAGCCGGTCGCCCCGCTGCTCGGCGGCCTGCTCGGGGAGACCGTGCACGACGACCTGCACCACGGGCTGGTGGACCTCGCGCTGGAGGAGCTCCACCGCTGGCTGGTCCACAACCAGGAGACGTTCACCGACGTGCTGGCGGAGCGGGCGCCGTGGTGGGCACCGACCCGGCTCAACGACGCGGTCACCGCCCGGCTCCACCTCGAGGCGCTGCGCTGGGTCGCCGACATCCGCAACGACCCCCACCACCACGCCCGCGAGGCGCTCGACTCGATGTTGGCCCAGCTGGCCGAGGACCTGCTGCACGACCCGGACACCCAGCAGCGGGCCGAACGGCTCAAGGAGCGGCTGCTCAACCATCCGGCGGTCATCGACTCCGCGGTGTCGATGTGGAACGCCCTGCGGCGGGCGCTGCTCGGCTCGCTGAGTGACCCGGAGGGCGCGGTCCGGGTCAGGCTGCAGGCCGAGCTGGCCGCCTTCGCCGACCGGCTGCTGGTCGACGAGGAGCTGCGGACCCGGTTCGACCGGACCGCCGCGGACCTGGCGGTGTTCGCCGTGGACCGGTACGGCGCCGAGCTGACCGCGGTGATCACCCACACCATCGAGCGCTGGGACGGCAAGGAGGCTGCCCGCCGCATCGAGCTGCACGTGGGGCGGGACCTGCAGTTCATCCGGATCAACGGCACCATCGTGGGCGGCCTGGTGGGCGTGCTCATCCACACCGCCTCGGTCCTGCTCGGGTGAGGCGTCGGGACCGGCCCGCAGGCGTCTGCCACGATGGGCCCGTGCCCGAGCCGACCGACGTCCCCATCCGCGACGAGTCCATCCGGCTGGGACAGCTGCTGAAGCTGGCCGGTCTCGTGGAGAGCGGGGCGGAGGCCAAGCCGCTGCTGGCCAGCGGCGCCGTCTCGGTCAACGGGGAGGTGGAGACCCGGCGGGGCCGTCGGCTCGGCAGGGGCGACGTGGTGTCGCTGGGTGGGAGCTCCTGCCGGGTCAGCTGACGCCGAGCAGGTCGACCACGAAGATCAGCGTCTCCCCGGGCTTGATCACCCCGCCGGCGCCGCGCTCGCCGTACGCCAGCGAGGGAGGGATCACCAGCTGGCGCCGGCCGCCCACGCGCATGCCCTGCACGCCGCGGTCCCAGCCGGTGATCACCTGCCCGACCCCGAGCCGGAACTGCAGGGGCGTCCCGCGGTTGTACGACGCGTCGAACTCCTCGCCGGTCGAGTGGGCGACCCCGACGTAGTGGACCGAGACGGTGGCGCCGCTCGTGGCCTCGGCGCCGTCGCCGACGGTCAGGTCGGTGACCACCAGGTCGGTGGGCGGGTCGTAGTCGGGGAAGTCGATCTCGGGCTTCTCCACGGTGGTCCTTCCGGGTGGGCGTTGCAGCGCCCCACTATAGGCGGCCCGCCCGGGTGCCCCGCTGGTCAGGACTGCTGGACAGGACGGCTGGTCAGGACTGGATGTAGCTGTCGAGCTGGGCGCGCTCGAACTCCAGCTCCCCGATCCGGTGCTTGACGACGTCGCCGATCGAGACGATGCCGGTCAGCCGTCCCTCGCTGAGCACCGGCACGTGCCGCACCCGCTGCTCGGTCATCAGCTCCATCAGGTCGTTGAGCCCGGTCGAGGGCTCGCACGTGTGCACCTCGGCGGTCATGATGGTGGCCACCGGCTGCGCGAGCACTCCCTCGTCCTCGACGAGCCGGCGGACGACGTCGCGCTCGGAGACGATGCCGTCCACCGAGGATCCGTCGTCGCTCACGATGAGGGCCCCGACGTTGTGCCTGGCCAGCAGGGCGAGGAGCTCGCGCACGGAGGCGCTGGAGCTGATCGTGACCACCTCGGGGCTGGGCTTGCCCCGGAGAACGTCGTGGATTCGCATCGCTGTCCCTTTCGAGAGAGTCCACCGTGAGGGGGCCCACGCTAGCCCGTGCCGGTGGCCGGGTGAAAGGGCTACGCCTCGGGCGGGTCCTCGACCAGCCGGGGCCGCGAGCGCAGGTCGTGCACGGACGCGGGTCGTCGGGGCTGGTCGTCGGGGTCGGACTCGTCCTCCGGCAGGGAACCGAGGAAGGACAGGGCAGCCTCGTGCAGGTGCCCGTTCGAGGCGAGCGCGTTGCCACCCCAGGGCCCGTCAGTGCCGGCCAGGGAGGAGAACCGCCCGCCCGCCTCCCGCACGATGACGTCCAGGGCCGCCATGTCGTAGACGTGGAGCTCGGGCTCGGCGGCGAGGTCAACCGCGCCCTCGGCCAGCAGCATGTAGGACCAGAAGTCGCCGTAGGCGCGGGTCCGCCAGCAGCGGCGGGAGAGCGCGACGAAGTCCTCCAGACGTCCGCGCTCGTCCCACCCGTGCAGCGAGGCGTAGGAGAGCGAGGCGTCCTCGAGGCGGCGGACGTCGGAGACCTGGCACGCCGTCGCCTTGAGCAGGGACCGCCCGGTCCAGGCGCCGTGCCCGGTCGAGGCCCACCAGCGGCGCTGCAGCTGGGGCGCCGAGACGACGCCGAGCACGACCTCGCCGTCGACGGCGAGCGCGATCAGCGTCGCCCACACCGGGACGCCCCGGACGAAGTTCTTGGTGCCGTCGATGGGGTCGACGATCCACTGACGCTGGCTGTGCCCCGTGGTGCCCTGCTCCTCCCCGATCACCGCGTCCCGCGAGCGCACGCGGGACAGCGTGCGCCGGATCGCGTCCTCGACCGCGAGGTCGGCCTCGGTCACCGGGGTCAGGTCCGGCTTGCTCATCACGTGCAGGTCCAGCGCGCGGAACCTCGCCTGGGTGAGCGAGTCGGCGTCGTCGGCCAGCACGTGGGCCAGCCGCAGGTCGTCGGTGTAGTCCGGCTCCGCGGTGGTGGGCATGGGCACAGGCTATTGCCCCGGGGCACGCGGGTGGAGGACGGTCCTCGTACGGAAGTACAAGGGCCGAGGAGGCCCCCGGGCGACTACCGTCGCTCCATGGAGATCAACGGCCTCCCGCTGCACCCTCTCGTAGTGCACGCGGTCGTCGTGCTCGCGCCGCTGGCGGCCCTCACCGCGCTGGCCTACGCCGTGGTCCCCCGCTGGCGGTGGCTCCTGCGGTGGCCGCTGGTGGTGCTGGCCGTCCTGGCGATGGGCGGGGCGCTGGTGGCGACCCTCTCGGGCCAGTCCCTGCTGGAGTCCCGGCCCGGCCTCAGCGACCTGGCTGCGGTGGCCACGCACAAGCAGGCCGGGCTCCGGCTCCGGTGGGTGATGGTGGGGTTCACGGTGGTGGCGCTCACCGGGGCGTGGTTCCTCGGCGGTCCCAGCGCGCTGGCGTCCGGGAAGGGGGCCCGACCCAGGAGCGGCCGGGCCGAGCCGGTGCTGGCCGCGCTGCTGGGGCTGGCAGCGCTGGCGGTGCTGGTCACCGTCGTGCTCGCCGGCGACTCCGGCGCCCGGGCCGTCTGGGGCTAACCCGTCCCTGACCGCGCCCGGTCAGTACGCCGCGTAGCGGGCGGCGAGGAGCCGGCGGAACGACGTCACCCGGTCCGGGTCCGCCTGGCCCTCGAGCACCGCCTGGTCCAGGCCGCACTCGGGCTCGTCCGCCCCGTGCGTGCAGCCTCGGGGGCAGTCCTCGGTCATCTCGTCGAGGTCCGGGAAGGCCTCGATGAGGTGCTCGGGCCGGACGTGGGCCAGCCCGAAGGACCGGATCCCCGGGGTGTCGACGATGAAGCCCCCGCCGGGCAGCGCGAGCATCAGGGCGCTGGTCGAGGTGTGCCGGCCCCGCCCGGTGACGGCGTTGACCAGGCCCACGTCCCGGTGGGCCTCGGGCACCAGGGCGTTGACCAGCGTCGACTTGCCGACCCCGCTGTGCCCCACCAGCACGCTCACCCGGCCGGCGAGCCGCTCGCGCAGCTCGGCCAGGTCACCGCCGCGCCGGGTCACCACCCAGGGAACGCCCAGGGACCGGTAGGTGGCCAGCAGCGTGTCCGGCGCGGCGAGGTCCGCCTTGGTGAGGCACAGGAGCGGCTGCAGCCCGGCGTCGTACGCCGCGACCAGCGCCCGGTCGATCAGCCCGGGTCGGGGCTCGGGGTCGGCCAGCGCGGTGACCACCGCGAGCTGGGTGGCGTTGGCGACGATGATCCGCTCGACGGGGTCGTCGTCGTCGGCAGTCCGGCGCAGCACGGTCTCGCGCTCCGCGACCTCCACGATCCGGGCCAGCGCCCCTTCGCTGCCGGAGGTGTCCCCGACGACGCGCACCCGGTCTCCCACGACCA
Organism: Nocardioides sp.; assembly: GCF_035429765.1. GTDB lineage: Bacteria > Actinomycetota > Actinomycetes > Propionibacteriales > Nocardioidaceae > Nocardioides. Next base: position 16,280 of record NZ_DAOMFK010000025.1, on the reverse strand, counting down.
CGCCCTTGCGACCCAGCGGCCGGGACTTCATCGCCAGCACCCGGGTTCCGTCCACGACGAGGGTGAAGCGGCCGCGGTCGACGGTGACCACCACGCCGTCCTGCGCGTCGTCGTACCGGGGACGTTCCTTGGTGCGGGGCCGGGTCCGGCGCCGCGGGCGCTCGTAGTGCTCGTGGTCGTGCTCGCTGTAGCGGCCGCTCACTCCGGTGCCCTCACAGCAGCCCGGACCAGACGTCGGCGAAGCCGGGGAAGGTCTTGCCGGTGGTGGCGACGTCCTCCACCAGCACACCGTCCACGGCCGCCCCGAGGATCACCCCGGCATGGGCCATCCGGTGGTCGGCGTAGGTGTGGAACACCCCGCCGTGCAGCACGGCCGGCCGGATGGCCAGGCCGTCAGGGAGCTCGGTGACGTCGGCACCCAGCCCGCCCAGCTCGGCGGCCAGCGCGGCGAGCCGGTCGGTCTCGTGGCCGCGGATGTGCGCCACCCCGTGCAGCCGGGAGGGTGTCGCGGCCAGCGCGCACAGGGCGGCGACCGCCGGGGTCAGCTCACCGACGTCGTGCAGGTCGAGGTCCACGCCCTGCAGCCTCTCGGGCCCGCTGACCCGCAGCCCCTCCGGAGCCCGCTCCACCCGGCAGCCCATCAGCGCCAGGACGTCCCGCAGCGCGTCGCCGGCCTGGGTGGTCCGCGTGGGCCAGTCGCGCACCAGCACAGTGCCACCGGAGACCGCGGCCAGGGCCAGGAAGGGCGCGGCGTTGGAGAGGTCGGGCTCGATGGTCTCGTCCCGGGCCCGGACCGGACCGGGGGCCACCACCCACCGGTCGGCCTGGTCGTCGTCGACGGCGACGCCCCGGTCCCGCAGCATCGCCACGGTCATCTCCACGTGGGGGAGGGAGGGGACCGGTCCGCCCCGGTGGCGCACGTCGACGCCCAGGTCGTACCGCGCCCCCGCGAGCAGCAGCGCCGAGACGAACTGCGAGGAGGCCGAGGCGTCGATCTGCACCGGGCCGCCGCGCACCGATCCGGAGCCGCGGACGACGAACGGCAGCGCGCCGCGCGAGTCGTCCTCCACCTGCACTCCCAGGGCGCGCAAGGCGTCCAGGATCTCCCCGACGGGGCGACGGCGCATGTGCGGGTCGCCGTCGAACCTCGTGGAACCGGTCGACAGCGCGGCGACGGGCGGGACGAAGCGCATCACCGTCCCGGCGAGGCCGCAGTCCACCGTGGCGTCCCCTGCCAGGGGCCCGGGGACCACGGTCCAGTCGGTGCCCGAGCTGTCCACGTGCGTCCCCAGCGCGGCCAGAGCCGCGGCCATCAGCGTGGTGTCGCGCGAGCGCAGCGCGCGGCGTACGACCGACGGCCCGTCGGCGAGGGCCGCCAGGACCAGTGCCCGGTTCGTCAGGGACTTGCTCCCGGGCAGCGTGACCTCGGCGTCGACCGCGCCGCGCGCGCGGGGCGCCGGCCAGGGATCGGGCTGCGAGGTCACCCGCGCAGCCTAGCGACGGTCAGGACGTCGGCGTGGGGCCGATGGTCCCCACCGGACGCCGCGGCTCGGCCGCCAGCCGCACGGTGGCGCTGTTGTTGCCGGGGTCGGCGTCAGGGGTGCCCTCGTCGGGCACGACGGTGAACGCCAGCTCCGCACTACCGCCGTCCGTCGGCTCCGCGATGAACCAGAAGGTCTGGGTCGGCAGGTCGGCCAGCACGCACGTGGCACTGGTGGTCGATTCCTCGCACCGGGACCCGAGGCTGTGCAGGAAGCTCAGGTTGCTCGCCTTCACCTGCAGCACGCCACCGCCGCCGCTGGCCAGGCCGGACACCGTGGCGATGACCCGGTAGCGGTGCGCCCCCTGGGACTCCGCGTAGGCCTGCACCCGCAGGTCGCTGGCCGGCTCGGTCGGCGACTCGCTGGGGGACTCCGACGGGGACTCGCTGGGGGACTCCGACGGGGACTCGCTGGGGGACTCCGACGGTGACTCGGAGGGGGACTCCGACGGTGACTCGGAGGGGGATTCGCTGGGGGACTCCGACGGGGATTCGGAGGGCGACTCCGACGGTGACTCGCTGGGGGACTCCGACGGCGACTCCGACGGCGACTCGGAGGGCGACTCCGACGGGGACTCGCTGGGGGACTCCGACGGGGATTCGGAGGGCGACTCCGACGGTGACTCGGAGGGCGACTCGGAGGGCGACTCCGAGGCGGACTCGCTGGGCGACTCCGACGGCGACTCGAAGGGCGACTCGGACACGGACTCGCTGGGCGACTCGCTCGCCAGCGGGGGGACCAGGGCGCTCGGGCCGGGAGAGCCCGCCGCGCCACCGCGGTCCAGGCTGCCGCGGCCACCCTTGTCGCCACCGGCCGAGGGCGCGGTCAGGGAGATGCCCGGTTCCTGGTCGGCGGAGGTGATCGCCTCGTCCTGCTTGCCGGCGTTGACGGTGACGAACGCCGCCGTACCCACGATCACGGCCGTGGCCGCCACGCCGGCGACGGCGGTCGCGGGGGCGTTCGCCGCGACGAAGTCCTTCGCGCGGTCGAGCAGCAGCAGGACGCCGCCCTTGGTGGCGAGGGCGCCCGTCGAGGCGACGTACGCCGCCGCGGCGCCGCCCAGCAGGAGCGGGGCGAGGATGCCCGACAGGTCGGAGTTGACCTCGCTGAGCTCCAGGTAGACCGCCATGCACTTGCGGCAGTCGTCGAGGTGGCTCTCGACCTTCGCCGCGTCGCGGCGGCTGATGCCGTTGCGGATGTAGGCACCCAGGTGCTGGTGGGTCCAGCGGCAGGCGTCGTCCTCCATCTCCTGGGCGTGCTGGTTGAGGAACGCCTGGCGCAGGCCCTCACGCGCGCGGTAGGCCAGGGCCGACACGGAGTTGGCGCTCATCCCGAGCAGCGGCGCGATGTCGGCCGGCTTCTGGCCCTCCACCTCGGTGTGCCACAGCACGAGCTGCCACCGCTCGGGCAGGGAGGCGAACGCCCGGGCCGCGGCCTCGTTCTCGAACCCCTCCACGGTGGTGTCCTGGAAGGGCACGCCGGGGTCGAAGGGCGTCAGGTCGTCGGTGGTCTGGAGCCGGGAGGTGGCGCGGATCCGGTCCACGTGGAGCCGCCGGACGGCGGTGAGCAGGTAGGCGCGGAACGCGACGTCCGGACCGCCGCCCCGCTGGAGGACGACGAGCACCTTGGCGAACGCGTCGGACACCAGGTCATCAGCGTCCGCCGGCGACACCAGCTGCCGGGCCAGCCGCCGGGCCGCCTCGGCGTGACGCGCGAAGAGCTCGCCGTAGGCGTCGACGTCCCCACCGCGCACCGCCGAGATCAGCTCGGCGTCCGCGGGTCCGTCGACGCGGGGGAGAGTGGCGCTCACATGAGTACTAACGGTCGGGCGACTGAGTTATGACGCCAGTCTACGAGTCGGGATCCTCACCCAGTCGGGGAACCGGAATTCTCGCCGGTTCTGCGTCATGGATCCCGTGGTGCCCCGTTTCATCGGTGTACGGCGGGTGCCGACCTGCCTACGACGGACACCGAGGGGAGGACCCGTGGGCATCTTCACGTTGAGGTCGCGTGCCGTGCCCACCACTGAGCCCGAGGCGGGAGTGCGGTGGACGGACCAGGTGCGGTCGGGGTTGCCGCCCAGGTTCGACGCCGTGGCGGAGGCTCTCGCCTCGGGGTCCGCCTCCGAGGAGCCGTGCTCGGTGGCCGGGACCCAGATGGCCAAGGACGGGGCCGGCCTCGACGAGACGCTGGACGCCCTCGCGGAGACCTACCGGCTGGTGCGCGGCACCGAGCCGGCCTACCGGGACGTGCGGGCGGTGGCCCAGGGCTGGAGCGACGCCACCCTCGCCTACCTGCACCAGATGGCCTGCGAGGACCCGATGACGGGCCTGGCCAGCCTGGCGCACGTGCGCACCCGGCTGTCGGAGCTGTACCGGGGAGAGCTCCGAGGGCCGGGGCGCGTGCGTGACACGCATGCGCTGGTGGTGGCCGAGCTGCCGATGGAGGGGCACGAGGACCCGGCCGACCCCTTCCAGGCCAAGCACGTGCTCACCCGGGCGATGCGGCTGAGCGACCTGGGGGAGGCGGCCCGCACGGTCTTCGCCGGCACCGAGACGATCGGCCGGCTCGGCCCCGACCGGATCGTGGTCGTGGTCGAGCGCGACGACCGGCTCGGCCAGCGGGTGGCCCTGCTGCGCCGGATGGCGCGGACCCTGCAGGACCCCGGCCGGGGCGGCAGCGCCCGGGTGTGGATCGAGGGGCTCCCGGGCACCGACTCGGTCGCCGCCCTGCTGCTGGACGAGCTGGCCCGCTGCTGATCCCGCAGCCCGCCCGTAGGGTGGTCGGCATGTGCGGCCGCTACGCGTCCAGCCGGCGCCCCGAGGACCTCGTCGAGGAGTTCGAGATCGCCGAGGTGCGGGTGGACGCCCCGTTGCCGGCCGACTACAACGTCGCGCCCACCAAGCCGGTGTACGCCGTCGTGGAGCGGCCGCCGTCCCAGGAGAGCGCCGAGCCTCCGGAGCGCCAGCTGCGCGTGCTGACCTGGGGCCTGGTCCCCTCCTGGGCGAAGGACTCCAGGATCGGCAGCCGGCTGATCAACGCCCGGAAGGAGACGGTGGCGCAGAAGCCGGCGTACCGCCGGGCGTTCGCCGCGCGCCGCTGCCTGCTGCCCGCCGACGGCTACTACGAGTGGTACCCCACCTCGCAGCTCACCCGGTCGGGCAAGCCCGTCAAGCAGCCCTTCTTCATCCGCCGCCGCGACCACGGCGTGCTGGCGATGGCCGGGCTCTACGAGATCTGGCGCGACCCCGAGCTCCCCGAGGACGACCCGGGCCGGTTCCGCTGGACCTGCACGGTCCTGACCACCGACGCACCGGACGAGCTGGGCCGCATCCACGACCGGATGCCGCTGCTGGTCGAGCCGGAGCAGTGGGGCGCCTGGCTCGACCCCCGTCACCCCGGTGACCCCGCGCTGCTGGACCTGCTCGTGCCGGCGGCCCCCGGCCTCCTCGAGGCCTACCCCGTGGGGCAGCGGGTCAACAACGTCCGCAACAACGGCCCGGAGCTCCTCGAACCGGTCCCCGTCGAGGACTCCTAGCGGCGCTGCACTGGCATGATGCGTCCGTGAGCAGCGTGGAGCGGATGATCCGGACCGAGCACGGCGAGGGCAGGCTGGTGATGCACCGGGCCCGGCGGCCGGTGGCCACGGTGCTGCTCAGCCACGGGGCAGGCGCCGGCATCGATGTCGCCGACCTCGTTGCCCTGGCCTCCTCCCTGCCGCGCAACGACGTCTCGGTCGCGCTCTTCGAGCAGCCGTGGAGGGTGGCCGGACGCACGGTGGCCACCGCCCCGGCCACCCTGGACGAGGGACTCCGGGCGGCCGCCTCGGCGATGCGGACCCGGACCCCGCTGGTGGTGGGGGGCCGGTCGGCCGGCGCACGGTCCGCGGCGCGCTGCGCCCGCTCGCTCGGGGCGAGCGGCTGCCTGTGCCTGTCCTTCCCCCTCCACCCCCCGGGCCGCCCGGAGCGCAGCCGGGCCGAGGAGCTCCTGCGGGTGGGGCTGCCGACGCTGGTCATCCAGGGCGAGCGCGACCCGATGGGGCGTCCCGAGGAGTTCCCCGACCGGGTGGAGATGACGGTGGTTCCCGGTGGCGACCACTCCCTGCGGGTCCCGGCCAAGGGCCCGGTCAGCGCCGAGGAGGCCCTGGGCCTCGTCGTGGAGGCGGCCCTGGAGTGGATCATCCGCGAGGTGGTGGGGAATCAGCGGCGCCGGTGAGGTGTTCGACCTGGTGTGCTCGCGCTGCTGCCACATCCGCCCGCGACGTCCGGCTCCGGTGGACGGCTACCCTGGGGGACGATGACTGACTCCCCTGACCACAGCTCGCTGGAGCGCCTGCTCGACCCGGACCTGACGGAGGTCGAGACCCTCCTCGAGGAGGAGACCCCCGAGCAGCGTGCGGCCCGCTTCGAGCGTGACGCGCTGCCCTTCCTCGACCAGCTCTACTCGGCCGCGATGCGGATGACCCGGAACCCCCCGGACGCCGAGGACCTGGTGCAGGAGACCTACGCCAAGGCGTTCTCGTCCTTCCACCAGTTCCGGCCCGGGACCAACCTCAAGGCCTGGCTGTACCGCATCCTCACCAACACCTTCATCAACTCCTACCGCAAGAAGCAGCGTGAGCCGCAGCAGTCGATGTCGGAGGACGTCGAGGACTGGCAGCTGGCGCGGGCGGAGTCGCACACCTCGTCGGGGTTGAAGTCGGCAGAGATGGAGGCGCTCGAGCACCTCCCGGACTCGCAGGTCAAGGACGCCCTGCAGCGCCTGCCGGAGGAGTTCCGGCTCGCGGTGTACCTCGCCGACGTCGAGGGCTTCCCCTACAAGGAGATCGCCGAGATCATGGGCACCCCCATCGGCACCGTCATGTCGCGGCTGCACCGTGGCCGTCGCCAGCTGCGCGACATGCTCTCCGACCACGTCCGGGCCGGCGACCTGATGCACGTCGGAGAGGGGGAGTGATGGACCACGACCACGCCAGCTCCTGCGCGGACTACCTCGAGAGGATCGTCTACTTCCTCGACAACGAGCTCGACGAGGCCGACGTCACCGCCGTCCGGCTGCACCTGGACGCCTGTGGGCCCTGCCTGGCCAAGTACGACCTCCAGCGGACGGTCAAGGCGCTGGTGGCCCGCTCCTGCTCCGAGCCCGCACCCGAGGACCTGCGGCAGCGGGTGCTCCTCTCGATCAGGCAGGTCCAGGTCAGACTGAGCACCGAGGGCGGCTGATTCGCCTCACCGTCGCCGGATCTGAGAGGATGGCGCGCCCCTCGGGGCACCCAGCGATCGAGGAGGACACCATGAGCAAGACCGGCCGCAAGCGCCGCGCCCGCAAGAAGAAGAGCGCGAACCACGGCAAGCGCCCCAACGCCTGAGGCGAGGACCCGGGTCAGGAGCCGAGGCGGGCCAGGAAGCGGGCCGAGTCCACGACGACCCGGGTGACCTCCCCGGAGCCGACCACGCGCCCGTCGGCGTGACGGGCTGCCACGCGGAAGCGGCGCTGCCGCCCGTCCGCGGCCAGCAGCGAGGCGGTCACCTCGACCTGTTCGCCGACCGGGCTGGCGGCCAGGTGCTCGAGCGAGATCCGGGTCCCCACGCTGGTGGAGCCAGGGGGGAGCGTCGGCTCCAGGGCGGCGCAGGTGGCCGCCTCGCACCACGCCAGCAGGCGCGGAGTGCCGAGCACCGGCAGGGTCCCCGAGCCCACCGCCTCGGCGGTGTCGGCCTCGGAGACCACGAAGTCCAGGGTCGCGCTCGGGTCCACGGGCCTCACTCCTCCAGGTCTCGGGCGAAGGTGATCAGGTCCACCCCGGGCAGCGGCGCCCAGTCCCGCTCGGGGGTACGCCGGAAGCCCTGCCGCTGGTAGACCCGGTGCGCCGCGGCCATCGTCCGGAGCGAGGACAGCACGACCGCACGGTGGCGCCGGCGGCGGCTCACGGCGACCGAGTGCGCGACCAGCGCGTCGCCCACGCCCTGGCCCTGGGCGTCCGGGGCGACGGCCAGCATCCGGAACTCGCCCTCGTCGTCGGCGGCGATCTCGCGCCACGGCGAGCCGACCGGACAGGTGGTGACCGTGCCGAGCAACCGACCGTCCTCGTCGGTGGCCACCCACAGCTCGGCCTCGCGGTCGCGCCGGGCGGCGTCGCGCAGGTGGTGGGTGTAGGGGTCCTCGGGGCCGTCCACGAACGGCGCGTACGCCGCGACGGTGAGGTCGCCGACGGCCGCGAGCTCCGTGGGGAGCGCCCTTCTGATCCGCACCGTCAGATGCCGAAGGTGGCCCGCGGGTAGGCCGCCTCGACGTCGGTGATCACGTTGACCAGGTAGGGCACGTCCGCGGCGAAGGCACGGTCCAGCGCCGGGCCGATCCCACCCGGGTCGGTGACGGTCTCGCCCGCGCCGCCCAGGGCGCGCACCACCCCGTCGTAGCTGGTGCGGTGCGCCAGGTCCGCGGCGACGTCGTAGCCGTACAGCATCTGCATCGGCCCCTTCTCCAGGGCCCACGCGGAGTTGTTGCCGACCACCATCACGACCGGGAGACGGTGGCGGACCAGGGTGTCGACGTCCATGAGCGAGAAGCCGGCCGCCCCGTCGCCCAGCAGCAGCACGACCTGCGCGGAGGGCCGGGCGACCCGGGCGGCGATCGCGGACCCGAGACCCGCGCCCAGGCAGCCGTAGGGTCCCGGGTCCAGCCACCCGCCGGGGCGCCGGGGCTCGACGAACTTCCCGGCGAACGACACGAAGTCGCCGCCGTCGCCGATCACCACGGCGTCCTCGGCCAGCCGCGGCACCAGCTCGCCGTAGATGCGTGCCGGGTGGATCGGGTCGGCCTCGGCCGCCAGCAGCGCCGCGTCACGCGCGCTCGCCGCAGCGACGCGGTCCTGCAGGTCGGCCAGCCAGCCCGACCAGTCCGGGCGCCGGACCAGGTCCTGGAACGCGGCGAGCACGCCGTCGAGCACCCACGTCAGGTCGCCGCAGGCCGAGCCGGCGAGGTCGGCGTGGCCGGAGACCTGACCGGGGGAGTCGGCCAGGTGGACCACCTGGGCCGGGCTCGCGCCGTCCTTGCCGCCGAACACGCCGTAGCCGAGCCGGAAGTCCAGCGGGGTGCCGACCACCACCACCAGGTCGCTGCCGTTGAAGGCCGCGCCCCGGGCCTTGGTCACCAGCAGCGGGTGCCCGGCGGGCAGCACCCCGCGGCCCATGCCGTTGGTGATGGTGGGCATCCCGGTCTCCTCGGCGAACCGCAGTGCGGCCTGCTCGGCGCCGTCGGCCCACACGTCGGTGCCCAGCACGAGCACAGGGCGTGCGGCGCTGCTCAGCAGCTCGGCGACCTCGGTCAGCGCGTCGGGGTCCGGCTCGATGCGGGCCGGGACCGGCGCGCCCGGCGCCGGCCCGGAGGCGGTGTTGAAGAGCTCGTCCATCGGGATGTCGACGAAGGCGGGTCCGCGGTGGGCGGAGCGGGCGGCGAGGAAGGCGGCGTCCAGGCCGGGCAGGACGTCGCCCGCGGTGTGCAGGGTCCGCGCGAGCTTGGCGACCGGCGCGATGATCGGCGGCTGGTCCAGCTCCTGGAGGCTGCCGCTGCCCCAGCGGTTGGCCGGTGCCCGGCCGCCCACCACCACCATCGGGGAGCCCGCGAACTGGGCCTGGGCGATCGCGCTCACGCCGTTGGTGACGCCGGGCCCCGCGGTGAGCACCGCCAGCCCCGGCACCCGGGTCAGCTTGCCGGTCGCCTCGGCGGCGAAGGCGGCGGTCTGCTCGTGCCGGACGTCGAGCAGCCGCATCGGCGGGTCCGCGGTCACCGCTCCGTCGTACATCGGGAACACGTGCGCGCCGGAGAGCGTGAACATGGTCTCGACGCCGTGCGCGCGGGCCACAGCCACGGCGAGCGCACCGGCGTGACCGGTGAGCGCGGTGGTGCGGTCCTCAGGGGTGGTGTCGTCGGTCGTGGTCATGACCGAAGGCTACTCACCGGTCAGGTTGGCCGTGCGCGGCCAGGTAGTGGGGGTTCGTGGCCCGCAGCGCCTCGACCAGCACGAGCAGCAGGTCCGAGCGCAGGGCCGGCGGGTGGGGCGCCAGTGCCACCTGGAGGTGGAGCGCCCTGAGGAACGCCTCGGCGTTGCCGGTGTCCAGGTAGGGGTCGCGGTCCTCGCTGGTCGACATCCGGCCGGCGGCGGCGGAGAGCCGGGAGACCCAGGGCTCGACGACGCTCAGCGGCACCAGGTCGCGGCGCAGGATCCGCAGCGTCGCGGCCGCCATCCGGTCCGGCTCGCCGGAGACCAGCAGCTGCGGCTCGGGGAGGACCAGGCGGTCGGCGAGCACGTCGAGCAGCACGGTGAGCTCAGGGGTCCCCAGGTGCGGCGAGGCGCCCAGCGCCCCCAGAGCGTCCGCGCCGTGGGCGAGGGCGTGGGCCCAGCCGTGGCCGGGGACGAAGCCGCGCAGGTCGTGCTCGCGCAGGTACCACGTGGTCACCCGGTCGCCCCACTCAAGCAGCTTCCCGGGCGGGAGCAGCTCCCGCTGGTTGTCGCGCTCGACGCAGTCGGCGAGCACCAGCACCGAGTAGCTGCGCCGGAACACGTCGTCACTTTCACGCTCCCCGAGCCCGACCGAGAGCCCGGACGCCATCCCGTCGCCCAGCCCGGAGAGCAGGTCGTCGTACACCCCGCGCCCGATCCAGGTGGACAGCGTCGGGTACGCCGTCCCGTCCCGCTCGGCCGGGTCGGTGGACCCCAGCAGCGTCGTCAGCTCGGCGGTCAGGTCGTCGAGGGGGCGGTCGGAGGGAACGCTCAGACCGGTGGCCATCACCTGCTGCCAGTACCCCGCTGTCATGACCCTCCGTCCGTGCCGAGTGCCCATTGTGCCAGCACCGGACCAGCGGCGGGCCCGCCCGCGCGACCGGGCGGTGTACCGGTCCACACTACGCTGGCCGGCGTGCCCTCGATGATCGAACTCGTGCGGGCCCACACGGATCTGGACAGCGAGGACGTGGCGTGGCTCCACCTGCTGCTCGCCGACTGGCAGATCATCGCCGACCTGTCCTTCGCCGACCTGGTGCTGTGGCTGCCCGACCGCGAGGGCAAGGGGTTCTGGGCCGGCGCACAGATGCGGCCGACCACGGGGCCGACCGCCTACGTCGACGACGTGGTGGGGACGTTCATCCCCGTGGGTCGCCGGCCGCTGCTGGACGCGGCGTTCGCCCAGGGCCGGCTGGTGCGTGAGGGGGACCCGGAGTGGCGCGACGACGTGCCGGTCCGGGTGGAGACGATCCCGGTGCACCGGACCGGCCGGGTCGTCGCGGTGGTGGGGCGCAACACCAACCTGCTCGGCGTACGCACCCCGAGCCGGCTCGAGCTCGCCTACCTCCAGGCTGCCGCCGACCTCACCCAGATGATCGCCCAGGGCTACTTCCCCGCGCCCGGCCCGCGCGGCGACCACGTGGACTCCCCGCGGGTGGGTGACGGGTTCGTCCGGGTCGACGCGGCCGGGAGGGTGGTCTACGCGAGCCCCAACGCCCTCTCGGTGTACCGGCGGCTGGGGCACACCGGCGACCTCGAGGGCCACCTGCTGACCGAGGTCACCCGGGCGCTGGTGCCGCCCCGGCGCCGCCCCGACGAGGAGATGCTGAGCGCGGTCCTCGGCGGCCGGGTCAGCCGCGACACCGAGATCGAGGGGGAGCACGTCTCGCTCATCGTGCGGTCCATCCCGCTCCGCCCCCAGGGGGAGCACCAGGGGGCGCTGATCCTGGTCCGCGACGTCACCGACCTGCGCCGCCGCGACCGCGAGCTGCTCACCAAGGACGCCACCATCCGCGAGATCCACCACCGGGTGAAGAACAACCTGCAGACGGTGGCTGCCCTGCTCCGGCTGCAGGCCCGACGGATCGACGAGCCGACCGCCAAGGCGGCGCTGGAGGAGGCGGTGCGCCGCGTCGGGTCGATCGCGATCGTGCACGACATGCTCAGCCAGTCCCCCGAGGGGCACGTGGCGTTCGACGAGATCCACGACCGGCTCGGCCGGATGGTCATCGAGGTCAGCGCCGTCGGCGAACGCGTCCGCGTGAGCCGGTCCGGCTCCTTCGGCGAGGTCGAGTCGGGCACCGCGACCACCCTGGCCATGGTGCTCACCGAGGTCCTGCAGAACGCCGTCGAGCACGGCTACCCGCAGCCCGGCTCCAGGGGGGAGATCGTGGTGACGGTACGCCGCGCGCTGGGCCGGCTGACGCTCAGCGTGGCCGACGACGGGGTCGGCGTCCCCGCGGGGTTCGACCTGGACTCCTCCACGAACCTGGGGCTGTCGATCGTGCGGACCCTGGTCGAGTCCGAGCTGGGCGGCCAGCTGCAGATCGGTCCGGGCCACCACGGCGGTGGCACCAGGGTCGTGATCGACGTCCCGGAGGAGTGAGGCGCCCGCTCAGGCGCTGCGCACCCGGGCGCGGGCGTTGCGGCGCTTCAGGGCCCGCCGCTCGTCCTCGCTGAGCCCGCCCCAGACCCCGTGGTCCTGACCGGCCTCCAGCGCCCAGGCGAGGCACTGCTCGCGCACCTCGCAGCGTCGGCACACCTGCTTGGCCTCCTCGATCTGGAGGATCGCCGGACCGGTGTTGCCGATCGGGAAGAACAGCTCCGGGTCCTCGTCGAGACACGCGGAGCGGTGGCGCCAGTCCATGGCCTGGGAGTCCCTACTTTCGTTCGTGCGGGTGGACAGGGGCTGGTCGTCTGGGCGACCTGCCGGTGCGACCGTCTTGCGGGCACAGCCCCGTGAACCCAATCGAGCGCATCGAATAGGGTGGCAAGAGATCGGGTCCCACACAAGCCCTACGCGAGGTTTGTTTGCTCACACAACGACCCTGGCCCGGCGGGGGACCGGTCGGCGCCTAGGCTGGCCCCGTGCCGACGCGAGGACCCCGCGACCGTCCCGTCCCGTTGCTGGTGGCGGGCGGCCTGGTGGTCCTGCAGGGGCTCGTGCTGCTGGTCTACGCGGTGCTGGAGGCGGCGTCGGTCTCTTCCGGCCGGGTCACCATGGGCGTGACCACCGCGGCCTTCTTCGCGGCGTACGGCGCGGCCCTGGCCGGGTGCGGCCTGGGGCTCGCCCGCGCCCGCCGGTGGGCGCGCAGCCCCACGGTCCTCGCGCAGCTGATCTGGCTCGGCGTGGCCTGGAGCTTCCGGGGCGGTGCGACGTCGTGGGTCGCGCTGGTGCTGGTGGCCACCGCGGCGGTGGTGCTCGTCTGCGTGTTCCTGCCCGCGAGCACGGCGCTGCTCACCGAGGACGACGGCTGAGACGCAGGTCACCTGCCGCTACCGGTCCTCCAGGGTCCTGCGCAGGTCCTCGAGGGTGCGGGCCAGCAGCCGGGAGACGTGCATCTGGGAGACCCCGATCTCCTCGGCGATCTGGGCCTGGGTCATGTTCTTGAAGAACCGGAGCAGGAGGATCTTCTTCGCCCGCGCGTCCAGCCGGTCCAGCAGGGGCCGGACCGACTCCCGGATCTCGACGTCGGCCAGCTGGGGGTCGTCGACACCCAGCTGGTCCAGCAGGGTGGTCGCGCCGTACTCGTCGTCCTCGCCGGCGTCCAGGGACAACGTGGCGTAGGCATGGCCCGACTCGAGCCCCTCGACGATCTGCTCGACGGTGCAGCCGATCTCCTCGGCCAGCTCACGGGGGGTGGGGGAGCGGCCCAGCCGGTGGGTCAGGTCGGCGGAGGTCGAGGCGATGGCCAGGCGCAGCTCCTGGAGGCGCCGGGGGACCCGGATCGCCCACCCCTTGTCGCGGAAGTGGCGGCGGATCTCGCCCAGGATGGTGGGGGTGGCGTAGGTCGACAGCTCCACCCCGCGCCCCCCGTCGAAGCGGTCGATGGCCTTCAGCAGGCCGATCGTGCCGACCTGCACCAGGTCCTCGAGGGGCTCGCCCCGGTTGCGGAACCGGCGCGCGCAGTGCTCCACCAGGGGCAGGTGGAGCCGGACCAGCTCGGCGCGGGCCTGCGCCCGGGCCTCGGGAGGGGCGGTCTGGTCGGCGAGCGTGGCCAGCAGCGCAGCGCTGCGGCTCCGGAGGTGCAGCGCGGCCGCGGAGCGGTCGTCTCCCGAGACCCCGGGCATGGTCAGCCGGGCGCTCGGGCGTCGCGAGGGGTCGCCAGGGCGGACTCCATCGTCACGCTGACCGTGAGGCGGTCCGCGGTCGTCTCCGCGGTCGCCGCGGTGGCCAGGGTGCTGAGCACCTGCCAGCCGAAGCTGTCGCGGTCGGGGACACCCGGGGAGGCCGCCCGGACGCTGAGCCGCAGGGTGAGCCGGCCCGGCTGCAGGAAGTACTCGCAGAGCAGGTCCGTGCCGGCCTCGGCCTCGGGCAGCACGAGGGCGCCGGCCTCGCTCGCGGCGATCCGCAGGTCCTCGATGTCGTCGATGGTGAAGTCCAGCCGGGCGGCCAGCCCGGCGGTCGTCGTGCGCAGCAGCGAGGCGTAGGCGCCGTCGGCAGGAAGCCGCAGCTCGACGTCCGCGCGGGGCCGGCCGTCGGTGGAGGTCATCGCGGGTCTCAGGCGTCGGTCGGCGGCGACTCAGGCCTGCTTGGTCTCCCAGAAGATCGTGGCGATCTCGTCGATCTTGGCCAGCAGCTCGTCGGCCTTGGCCGCGTCCAGGCCACCCTTGGTGCCCCCGGCGCCGGCCAGCTTGGTGGCCTCGTTGAAGAGCGGGTGCAGCTGGGGGTACTTCTCGAAGTGGGCGGGCTTGAAGTAGTCGGTCCACAGCACCCACAGGTGGTGCTTGACCAGCTCGGAGCGCTGCTCCTTGATGAGGACCGCGCGGGTCCGGAAGTCGGGGTCGTCGTTGTCGGCCACCTTGGCGATGATCGCCTTGATCGACTCGGCCTCGATCCGGGCCTGCGCCGGGTCGTACACCCCGCAGGGGAGGTCGCAGTGAGCCGAGACCTCGACGGTGCGGGCAAGCAGTCGGCGGATCATGGAACGTCCTCTCGGTCGAGTGGTGTCGTGGAACTGCGACACTACCGGGCGTGGGGCATGCACGACAGGAGGGGCGGACCGCGCCCCTGGGCCTGGCCCGGGTCCGCGGGGAGTCGATGCTGCCGACCCTGCGCCCCGGCGACCTGCTGCTGGTCAGGTACGCCGGCGACGTGCGTCCGGGGGCCCTGGTGCTGGCCCGGTTCGCCGACGGCACGCTCGCGGTCAAGCGCGCCACCGAGCGGCGTACGACCGCGCGCGCGGGGGGCACCGGCTGGTGGCTGCTCAGCGACAACCCCGCCGCAGGCCTGGACTCCCGGCACCGGGGCCCGGTGGCCGACGCGGACGTCCGGGCCGTGGTGTGGGCCCGGCTCTGGCCCCGGCCGAGCCGGCTGCGCGCCCGGCCGGGCGGCGAGGTGCCCAGGGGGTAGGCGACCCGGGCCGACGGTTGTGCGAGACTGGTCAGTCGGGACACCCCCAGTCGACGGCTCCGCGACCACCGTGCACCGTGTCGAGCCGGCCCGTTCCACCACGACGGCCACCAGGCCTGGAGAGCACCTGACACCTATGGCAGCAGACACCACCGGCGCAGGCCCCGCGCCGACCCGCCACCCCCACGCAGGAGACCCCGTCTTCGACCTGCACGTGGGAGGCAAGCTGGAGACCGTGTCCACGGTCTCGCTGACCGGGCCCGAGGACCTCTCGCTGGCCTACACCCCGGGCGTCGCCCGGGTGTGCGAGGCCATCGCGGAGGACCCGGGGATGACCCAGCACTACACCTGGGTGCCCAACACGGTGGCGATCGTCACCGACGGGACGGCCGTCCTGGGGCTCGGCGACATCGGGCCGGCCGCGGCGATGCCGGTGATGGAGGGCAAGGCCGTGCTGTTCAAGCAGTTCGGTGGCGTGGACGCCGTCCCGCTGTGCCTGGCCACCACCGACGTCGAGGAGATCATCGAGACCGTGGTCCGGCTGGCCCCCAGCTTCGGCGGGGTGAACCTGGAGGACATCTCGGCGCCGCGCTGCTTCGAGATCGAGGACCGGCTCAAGGCCCTGCTGCCGATCCCGGTCTTCCACGACGACCAGCACGGCACCGCCGTGGTGGCGCTGGCCGCGCTCACGAACGCACTGCGGCTGACCGGCCGCGACCCCGGCGCGACCCGGGTCGTGGTGTCGGGTGCCGGTGCCGCCGGGGTGGCGGTCGCCCGGATCCTGCTCGAGGCGGGCGTGCGCGACCTGGCGGTCCTGGACCGCCGCGGCGTGCTGCACTCCGAACGGCGCGACCTCACCCCGGTCAAGCGCGCACTGGCCGAGGACACCGCCGACCACTTCGGGCGCCGCGGCAACCTCGCCGAGGTGATGGCGGGCGCAGACGTCTACATCGGCGTCTCCGGGGGGACCGTCCCCGAGGAGGTCGTCGCCTCGATGGCCCCCGAGTCGATCATCTTCGGGCTGGCCAACCCGGTCCCCGAGGTGCACCCCGAGGTGGCCAGCCGTCACGCCCGGGTGGTCGCCACCGGGCGCTCCGACTTCCCCAACCAGATCAACAACGTGCTGGCCTTCCCCGGGATCTTCCGCGGGGCGTTCGACGTGCACGCCACCGCGATCACCGAAGGGATGAAGCTGGCCGCGGCCACCGCGCTGGCCGACCTGGTCGGGGAGGACCTCGCGGAGGACCTGGTGATCCCCTCGCCGTTCGACCCGCGCGTGGGGCCGGCGTTGTCCGCTGCGGTCTCCGCGGCGGCACGGGCCGACGGGGTCGCGCGCCGCTGACCGGAAGCCGGGTGGTCGCGCCGTGGCCGGCGGTCCGGGCCCGGC
>NZ_DAOMFK010000024.1:0-26596 GCF_035429765.1 Nocardioides sp. | reverse complement strand
CGGCGGCCGCCCCGTCGCCGACGCGGCCGCACGGATCGACGTCGCCGCCGCCTGGGGAGTGCCGGCGCTGCCCGCGGGTGCCGGCCGGGACACCGAGGCCATCGTCTCGGCCGTGCTCGCGGGCACCATCGGCGGGCTGGTCGTCGGAGGGGTGGACCCCGACGACACGGCCGACCCGGCCGCCACCCGGGCTGCGGTCGAGCGGGCCGGGTTCGTGGTGGCGCTGGAGCTGCGGGAGACCGACGTCACCCGCGCCGCCGACGTGGTCTTCCCGGTCGCGCCGGTGACCGACAAGGCCGGCACGTTCGTGACCTGGGAGGGCCGGCCGCGGCCGTTCGAGGCCGTCTTCAGCAACCCCGCCTCGCTGCCGGACCTGCGCGTGCTCGCCGGCATCGCCGAGGAGCTCGGAGCGCCGCTCGGCTTCCGCACTGTCGCGGAGGCGCGGGCGGAGATGGAGCAGCTCGGGCCCTGGGACGGAACCCGTGCGTCCACCCCACGTCCCCCGGCGCCGGCGGCGCCGCCGGCCGCCGCCGGGACCTTCGCGCTGGCCACCTGGAAGCAGATGCTCGACCTCGGTTCGATGCAAGACGGCGACGACTTCCTGCGGGCGACCGCGCGGCCGGCCGTGGCCCGGCTCTCGGCCGCCGACCTCGCCGCCCTCGGGGACGACCGGGTGACCGTGACCGGCGACCGCGGCTCGGTGACCCTGCCGGCCGTCGTCGCCGACGACATGACCGACGGCGTGGTGTGGGTGCCCGCCAACTCCTTCGGCGACGGGGTGCTGGCCGACCTGGCCTCGCCCGGGAGCCGCGTCACCGTGAAGGGAGCGAGCACGTGACCCCCACCGCCACGACCGTCCTGGGCGGCAGCGGCCTGCTCGCGGCCGACGAGCCGCTGTCGGCGTTCGGCCAGGACAACGTGTGGATCATCATCCTCAAGGCCGTGTCGATCTTCCTGGTCCTGGTGCTGCTGACGCTGTTCAACATCTGGTTCGAGCGCCGCCTGGTCGCCCGGATGCAGCACCGGGTCGGCCCCAACGTCAACGGGCCCTTCGGTCTGCTGCAGTCCCTGGCCGACGGCGCCAAGCTGATGTTCAAGGAGGAGCTCACCCCCAGGCACGCCGACAGGGCTGTCTTCCTGCTGGCGCCGATCATCGTCGTGGTGCCCGCGTTCGTGACCTTCGCGGTGATCCCGTTCGGCCCCGAGGTGGTCGTCCCCTTCACCGACATCACCACGCCGCTGCAGCTGACGGACCTGCCGATGGCGGTGCTGTTCATGATGGCGATCGCCTCGATCGGCATCTACGGGATCGTGCTCGGCGGATGGTCCTCGGGCTCGACGTACTCCCTGCTCGGGGGGCTGCGCTCCAGCGCCCAGATGATCTCCTACGAGGTCGCGATGGGCCTGGCCCTGGTGGCCGTCTTCCTGTTCGCCGGCTCGATGTCGACCTCGGAGATCGTCGCCGCGCAGAACGGCGAGGGCCAGTTCTGGTACGCCCTCGTCCTGGCGCCCTCCTTCGTCATCTACGTGATCTCGATGGTGGGGGAGACCAACCGCGCGCCGTTCGACCTGCCCGAGGCCGAGGGCGAGCTGGTCGGGGGCTTCCACACCGAGTACTCCAGCATGAAGTTCGCGATGTTCTTCCTGGCCGAGTACATCAACATGGTCACCGTCTCGGCGATCGCCACCACCCTGTTCCTCGGCGGCTGGCACGCCCCGTGGCCGATCAGCACCCTGTGGCCGGGCGCCGACGAGGGCTACTGGCCGCTGCTGTGGTTCTTCGGCAAGATCCTGCTGTTCATCTTCATGTTCATCTGGCTGCGCGGGACGCTGCCCCGGCTGCGCTACGACCAGTTCATGGCGTTCGGCTGGAAGCGGCTGATCCCGCTGTCCCTGGTGTGGATCCTCGCGGTCGCCACGATCCGTGCCCTCAGCCTGGAGCGCGGCATCGACCGCAGCTGGCTGATGATCGGCGCCGGCGTGCTTGCCGCGGTCTTCCTGGTCCTCTTCCTGGTCGGAGAGAACGAGGAGGCCACGCACCTGGCCGCCGCCCCGGCGCCGAAGGAGCACGACGCGTTCGCCGGCGGCTTCCCGGTGCCGCCGATGCCGGCCGGCGGGCCCGTCCGCGGCGCCGCGGCCCCGCTCTCCTTCGGCGTACCCACCCCTGTGACGACCTCCGGTGAGGAGCTCTGATGGCCGGCTTCAAGGAGCAGTTCTTGGACCCGGTGGCCGGGTTCGGGGTGACCTTCCGGACGATGTTCCGCAAGGTCGTCACCGAGCAGTACCCGTTCGAGAAGCTGCCGACCGCCCCCCGGTTCCACGGCAGGCACCAGCTCAACCGGTGGCCCGACGGGCTGGAGAAGTGCGTGGGCTGCGAGCTGTGCGCGTGGGCGTGCCCCGCGGACGCCATCTACGTCGAGGGCGCCTCCAACACCGAGGAGGAGCGCTACAGCCCCGGTGAGCGGTACGGCCGCGTCTACCAGATCAACTACCTGCGCTGCATCCTGTGCGGGCTGTGCATCGAGGCCTGCCCGACGCGGGCCCTGACGATGACCAACGAGTACGAGCTGGCCGACGACGCCCGCGAGGACCTGATCTACGAGAAGCAGGACCTCCTCGCACCGCTGCTGCCGGGCATGGAGCAGCCGCCGCACCCCATGCGGCTCGGCGACGACGAGGCCGACTACTACCGCGGCAGCTTCCCGGGTGCCACGGCCGAGGTCGAGACCACGCAGGAAGGAGACGCGCGGTGATCGCCTTCTGGATCCTGGCGCCGATCATGGTGCTGGCGGCACTGGGCATCCTCTTCGTGCACAAGGCGGTGCACGCCGCCCTGCTGCTGGCGGTGGTCATGCTCAGCCTGGCCGTGCTGTACGCCGGCTTGGACGCACCCTTCCTGTTCGCGGTGCAGATCATCGTCTACACCGGCGCCATCTTGATGCTCTTCCTCTTCGTGGTGATGCTCGTCGGCGTCGACGCCTCGGACTCCCTGGTGGAGACCATCCGCGGCCAGCGGCTGTGGGCCGTCGTCGCCGGCCTGCTGCTCGGTGTGCTGCTGGTCACCGGGGTGTCCCAGATGGCCCTCGGTGCGGCGGTCGGTCTGGACGACGCCAACGAGGGCGGCAACATCCAGGCGCTCGCCGACCTCTTGTTCTCCCGCTACGTCTTCGGCTTCGAGGCGACCTCGGCGCTGCTCATCACCGCCGCCCTCGGCGCGATGGTGCTCGCCCACCGCGATCGGCTCAGTCCGAAGGTCACCCAGTCGTCGCTGGCCGCCCAGCGGATGCGTGACTACGCCGACTCCGGCAAGCACCCGGGGCCGCTGCCGCCCCCGGGCGTCTTCGCCCGGCACAACGCGGTGGACACCGCGGCCCTGCTGCCCGACGGCACGGCGGCCGAGTCCTCGGTCTCCCGGGTGCTGGCCGCCCGCGGCACCGTCCGCTCGGCGCCCGCGATGGCCGACCAGATCGAGGAGATCCAGCGACAGCTCGGGCAGGGCGAGGAGGAGTCGTCGTGACCGAACACATCGTGCTGTCCGCGATCCTGTTCACGATCGGCTGCGTGGGCGTGCTCACCCGCCGCAACGCGCTGGTGGTGTTCATGTGCGTCGAGCTGATGCTCAACGCCTGCAACCTCGCCCTGGTGACGTTCGCCAAGCAGCACGGGAACCTCGACGGTCAGGTCGCCGCGTTCTTCGTGATGGTCGTGGCCGCGGCCGAGGTCGTCATCGGCCTGGCGATCATCATGACCATCTTCCGGACCCGGCGCTCGGCCTCGGTCGACGACGCGAGCCTGCTGAAGTACTAGAGGACCAGACGTGAATCTCACAGACATGAGCCTCAGCGTGTTCGCGGCCGACGCTGGTCACGTTCCCGTGCTCGACCCGACCCCGGCCTCCGGCGCGTTCACCCTGCTGTGGCTGATCATCGCCCTGCCCCTGGCGGGGGCAGCGATCCTGCTGCTCGGTGGCCGAGCCACCGACCGCTGGGGCCACCTGCTGGGCACCGCCACCGTCCTCGGCTCGTTCGTGGTCAGCCTGACCCTCTTCATCAGCCTGCTCGGCCGTGGCGCCGAGGACCGTGAGATCAGCCAGCACCTGTACACCTGGTTCCAGGCCGGCACGCTCGACGTCGGGATGGACCTGCTCTACGACCCGCTCTCCGCGCTGTTCCTCCTGCTCATCACCGGGGTCGGCTCGCTGATCCACATCTACTCGATCGGCTACATGGCCCACGACGAGCGGCGCAGGCGCTTCTTCGCCTACCTCAACCTCTTCGTCGCGGCGATGCTGATGCTGGTCCTGGCCGAGAACTACGTGGGCGTCTTCCTCGGCTGGGAGGGCGTCGGCCTGGCGTCGTACCTGCTGATCGGCTTCTGGCAGTACCGCCCGTCGGCCGCCGCCGCGGCGAAGAAGGCCTTCGTGATGAACCGGGTCGGCGACATGGGGCTGAGTCTGGCGATCGCGCTGATGTTCGTGACCTTCGGGACCACCTCCTTCGTCGCGATCTCGGCGGTGTCCGGCGAAGCCTCCCAGAACACCCTGACCGCGCTGGGGCTGCTGCTCCTGCTCGCCGCCTGCGGCAAGTCCGCCCAGGTGCCGCTCCAGGCCTGGCTGCTGGACGCGATGGAGGGCCCGACCCCTGTCTCGGCGCTGATCCACGCCGCCACCATGGTGACCGCCGGGGTCTACCTGGTCACCCGCTCGAACTTCATCTACGAGCTGGCCCCCGACGCCCAGACCGCGGTGGTCGTCGTCGCCGTGGTCACGCTCCTGTGGGGCGCCATCCTCGGGTGCGCCAAGGACGACATCAAGAAGGCGCTGGCCGGGTCCACCATGAGCCAGATCGGCTACATGATGCTGGCTGCCGGGCTCGGCGCGGCCGGCTACGCGCTGGCGATCTTCCACCTGCTGATGCACGGCTTCTTCAAGGCTGACATGTTCCTCGGCGCCGGCTCGGTCATGCACGCGATGGACGACGACGTGAACATGCGGCACTACGGCGCCCTGCGCAGGGCCGTCCCGGTCACCTTCATCACCTTCGCGATGGGCTATCTCGCGATCATCGGGATCCCGCCGTTCTCCGGGTTCTGGTCGAAGGACAAGATCATCGAGACCGCGCTCGCCGACAACTGGGTGGTGGGTCTGTTCGCGCTCCTGGGCGCCGGGATCACCGCCTTCTACATGACCCGGCTGATGCTGATGACCTTCTTCGGTGAGAAGCGGTGGGCCGAGGGCGTCCACCCCCACGAGTCGCCGAAGGTGATGACGGTCCCGTTGATGGTGCTGGCCGCGCTCTCGCTGCTGGGCGGGGTGATGCTGATCGGCGACTGGATCGTGGACTTCCTCGCCCCCGTGGTCGGTGAGCCTCCCCACGAGGAGCTCGCGGTGCCGCCGATCGTGGTCTCGCTGATCGCGCTCGCGGTCGTCGCCGTCGGGGTCACCATCGCCTGGATGATCTTCGGCAGGCGCCCGATACCCCGCGAGGCGCCCCAGGAGGTCTCGTTCGTCACCCGGGCCGCCCGCGCCGACCTGTACGGCGACGCGATCAACGACGGCCTGGTCGTGGTGCCCGGCCACGCCGTCGCGACCGGGCTGACCACGATGGACGACGTCGTGGTCGACGGTGCGGTCGAGGGTGGCTCGCTCGCCGTGGCCGGCCTGGGCCAGACCCTGCGCAAGGTCCAGAACGGCTACGTCCGCTCCTACGCCCTGTCCCTACTCGGCGGCGCCCTGCTGGTGGTCGCGGCCCTGCTGGCGGTGAACCTGGCATGAACGACTTCCCCTGGCTGACGCTGCTGATCGTGGTGCCCCTCGTGGGTGCCGTGGTGACCGCCTTCCTTCCTCGCGCTCGCGGGTCCGCGCTCCCCAAGCAGGTGGGGCTGGCGTTCTCCGGCCTCACGCTCGTGCTCGCCGCCGTGATGGCGACGTCCTACGCCACCGACGGAGGGATGCAGCTCGAGGAGCAGCACTCCTGGATCAGCGCCGCGGGGGTGCACTACGCCCTCGGGCTGGACGGTCTGGGGCTGCTCATGGTGCTGCTCACCGTGGTGCTCGTCCCGATCGTGCTGGTCGCCTCGTGGGCCGACGCGGACCAGGGCAGCCCCCATGCCTTCGTCGGCTGGGTGCTCGCCCTGGAGGCCATGTCCCTCGCGGTGTTCACCGCCACGGACGTGTTCTTGTTCTACGTCGTGTTCGAGGCGACGCTGATCCCGGCGTACTTCCTGATCGGCGGCTTCGGCCGGCCCGGCCGCAGCCGGGCGGCCGTGAAGTTCCTCATCTACCAGCTGGTCGGCGGCCTCGTCATGCTGGCCTCGGTGATCGGGCTGTACGCCGTGAGCTCGGACGCCGGCACGCCGTCCTACCTGCTCTCCGACCTCAAGTCCTTGGACATCGGCACCCAGACCGAGCGGTGGCTGTTCCTCGGGTTCTTCGTCGCCTTCGCGATCAAGGCGCCGATGTTCCCGGTGCACACCTGGCTGGCCGACACCACCGAGAAGGCCACCACCGGCACCAGCGTGCTGCTGGTGTGCGTCCTGGACAAGATCGGCACCTTCGGGATGCTGCGCTACTGCCTGGGCCTGTTCCCCGGCGCGTCGCAGTGGGCCACGCCCGTCGTGGTCGTGCTCGCGCTGGTCTCGATCGTGTACGGCGCCTTCGTCGCCATCGGCCAGGACGACGTGCTCCGGCTGATCGGCCTCACCTCGCTGTCCCACTTCGGCTTCATCGTGCTGGGCATCTTCGTGTTCAGCACCCAGGGCGGCTCCGGCGCGGTCCTCTACATGGTCAACCACGGCATGGGGACCGCCCTGCTGTTCCTGATCGCCGGCTTCATGATCCGCCGCAGCGGGACCACGCTGATCAGCGAGATGCGCGGCATCGAGAAGGTCACGCCGGTGCTCGCCGGGGTGTTCCTGGTGGCCGGTCTGGCCGGTGCCGGGCTGCCCGGGCTCGCGCCGTTCGTCTCGGAGATGCTCGTGCTGATCTCGGCCTTCAACCACGCCTGGTGGGCCGGCGCCGTCGCCGTCACCGCCATCGTGCTGGCCGCGATCTACATGCTGTGGATGTACCAGCGCACGATGACCGGGCCCACGCCCACGCCGGTGGCGGTCGAGGGCGCGCCGGACCTCGGGCGGCGCGAGATGGGGGTGGTCGCGCCGCTGCTGCTCGGCCTGGTGCTGTTCGGCTTCTTCCCGATGCCGCTGCTCAACGTGATCAACCCCTACGTGGAGTCGACGCTGGCCGAGGTCGGCGTCACCGACGAGCCGTCCGTGGTGCCGGTCAGCGACCCGGTCCCAGCCGGCTCGGTCGAGGGAGGCCAGGAGTGAACGACTTCGTCAAGCCCACCATCGAGTACGCCCAGATCTGGCCGCTGCTGGTGGTCTTCGGCGTGGCCTGCGCCGGGGTGCTGGTCGAGGCGTTCGTGGGCCGCGAGAACCGCTACCTGGCCCAGGCGACGCTCACCCTCGGCGGCCTGGTGGCGGCGCTGGCCGGCGTGGTCACGGTCGCGCTGCACCTCGAGGACCTCGACGGCATCGCCCACGGCTCCATCACCACCGAGGGCAGCATCGCGGTGGACGGACCGACGGTCTTCCTGTGGGGCCTGCTGCTCATCCTCTCGATCGCCGGGGCGCTGCTGTTCACCGAGAGACGGCTCGAGGGCGGGCTCACCGACTTCGCTGGCCGGGCCAGCACCATCCCCGGGAGTGAGGCGGAGCGGCAGGCCTCCACCATGGGTGTGGAGCAGACCGAGGTCTACCCGCTGCTGATGTTCTCGGTGTTCGGGATGATGCTGTTCCCGGCCGCCAACGACCTGCTCATGATGTTCGTCGCGCTCGAGGTCATGTCGCTCCCGCTCTACCTGCTCTCCGGGCTGGCCCGGCGGCGTCGGCTGCTGAGCCAGGAGGCCGCGCTGAAGTACTTCCTGCTGGGCGCCTTCTCCAGCGGGTTCTTCCTCTACGGCGTCGCCCTCATCTACGGCTTCTCCGGCTCGATGAGCCTCGCCTCGATCAGCGAGGCGGTGGCCAACAACGTCGGCAACCAGACGCTGCTGCTGATCGGGCTCGGGATGCTCTCGGTGGGCCTGCTGTTCAAGGTCAGCGCGGTCCCGTTCCAGTCGTGGACCCCCGACGTCTACCAGGGGGCCCCGACCTCGGTCACCGCGTTCATGGCCGCCGGCACGAAGGTGGCGGCGTTCGGCGCGATGCTCCGCCTGTTCTACGTCGCGTTCGGCACCGACCGGTGGAGCTGGCAGCCGATGCTGTGGGTGATCGCGATCCTCACCATGCTGGTCGGCGCCGTCCTGGCGGTCGTCCAGACCGACGTGAAGCGGATGCTCGCGTACTCCTCCGTGGCGCACTCGGGCTTCATCATCACCGGCGTGCTCGGCGTGCAGAGCGCCGCCGCGCTGGCGAAGGGGGAGATCACCTCCCTCCAGGCGGTGCTGTTCTACCTGGTCACCTACGGCTTCGCCACGCTGGGCGCGTTCGCCGTGGTCACCCTGGTGCGCGACTCCGGTGGCGAGACGACGGCGCTGTCCCGCTGGGCGGGGCTGGGCCGGGAGGCGCCCGTGGTGGCCGCGATGTTCGCGTTCTTCCTGCTGGCGATGGCCGGCATCCCGCTCACCTCCGGCTTCGTGGGCAAGTGGGCGGTGTTCGCGGTTGCCCTCTCGGCCGGCGCCTGGCCGGTGGTCGTGGTGGCTGTGCTCGCGAGCATGATCGCGGCGTTCTTCTACATCCGGGTGATCTGGCTGATGTACTTCAGCGACCCGGTGGGAGAGGGGCCGGCGGTCACCCGTCCGTCCCTGCTGACCGCGACGACCATCGGTCTCGCGCTCGGGGTGACGCTCCTGCTCGGCATCCTGCCCCAGCCGGTGCTGGACCTCGCCGGTCGTGCGGGAGAGTTCATCAGGTGACCACCGAGCCGTCGCCCGGCCTGGCCCTGCCAGTGCTGGACCCGGAGCTGGCTGCGCGGCTGCGCGAGCGGATGGCGCGGGTGGAGGTCGCGCTGGTCGAGCACGCCCGGAGCCGGGCCGGCTTCGTCACGGAGGCGGCCTCGCACCTGCTGTCTGCGGGAGGCAAGCGCTTCCGCCCGCTGCTGGTGCTGCTGGCCGCCGAGGCCGGCAGCCACCCCGACGCCCCGGAGGTCATCACCGCCGCCTGCGTCGTCGAGCTCACCCATCTCGCCTCGCTCTACCACGACGACGTCATGGACGAGGCGGCACTGCGGCGCGGCGCGGACTCGGCGAACGCCCGCTGGGACAACCACGTGGCGATCCTGACCGGCGACTTTCTCTTCTCCAAGTCCTCCGAGCTCACCGCCGACCTGGGACCCGAGGCGGTGCGGATCCAGGCGCAGACGTTCACCGCGCTCGTCGAGGGGCAGATCCTCGAGACCGTGGCTCCCGGACCCGACGAGGACGCGCTGGCGCACCACCTCGACGTGGTCTCGGGGAAGACCGGGGCTCTGATCGCCACCTCGGCGCGCTACGGAGCGTTGTTCGGCGGCACGACGCCCGAGGTGCAGCAGGCGCTCACCGAGTACGGCACGATCGTCGGCTCGGCGTTCCAGCTCTCCGACGACATCCTTGACATCGCCTCGGAGTCCACCGAGTCCGGCAAGACGCCGGGCACGGACCTGCGCGAAGGGGTGCCGACCCTGCCCGTGCTGATCGCCCGCGCTTCGACCGACCCGGGGGATGCCCGGCTGCTGGAGCTGCTGGACGCCGACCTCACCGACGACCGGTTGCACGCCGAGGCGCTGGCGCTGCTTCGCGCCCACCCCGCGATGGAGCAGGCGCGCCAGTACGTCGTGGGCGAGGCCGCCCGGGCGAAGGCGCTGCTGGCGGTGCTGCCGCCCGGACCGGTGCGGCAGGCGCTCGAGGCATTCGCCGACGTCGTCGCCGTGCGCAGCTCCTAGCTCCGGTCGGACCGCTGGACGCGGCTGGACTCGCGGCGACGCTGCTCGAAGACACCCACGGTGACCAGAAGCATCGCGGTCACGACGAGCGCCACCACGTTGGTGATGATGATCGGGAGGTCCCGGTTCACCAGCCCGTAGGTGAGCCAGAGGAAGAAGCCCACGAGCAGGATCAGCACCCAGCCGACCGAGGTGCCGCTGGCATCCCGCTCCCGCACGATGACGCGGATCTGGAGCATCGGGGCGAGCGCCATGACCACGCCCCAACAGGTGGTGACAACAGCGAGGGTTTCGGACAACAGACGACTCCGTAGGTGAGGGGGTGGGCGGGCAGGGTGGGGGTGCCGCGCTACCGGAAGTCGCCGCGACGTGGGTCGGCCCCGTACAGGGGGCTCACGTGGTCGAGACGGGTCGCCATGGCCCCACGCTACCGCTCGGACTCGCCACCGTGGCGCGGCGGTGGACGTCGACGTGGCCGGTCATGGCACCGGGCTGGAGCTCACCACCCACTCAGTCGTGGTCGTCCTCCCCCACTGCCGCGGGGTTGTAGTCGCTCAGGACCCCAAATCAGGCCTTCCTGACGACAACAGCCCCGCGGCAGACGGGGTGGGGGCGCGCGCACCATGCCACAGGCGGGCGGCCTTATGGCCAGAGCTCTGGGTACGACCGAGCTCCGGCAGCTAGATCGCGGAGGCGGCCACGGACTCCTGCAGCTGCTGACGGCGGTAGAGCACCGCCTCGGTGGTGAAGATCGCGAGCGCGATCCACACCAGGACGAACCCGGCCCACAGCCCCCGGGTCATCGGCTCGTGGAACCACAGCACCCCGAGGGCGAACTGGAAGACCGGCGCGAGGTACTGCAGGAGCCCGATCGTCACCAGCGGGATCCGGGTGGCGGCTGCCCCGAAGCACAGCAGCGGCACCGCGGTGACCACGCCGGTGCTCGCCAGCAGGACCGCGTGGCCGACCCCTTCGGAGAGGAAGTGCGAGCGACCCTGGGCGGTGAGCCAGAGCAGGTAGGTGAGGGCGAACGGAGCGATCAGCATGGTCTCCAGGGTCAGGCTCTCGACCGCCCCCACGTTCGCGATCTTCTTCGCCAGCCCGTAGGTGCCGAAGGAGAAGGCCAGGATCAGCGCGATCCAGGGCAGCCGGCCGTAGTCGACGGCGAGCACCGCCACGGCGACGAGGGCGACCCCGACCGCGACCCACTGCAGGCCACGGAGCCGCTCCCCCAGGATCATGATCCCCATCAGCACGCTGACCAGGGGGTTGATGAAGTACCCCAGGGAGGACTCCACCACGTGGTCGTTGTTGACCGCCCAGATGTAGGTCACCCAGTTCACGCTCACCGTCAGCGCGGCCCCACACAGCACGAGGAAGACGCGACGGTCGGCCAGGATGGCGCGAAGGTGCCCGACCCGACGTACGCCCAGCACCAGAAGCCCCATGACCACGAACGACCACACCACGCGGTGGGCGAGGATCTCGAAGGCGCCGGCGGGCTCCAGCAGCGGCCAGTAGAGCGGGAACGCGCCCCACATCGCGTAGGCCGCCACCCCCAGCAGCAGCCCACGACGTGATTCCGGCACCGCGCCAGCATAGGGTGCGAGAGGAGCCCCAGGTTCGAGGGAGGTGGGCCCCTGTGCCGAGGATGCCGGTCGCCACGACGCTCCTGCTCGTGCTCCTCGCCGCGGCCTCACCGAGTGCTGCGGTGAGCGGCGAGCGGGCCGGGCCCCTGCCCACCCGCACGGTGACCTCGACCGTGGTCACCGTGCACGGCCACCTGGTGTTCCGGGGCACGGTGAGCCCCGGCCACGCCAACAAGACCGTGCTGATGCAGAAGCGCACCTGCCGCTCCTGCGTCTGGAAGCTGTACGCCAAGGTGCGCACCAACGACGCCAGCCGCTACCGGGTGCGGATCCAGGCCCCACGCCACGGCGCCTGGTTCTGGCGGGCGAAGGTGCGGGCCTACGGACGCTACGGGACGTCGTACTCGGGGATCTGGAAGACCTTCTACCAGTGACCGTCCGGCCGGTCAGTCCACGGTCCAGGTGTCGCCGCCACCGAGGAGCGCGGCCAGCCGGTCCGCCGGCGCGCCGTCCGTCTCCTCCTCGGCCTGGCGCACCTGGGCGCGGGCCAGGTCGTCGTAGGTGGGGCGCTCGACCTGGCGGAAGATGCCGATCGGAGCCCGGTGCAGGTAGCCGGTGTCGGTGAGCTGGGCGATCGCGAACGCGGTCGTCGGGTCGGGGCTGTGGGCGTCGTGCACGAGGACGGCGTCTTCCCCGACCTCGTCGACCTCTGCCACCGTGACCCCGCCGGTGAGGCGGTCGCGGATCAGCCCCAGCCGTCCGTCGGTGCCGAACCTGACCGGCTCCCCGTGCACCAGTCGGACCACCGCCTCGGCCGTGGTGTCGCGGCCCTTCAGGTCGTCGAACGCACCGTCGTTGAAGATCGGGCAGTTCTGGTAGATCTCCACGAAGGACGTGCCCCGGTGCGCCGCGGCGGCAGTGAGCACCGACGTCAGGTGCGCCCGGTCGGAGTCGACGGTCCGCGCCACGAACGTGCCCTCCGCGCCGAGGGCCAGCGCGACCGGGTTGAACGGGTGGTCCACCGAGCCCATCGGGGTGGACTTGGTGATCTTGCCCGGCTCCGAGGTGGGGGAGTACTGCCCCTTGGTGAGCCCGTAGATGCGGTTGTTGAACAGCAGGATCGTCAGGTTGACGTTGCGGCGCAGCGCGTGGATGAGGTGGTTCCCGCCGATGGACAGCGCGTCGCCGTCCCCGGTGACCACCCACACCGACAGGTCCTCCCGCGAGGTGGCGATGCCGGTGGCGATCGCGGGAGCGCGTCCGTGGATCGAGTGCATGCCGTAGGTGTCGAGGTAGTAGGGGAACCGCGAGGAGCAGCCGATGCCGGAGACGAACACGATGTTCTCCCGGCGCAGCCCCAGGTCCGGAAGGAAGTTCTGCACCGCCTTGAGCACGGCGTAGTCGCCGCACCCGGGGCACCAGCGCACCTCCTGGTCGGAGGAGTAGTCCTTCCCGCTCTGCGGGACGTCACTGGTTGGCACGTGCTCGACCCCGGAGTGCAGGCCGGGGAAGGGAAGCTCGGTGAGGCTCACGGGAGGGTCTCCTTGCCGGCCTTGGTCTCCTCGGCCAGCTCGCTGATGGCCTGGGCCAGCTCACCGGCCTTCAGCGGCAGTCCGTGCACCCGGGTGTAGCTGGTGGCGTCCACCAGGTAGCGCGCACGCAGGACCAGCGCGAGCTGTCCGAGGTTCATCTCCGGGACCAGCACCCGGTCGTAGCGGTGCAGGATCTCACCCAGGTCGTGCGGGAGCGGGTTGAGGTGCCGCAGGTGGGCCTGCGCGACGTCGTACCCCGCGTTGCGGGCCAGGCGGACGGCGGCTCCGATCGGGCCGTACGTCGACCCCCAGCCGACCACGAGCACCCGGGCGGCTTCGCTCGGGTCGTCGACCTCGAGCGGCGGCAGGGTGTCGGCGATCCGGTCCACCTTCGCCTGCCGGGTGCGCACCATCAGGTCGTGGTTGGCCGGGTCGTAGGAGATGTTCCCGTCGCCGTCGGCCTTCTCGAGGCCCCCGATGCGGTGCTCGAGGCCCGGGGTCCCGGGGATCGCCCAGGGCCGGGCCAGGGTCTCGGCCTCGCGCAGGTAGGGCCAGAAGACCTGTGCACCGGACTCGTCGACGTGGTTGGGCCCGGTGGCGAAGCCGGGCTCGATGGTGGGCAGCTCGGAGACGTCCGGGATCCGCCAGGGCTCCGACCCGTTGGCGAGATAGCCGTCGGAGAGCACGATGACCGGGGTCCGGTAGGTCACCGCGATCCGGGCGGCCTCGAGCGCGGCCTCGAAGCAGTCGCCGGGGGAGCGCGGAGCGATGATCGGCACCGGGGCCTCCCCGTTGCGCCCGAACATCGCCTGGAGCAGGTCGGCCTGCTCGGTCTTGGTGGGCAGCCCGGTCGACGGGCCACCGCGCTGCACGTCGATGACCACCAGCGGCAGCTCGATCATCACCGCGAGGCCGATGGTCTCCGACTTCAGCGCCAGCCCGGGGCCGGAGGTCGTGGTGACGCCGAGGTGCCCGGCGAACGAGGCGCCCAGCGCCGAGCCGATGCCCGCGATCTCGTCCTCGGCCTGGAACGTGGTGACGCCGAAGCCCTTGTGCCGGGAGAGCTCGTGCAGGATGTCCGAGGCGGGCGTGATCGGGTAGGAGCCGAGGAACACCGGGAGGCCGGACTGGACCCCGCCGGCGATCAGTCCGTAGGCGAGGGCCAGGTTCCCGGTGATGTTGCGGTAGGTGCCCGACGGCATCCGGGCCGGCTTCACCTCGTAGGAGACCGCGAAGGACTCGGTGGTCTCCCCGAAGTTCCAGCCGCTGCGGAAGGCGGTGACGTTGGCGTCCCGGATGTAGGGCACCTTGCCGAAGCGCCGGTTGAGGAAGTCCACCGTGGTCTGCACCGGGCGGCCGTACATCCAGGAGAGCAGCCCGAGCGCGAACATGTTCTTGGCCCGGGCGGCGTCCTTGCGGGAGAGGCCGTACTCCTTGACCGCCTCCACCGTCATCCCCGTGAGGTCCAGGGCGTGCACGGCGTACTCGTCGAGGGTGTCGTCCTCCAGAGGGTTCTGCGCGTAGCCGGCCTTGCCGAGGTTGCGCGTGGTGAAGTCGTGGGTGTCGACGATCAGCACCGCGCCCTTGGGCAGGTCGCCGAGGTTGGCGCGCAGCGCGGCCGGGTTCATCGCGACGAGCACGTCGGGGGCGTCGCCCGGGGTCAGGATGTCGTGGTCGGCGAAGTGCACCTGGAACGAGGACACGCCCGGGAGGGTGCCCTGGGGGGCCCGGATCTCGGCCGGGAAGTTGGGCAGCGTCGACAGGTCGTTGCCGAACGCGGCGGTCTGCTGGGTGAACCGGTCCCCGGTCAGCTGCATCCCGTCACCGGAGTCCCCGGCGAACCTGATGACCACGCGATCGAGCTGCTTGACCTGCTTGGTCACCTCACGCCTGCTTCCTTCTCACCGCGACTGCCTGCGACCTCCCACGATAGCCCTGCCCGGGTGCTCTCCGAAGGCGTCTCCCGACCTGGGCGTCGGCGTGGCGTGACGCACGCCACGCCGACGGATTTGACGAGATGCCCGCCATTCGCCTTTAGTTCTACTAATCTAGGAGACATACAGAACCAACGCTCCGTCCGCGGGGCGGCAAGGAGAAGACGACATGAAGACCGGGTTCAAGGCCGCCGTGGCCGCCTCGCTGACCTCGCTGCTGGCCTTGAGCGCCTGCTCGGCGTCGGGGGACGACGAGGGCTCCGCCGACCAGCTCAGCGTGGTCGGCTTCTCGATCCTCGAGGCGGCCAACAAGCCGGTCTTCGAGGACTTCCAGGCCACCGACGCGGGCAAGGACGTCACCTTCCAGACGTCGTACGGCGCGTCCGGCGACCAGTCCCGCGCCGTCGAAGGCGGGCTCGACGCCGACCTGGTGCACTTCTCGCTCGAGCCCGACATGACCAGGCTCGTCGACGCCGGGCTCGTGGACGAGGGCTGGAAGGACACTCCGACGAAGGGCATCGCCACCTCGTCGGTGGTGGCCTTCGTGGTCCGTCCCGGCAACCCGAAGAACATCCAGACCTGGGACGACCTGGTCCAGCCGGGAGTCGAGATCATCACGCCCAACCCCGCCTCCTCCGGGTCGGCGAAGTGGAACATGCTCGCCGCCTGGGGCCACGTGATCGCCAACGGCGGGACCGAGGCGGACGCCGAGGAGTACATGACGAAGTTCCTGAAGAACACCATCGCGCTCCCCGGGTCCGCCCGTGAGGCCACCACCGCCTTCACCGAGGGCAACGGCGACGTGCTGCTGTCCTACGAGAACGAGGCCATCTTGGCCCGGCAGGGCGGCGCGGACGTCGACTACCTGGTCCCGGACCAGACCCTGCTGATCGAGAACCCGGCCGCGGTGCTCATGGACTCCGCAGCCAAGGCGAAGGACCTGCTCGACTTCCTCACCACGCCCGAGGCACAGGCCGAGTACGCCGGCTTCGGCTTCCGCCCGGTCGTGGACGGGGTCGACCTGCCCGAGGTGGAGGGGGCCAACGACCCGGCCGACCCGTTCCCGGCCCCGGAGACCCTGCTCACCATCGACCAGGACTTCGATGGCTGGAGCACCGCCAACTCGAAGTTCTTCGACGAGAACGACGGCATCATCACCCAGCTCCAGGCGGAGGCAGGGAAGTCCTGATGGCGACGGTCTCCGTCTCCGCGACTGCTCGCCCGGCGCCCAGGCGCCGGGCGGGCAGTCGCCGCAGCACCCTGACCCGCGGGGCGGCGCTGGGCCTGGGTGTCTCTCTGGTGTGGTTCAGCCTGCTGGTGCTCATCCCGCTGTCGGCCGTCGTGGTCACCGCCGCCGGGGGCGGCTGGGACACCTACGTCTCGATCCTGACCAACGAGCAGACCAGGGCCGCCATCCAGCTCACCGTCGGGCAGGCGGTCCTGGTGACCTGCCTGAACATCGTCATCGGGACGATCATCGCCTGGGTGCTCGTGCGCGACCAGTTCGTCGGCAAGCGACTGCTGGACGTCGTCATCGACATCCCGTTCGCCCTCCCGACGATCGTCGCCGGCCTGGTGCTGCTGTCGCTCTACGGCCCGAACAGCCCGATCGGGCTCGAGTGGGCCAACACCTCCAGGTCGGTCTCCCTGGCGCTCGCCTTCGTCACCCTGCCCTTCATCGTGCGCACCGTGCAGCCGGTGCTCGAGGAGCTGGACCACGACGTCGAGGAGGCCGCCGCCTCGCTCGGCGCCTCCCGCTCGACGATCGTGCGCAGGATCATCCTGCCCAGCCTCGTCCCGGCCATCGCCGCGGGCGCCGCGCTGTCCTTCGCCCGGGCGATCTCGGAGTACGGCTCGCTGGTGCTGCTCTCCGGCAACCTGCCGTTCAAGACCGAGGTGGTCTCGGTGCGCGTGCTCTCCTTCGTCGAGGGCGGCAACACCGCGGCGGCCGCGGCCGTCGCCACCATCATGCTCGCCGTCGCGCTGATCGTGATCGTGGTCCTCGACGTGATCCAGCGGAGGGTGGCGCACCGTGGTTGAGCTCTCGACACCCCTGAAGTGGCTGCTGCGCGTGGTCGCGGTCGGCTACGTGTTCTTCCTGGTCGCCTGGCCGGTGGCACTGATCGTGCAGCGGACCTTCGCCGACGGCTTCACCACCATGGCCGACACGCTGTCCGACCCGCAGGTGCAGCACGCCCTGTGGATGACCGCCCAGGTCGCCGGGGCAGCCGTCGTGATCAACACCGTCTTCGGCGTCACCATCTCGATCCTGCTGGTGCGTTACGAGTTCCCGGGCAAGCGGATGCTCTCCGCGCTCATCGACCTCCCCCTCGCGGTCTCACCCGTGGTGGTCGGCCTCGCCCTGCTGCTGGTGTACAACGGCCGCACCGGCTGGTTCGGACCCGCGCTGGAGGCCAACGGGCTGCAGATCATCTTCAGCACGCCCGGCATGATCATGGCCACCTGCTTCGTGGCGCTCCCGCTGGTGGTCCGGGAGGTGGTGCCCACGCTGACCGAGATCGGCGACGACCAGGAGCAGGCCTCCCGCAGCCTGGGTGGCAACGCCTACCAGACGTTCCGGCGGATCACACTCCCGTCGATCAAGTGGGCCCTCGTGTACGGCGTCGTCCTGTCCCTGGGTCGGGCCCTCGGCGAGTTCGGCGCGGTGAAGATCGTGTCGGGCAACTTCACCGGGCAGACCCAGACGGCCACCCTTATCGTGGAGCAGAAGTACCAGAACTTCGAGCAGTCCGAGGCCTACGCCACGTCCTTCATCCTCGCCACCATCTCGGTCCTGTGCATCGTGGTGGTCTCACTTCTCAGACCCAAGGAGCCCACCTCATGAGCATCGAGGTACGCAACGTCACCAAGCGGTTCGGTGACTTCGTCGCGCTCGACGACGTCTCGGTGTCGCTGCCCACAGGCCAGCTCACCGCCCTGCTCGGGCCCTCCGGCGGCGGCAAGTCCACGCTGCTGCGCATCATCGCCGGTCTGGACGCCGCCGACGAGGGCCAGGTGGAGATCGAGGGGGTCGACGCCACCGGACTGCCGGCCCAGAAGCGCAACGTGGGCTTCGTGTTCCAGCACTACGCCGTCTTCAAGCACATGACGGTGGCCAAGAACGTCGCCTTCGGCCTGGAGATCCGCAAGCGCCCCAAGGCCGAGGTGGCCGCCCGGGTGGACGAGCTGCTCGGCCTGGTCCACCTCTCGCAGTTCGCCCACCGGATGCCCTCCCAGCTCTCGGGTGGCCAGCGCCAGCGCATGGCACTGGCCCGGGCGCTGGCCGTCGAGCCGTCGGTGCTGCTGCTCGACGAGCCGTTCGGGGCACTGGACGCCAAGGTGCGCAAGGAGCTGCGCGAGTGGCTGCGGCGCCTCCACGACGAGGTGCACGTGACCACCGTCTTCGTCACCCACGACCAGGAGGAGGCCATGGAGGTCTCCGACTCGATCGTCGTCATCAACGAGGGCAGGGTCGAGCAGATCGGCGACCCCGACGAGCTCTACGACCGTCCGGCCAACGACTTCGTGATGGGCTTCCTGGGCGAGGTGACCACGCTCAACGGCGTACGCCTGCGGCCGCACGACATCGAGGTCTCCACCACCCCTGTGCTCGCGGGCGGGGTGCCGGGCGTGGTCGAGCGGGTGATGCGGGTGGGCTTCGAGGTGCGCGTCGTGGTGCACACCGAGGACGGCGCGGACGTGGCCGTGGTGCTGACCCGGCACCAGGCCCGCAGCCTGGAGGTCGCCGAGGGGACGACGGTCTGGCTGACGCCCGCCACCGGCGCGACGGTGATCCCGGCGATGGCGGCTGCCGGGGCCTGAACGGCGCTCACACCGGCCTCACCGGCCCCTCCTGCCACTGCGGGCGGGGCAACCGACGCGTCCCCACCCCCACGCGGACCTTCCGGCTCCGGCACCACCTCCGTATCCTCCTCAACCAGGAGTGGGAGCACCGGCGGTACGCCGAGCGCGACCGCCCGAACGGAGGAGACGTGATGGACATCGTGCTGGTCGCCGGCCTCTGGCTCGACGCGTCCGCCTGGGCCGAGGTGACCCCCGTCCTGGAGGACCTCGGCCACCACCCACGTCCGGTCACGCTGCCCGGGCAGGGGGACGGAGCCGCCTCGGCCACCCTGGCCGACCAGGTCGCCGCGGTGGTGGCGGCCGTCGACGCCGCCGAGGGCCGCCCGATGGTGGTCGGCCACTCCGCGGCCTCCAGCCTCGCGTGGCTGGCTGCCGACGCTCGGCCCGAGAAGGTGGGCTCGGTGGTGCTCGTCGGGGGCTTCCCCGCCGCTGACGGTGAGCCCTACGCCGACCTCTTCGAGACCGTGGACGGCGCGATGCCGTTCCCCGGCTGGGAGCCGTTCGCCGGGCCGGACTCCGACGACCTGGACGAGGAGACGCGGCGCCGGGTCGCCGCGGCGGCGCTGGCTGTGCCCGAGCAGGTGACCAGAGGCGTGGTGCACCTGGCCGACGAACGCCGCTACGACGTCCCCGTCGTGCTGGTGTGCCCGGAGTTCACCCCCGCCCAGGCCCAGGAGTGGATCGACGCCGGGGAGCTGCCCGAGCTCGCCCGGGCCGCCCGCGTCGAGCTGGTCGACCTCGACTCGGGGCACTGGCCGATGTTCAGCCGCCCGGCCGAGCTCGCCCGGCTGCTCGCCGACGTAGCGGCGCGCGACTGACCCGACGGCTCACGCCTCGCCGGCGAAGACGTCGATCCCGGCCGTGTCGCGGCTCTCCCCACGGGTCAGCCACCGGTAGGCCAGCCAGCCCAGCGTCACCGCCACCAGCGAGGCCAGCAGGACCAGCGTCGCCACCGCGTTGAGCGCGGGGGTCGGGGCCGCTCGGGCGGTGTTGTAGATCTTCACCGAGACCGGCTCGGTGCTCGCGCCCCCGGAGAGGTAGCGCACGATCACGAAGTCGTCGATCACGTCGGCGAACACCAGCACCGCCGAGGCGAGGATCGCCGGCGCGGCCAGCGGCAGCAGCACCCGTCGTACGGCGCCCAGCGGCGACGCCCCGAGGTCGACCGCGGCCTCCTCGTACTGCGGCCCGATCGTGAGCAGCCGGGCGCGGACGATGATCACCGGGTAGGAGAGCTGGAAGGTGACCAGGCCGAGGACCTGGCCCAGGGTGCCCAGCCGCACCGGGGTGCTGACCACGTTGTTCACGGTCGTGGCGACGAACAGCAGGCTGACCGCGAGCAGCACCTCCGGCAGCACGAACGACAGCAGCACCAGGAAGTTCGC
Organism: Nocardioides sp.; assembly: GCF_035429765.1. Taxonomy (GTDB): domain Bacteria; phylum Actinomycetota; class Actinomycetes; order Propionibacteriales; family Nocardioidaceae; genus Nocardioides. The sequence goes on along the minus strand of NZ_DAOMFK010000024.1, from coordinate 6,376 downwards.
CCCCGCCGGCACGCGGCCGCGCCAGCGGTCCAGGCCCAGCGCCATCAGCGTCCCGAGCGGCACGGTGAGGAGCGTGACCAGCAGCCCCAGCCGGAAGGTGTGCACCAGCGCGGTGTGCAGGCTGTCGTCGTGCAGCACCGAGCGGAGCGGGTCGCTGAGGTACCAGCGCATCGAGAAGCCCTGCCACTCGGTCCGGGAGCGCCCGTCGTTGAAGGAGAAGACCACCGCGATGAGGACCGGCACGAGCGACCAGACCAGGTAGAGCCCGGTCACCGCGGCCAGGAAGGGTGCCTTCCGTACGGCGCTCATGTGCGGGTCTCCTCTCCCTCGCGGGTGACCCGGACGTAGATCCACATCGGGAACAGCGACACCAGCAGCACCAGCAGCACGAACGCCGCCGCCTGCCCGGTCTGCCCCGGCGTCAGCACCGAGGTGTTGATCAGGTTGCCGACCATCGAGGTGTCGGGACTGCCGGAGAGCAGGTCGGCGGTGAAGTAGTCGCCCAGCATCGGCAGACAGGTCAGGATCACCGACGCGATCACCGCCACCCGCGACATCGGCCAGGTCACCCGCCGCCAGGTCTGGAAGCGGGTCGCGCCCAGGTCCCGGGCCGCCTCCAGCATCGAGGTGGGGATCCGGTCCAGCCCGGCGTACAGCGGCAGGATCATGTACGGCACGTAGCCGTAGGCCAGGCCGAGGACCACCGTCGTGGCGTGGCCGCTCAGCCAGTCCACCCGGGTGTCCCACAGGCCGTTCAGCGTGATCAGCCGGTTCACCAGGCCGTCGTTCTGCAGGAGGTTGATCCAGGCGAGCATCCGCATCATGTAGGAGATCCAGAACGGGGCGATCAGCGCCGCGAGCAGCAGGCCCCGGCCCCGGGTGACGACGCGGGCGGTGAAGTAGGCCACCGGGTAGGCGATCAGCAGGCACAGCACGCTGGCGACGCCGACGTACACAGCGGTGCGGACCAGGGCCGGGCCGAAGTAGCCCTGCTCACCCACGATGTGCTCGAGCACGAAGCGGAACTGGATGAGGTTCCACTCCACGGGGTTCCACACCGGCACGGGACGCCGTAGCACCGGGTCGATCTGGCCGAAGAGGATCGCCAGGACCACGTACATCGGCACGACCAGCAGCGCCAGCAGCCAGATCGTGCCGGGGGCGGCCAGCAGCGGCCACAGGGCGCGCGGGCGTCGGGTTCGGGACGGGTCAGCCACCGGCCTTGAACTCCTGCCAGATCTCGTGCCAGCGGCCGTCGACGGTGATCGGCAGCTCCAGCAGACGTGCGCCGGTGTCGAAGTAGCGCGGCAGCACCGCGGCGGTGCGGAGGTTCTCCGGGAGGTACCCGTCGGCCACCAGCAGCTGAGGCTTGATCGCGTTCTGTGGCGGCTGGTAGCCCGTGTAGCCGAAGTTCTTCTGCGCGACGCCCTCGTCGAGCAGGTAGTTCAGGAAGTAGTGCGCCGCCACCGGGTTCTTGCCGCCCGAGAGCACCATCATCAGGTCGTTGTCGACCAGGCCGCTGCCGTCCTCGGGGACCCAGTAGCGCAGGACGTCCGGCGTGGTCCCCTTCGGCAGGTAGTAGACGGCGTTCACGATGTCGCCGCTCCACATCTGGGCGATGCCGATCTGGCCGGCCGGCAGGTCGTTGTACATGGTGATCGTCACCCGCGGCTCGGAGGTCTCGTTGAGCGCGAGCAGGTCGTGGCGCAGCAGCTCCAGCGCGGCCGCGTTCCCGGTGTTGACGTCGTGGATGCCGTGCCGCAGCAGCGGGAACGCCATCGCGGTGTGCCAGTCGTCGATGATCGCCGCCCGGCCCCGGTAAGCCGGGTCCCACAGCGCGTCGTAGGGGTTCGGCAGGGCGGCGATGTCGTCGGGCACCAGCTCGGTGTTCCAGCCGATGCCGGTGGTGTAGGTCGTGTACGGCACCGAGTACTGCCAGCCCAGGTCGTACCAGGGGTCTTGGAACTGCGGCCAGCAGTTGGCGATGTTCGGGAGGTAGTCGTGGTTCAGCGGGAGCACCAGGCGCGCGGCCACCATCCGGCCGATCTGGTCGTAGGAGGGGAAGTAGACGTCGTAGTGGAGGCCGCCCGCCGCGATCTTGGTCAGCGCCTCGTCGGTGTCGTTGAACGTCGCCAGCGAGATCTCGACGCCGTACTCCTGGGTGAAGTCCTTGAGCACGCGCGGGCTGAGGTAGTCGGCGTAGTTGTAGAGCCGGAGCACGCTGCCGGGCTGGGGCTCGAGGCCGGACTCGATCATCGGGGTGTCCGGGTGCACCGGCCAGCGGACCGGGGCGTCGGGGCTGGCGATCTGCAGCTCTCCGGTCGTGTACAGCTGGTCCCCGCAGGCCGACAGCAGCGGCCCGGCCGCCCCGGCCGCGAGCGTCGTACGCAGGAGGCCGCGCCGGGTGAGGGACACCCGTCCCGGGCCCGGCCTCCGCGCAGCCATCGCGCCTCCACGGGTCGCCTGCGTGTGCACGTCCTGGGCCGCCACGGTGGCACAGACTGAACGGTCAGTCAATGGTCGGGTTCCCGGGTGAAGGGCGCGCCCGGTCCTTCCCGCCGACCCGCGCGGGGGCTACCGTGGAGGTTCCAGACTGAACAGTCAGTCAGCCCGGGAGGGGAGTCACCCGTGACCGCAACCGACGCCGGCCCGGCCGCCGGCCTCGCGGCCTTCATCGCCAAGGAGTCCGCGCGGTTCCTGGCCCGCCAGCCACGCTCCCGGGAGCTGGTCGAGCGGTCCCGGTCGGTGCTGGCCGGCGGCGCCACGTCGAGCTGGCAGATCGCCGAGCCCCAGGCGGTGTGGATCAGCCACGGGGCGGGCTCGCGGATCTTCGACGTCGACGGGACGGAGTACTCCGACTTCCACGGCGGGTACGGCGTGGGGCTCGCCGGGCACGCGCACCCCGCGATCGTCGCGGCGGTCCGGGACCGGGTCGGCCGCGGGACCCACTTCGCGCAGCCGACCGAGGACGCGGTGGTCGTCGCGGACGAGCTGGCCCGCCGGTGGGGCCTGCCGCTGTGGCGGTTCGCGAACTCCGGCACCGAGGCGACGATGGACGCGGTGCACCTGATGCGGGCCGCGACCGGGCGCGACCGGATCCTCAAGGTCGAGGGCTGCTACCACGGCCACCACGACTCGGTGCAGGTCTCGGTGATGCCGGACCCCGACGAGATGGGGCCGGCCGAGGCCCCTCGCTCGGTGGCGTCCCAGGCCGGGATCCCCGCTGCGGTGGTGGGCCTGGTGGACGTCGTGCCCTTCAACGACCTGGCCGCCGTCGAGCGGGTGCTGGCCGCCCGGCCGGGGGAGATCGCCGGCATGATCCTCGAGCCGCTGATGATGAACGCCGGGGTGATCCATCCCGAGCCCGGCTACCTGGCCGGCCTGCGCACGCTGCTCCACGCGCACGGCGTGCTGCTCGCCTTCGACGAGGTGAAGACCGGGCTCACGGTGGGCCCGGGCGGGGTGACCGGGCTGTCCGGCGTCACCCCCGACCTGGTGTGCCTGGCCAAGGCGATCGGCGGGGGGATCTCCACCGCCGCGCTCGGCGGCACCGCAGAGGTGATGGGGCTGATCGCCGACGGCACCTACGAGCAGGTCGGCACGTTCAACGGCAACCCGCTCGCCATGGCTGCGGCTCGTGCCATGCTGACCGATGTGGCCACGGACGCGGCGTACGCCCACCTCGAGCACCTCCGGCACCGGCTGGCCACCGGGATCGAGGAGGTCATCGCCGCCCACGACCTGCCCTGGCACGTGGTCACCGCGGGTGCCAAGGGGTGCATCGCCTTCCGGGCCGACCCGATCCGCGACTACCGCGACTTCCTCGAGGTCGACGACGACCTCGGCCACGCGCACTGGCTGGTGCAGCACAACGGCGGGGTGTTCCTGCCGCCGTGGGGCAAGATCGAGCAGTGGCTGATCTCGGTGCAGCACACCGACGAGGACGTGGACCGCTTCCTGGCCAACGTCGAGACCCTCGCCGACGCGGTGGCCGGGGCGTGACGGCAGGAGCGGTCAGCCTGCAGGGGCTGGTCAAGAGGTACGACGACGTGCGTGCCGTCGACGGGCTGGACCTGGAGATCCGCGCCGGGGAGTTCTTCTCGCTGCTCGGGGAGTCCGGCTGCGGAAAGACCACGACGCTGCGCATGATCGCCGGTTTCGAGGAGCCGGACGAGGGCCGGGTGGTGGTGGACGGCGAGGACCTCACCCGGGTCTCCGCCCACCGGCGGCCGGTGAACACCGTGTTCCAGTCCTACGCGCTCTTCCCCTTCCTGACCGTCCGGGACAACGTGGGTTTCGGGCTGCGCTACGCCGAGGTCGACAAGGCCGCGGCCGCGGCCAGGATCGGGGAGGCCCTGGACCTGGTCGAGATGGGGGCGCTGGCCTCGCGCAAGCCGCACCAGCTCTCCGGCGGCCAGCAGCAGCGGGTCGCGCTCGCCCGGGCCCTGGTGCTGCGCCCACGGGTGCTGCTGCTCGACGAGCCGCTCGGGGCGCTGGACGCCCGGCTGCGCAAGCAGCTCCAGCGGGACCTGCGAGCGCTGCACCAGCGGGTCCGCACGACGTTCGTCTACGTCACCCACGACCAGGAGGAGGCACTCACGATGTCGGACCGGCTGGCCGTCATCGTCGACGGCCGGGTCGAGCAGGTGGGCACCCCCAGCGAGGTGTACGCCGCGCCCGCCACCCCCTACGTCGCGTCCTTCCTCGGCAGCGCCACCCTGTGGCAGGCCGAGGTGGTATCGGCCTCTGACGAAGGGGTCCGCTGCCGCGTGGCCGGACAGGACCTGCTGACCGCACCCGCGGACGTGGCGGCCGGACGGACGGTGACCGTGATGGTCCGGCCCGAGCGGGTCGAGCTGCGGCTGCCGGGGCCGGCCGCGGCCGCCCCCGACGACGGCAACGTGCTGGCCGGCCGGGTGCGGCGGATGACGTTCCAGGGGGCCCACACGCTGGTGTCGGTCGAGCACGACGGGCTCGTGGTGGACGCCCAGGTCGCCAACGTCCACGGGGAGCCTCCGCCGTGGCTGGCCGAGGGCGAGGACGTCTGCGTGCGGATCTCCCCGTCGGCCCTGCGGGTGCTCCCCTGACGGGGTAAACCGGGTCGCGGCTGGCGCGCGCCCTTGGCTAGGGTCGAACAGTCATGCGCGACTACCCACCCCGGATCACCGCCTTCTCGCGTGGCGCGGGGAACGGCGCCGACGACCCGGACGTCCGCAGCCCCGGCGCGTTCCTGCGCTGGCTGCTGCTGCGCCAGCCCGAGGTGATCCTCGCCGCGACCGTCGTCGGCGTCCTCTGGCAGCTGCCGCTCACCGTCGGCCCGTGGCTGTTCGGCCGCGCCGTCGACGAGGGGATCCTGCCCGGCTCGGTCTCCCAGACGCTCTACTGGGCCGGGCTGCTGCTCCTGGTGACCCTCGTCGGCGCCGCCTTCGGCATCGCCATGCACACCCTGGTGGTCCGCAGCTGGCTGATCGGCATCTACGGGACGGTGCTGCTGGTGACCCGCAAGACCGTCCAGATGGGGCACGTGCTGCCCCGGCGTACCCCCACCGGAGAGGTGCTCAGCGTCGCCTCCAGCGACTCCGACGAGTTCGGCGCGCTCACCGAGATCCTCGCCCGGGCCGGGGCCCAGCTGGTCGCCTACCTGATCGTGGCGGCGATCGTCCTCCACACGTCCCTCACCCTGGGGATCCTGGTGCTGGTGGCCGCGCCGGTGCTGGTGGGCGTGGCGCTCCCGCTCCTGCGGCCGCTGCACCGCCGGCAGGCCCTGGAGCGCAGCCGCAACGCCGAGCTCACCTCGCTGGCCACAGACATCGTCGCGGGACTGCGGATCCTGCGCGGCATCGGCGGCGAGCGCACGTTCGGGCGGAACTACGCGACGCAGTCGCAGCTGGCCCGCCAGGCAGGAGTGGCCGCCGGGGTGTGGCAGGCCGTGATCGAGTCGATCGGGGTGCTCCTCTCGGGCGGCTTCCTCGTGCTGCTGGTCTGGCTCGGCACCCAGGAGGTGCAGGACGGCGACCTCACCGTCGGCCAGCTCATCAGCTTCCTCGGCTACGGGCTGTTCATGATCGGCCCGATCCAGACGTTCTTCGAGTTCGCCCAGAAGCTCACCCGCTCGATGGTGTCGGCCCGACGGGCCGTGGGCATCTTCGAGCAGCAGCCGCCCTGGCGCGACCCCGCGCAGCCGCTGCCGCTGCCGCTGGTCGCGGACCTGAGCGACGACGCGTCGGGCTTCCGCGCCCGGCACGGGGAGCTCACCCTCGTGGTCAGCGGCGTGCCCGAGGACTGCGCGGCGCTCGCCGACCGGTTGGGCCGCTACCTGGCCGCCGACACCGAGCCGGTCCCTGCCGAGGTCGAGGAGGACGGAAGCCGCCGGCTC
>NZ_DAOMFK010000023.1:20264-27756 GCF_035429765.1 Nocardioides sp. | reverse complement strand
CTCCTGGCGCGGTTCGGCCTCGCCGTCGTCCCCACCCGGGGCGCCGCGAGTGCCGACGCGGCGGCCACGGTGGCGGCGGAGCTGGGCTACCCGGTGGTCCTCAAGACCGACGAGCCGGGCATCGAGCACCGTGCGCGGGTGGGCGGGGTCCGGCTGGGGATCACCGACGAGCCGGCCCTGCGGGCGGCGTACGACGCGCTGGCGGCGCGCTGCGGACCCCGCGTGGTGGTGCAGCCGCAGCTGACCGGGCCCGAGGTCTCCCTCGGTGTGGTGCGGGACGCGGCGGTCGGTCCGGTCCTGGTGCTGGCGGTCGGCGGGAGCCGCATCGAGGAGCTGTCCCGTCGCGTGCTGGCCCTCCCCCCGCTGGCGCCGGGGCCCGCCGAGCGGCTGGTGGCCCGGTTCTCGCGGCTGCTGCCGGGAGTCGACCTGACCGGCCTGCCGGAGGCAGTCGCCGGCCTCAGCCGGCTGGCGGTGGCCCTGGGTGGCCAGCTGGCGGCGCTCGACGTCAACCCGATGGTCCTCACGGGAGACGGGCCGGTGGCCGTGGACGCCCTGGTGCAGCCCGTCAGCGGGTGACCTCGGGGAACGGCAGCGCGATCGGGTCGGCCGCGAGCGAGGAACGGCCCTCGTCGTCGAACCGGTCCAGCCCGAGCTGCGGGGTGTCGACGACCTCGGTGCTGCCGGTGGCGACCAGGTCCGCCGCCGCCCTGGACACCCCCGGGCCCCACATCATCCCGTGCCCGCCGGCGGCGGCGACCCAGGCCCCCTCGATCTGACCGGCGTCGGTGAGCAGCGGGCCGAGGATGGGCAGGTGGTCGGGGGTGTAGTCGATGGTGGCCGACCAGGTACGCCGCAGCCCGAGCCGCGCGGTCACCGGCACCAGGTCGGCGACCCGGGCCCGCATCCGCGCGAAGTACGCCTCGTCGAAGCGGCGCGCCTCGCCGGGCGCCTCGTCCGGGTTGGACATGCCCCAGAGCAGGCCTCCCTCCTCCGGCCGCCAGTAGATCCCCGACGCCACGTCGAAGACCATCGGCACCCGGTCGGCCGCGAGGTCGGGGTGCGGCTCGGTCACCACGACCTGGTGCCGGGTCCCGCCCGACCAGATCCGGGCGCCGACGGCGTCGCCGACGGCGGCCAGCCCCGGCCCACCCGTGAGCAGCACTCGGTCGCACCCGACGTCGCCCTGCGTGGTCCGCGCCGCCCGCACGCGCCCGCCCTCGACCCGCAGGCCGGTGAACCGGCACCGCTCCCTCACCTCGACGCCGGCGGTGAACAGGGCGGTGGTGTAGGCGAGCACGTTGCGGGGCGGGTCGATCCACCCGTCGCGGGCGTAGTAGGACGCCCCGAGGGTCCGGCCCGGCGCCATCGACGGGTTGCGGGCGTCCACGTCCTGCGGGTCGACCCACGTCGAGTCCAGACCCAGCCGGTTCTGCATGGCGATCCGCTCGTGCGCCGCCGACACCTCGGCCTCGCTGAAGCACGGCATGTAGTAGCCGGTCTCCACGAACCCCGAGTCGATCCCGAGCAGCTCGGCCTGGCTGCGGTAGAACTCCTGGCTCCACAGCCCCAGCCGCACCGCGACGGGCGTCCCGCCCTGGGCCCGGACCATCCCGGCCGCCCGCGAGCTCGCGCCGCTGCCCAGCGTCTCCGCCTCGACCAGGACCACCGAGAGGCCGGCGCGGCGCAGGAACCAGGCCGCCCAGCCGCCGATCGTGCCGCCCCCGACCACCACCACGTCCGCACCGGTCACAGCCTGAAACTGGCATAGACTGAACAGTCAGTCAACGCCGCCCCCGGCCCCGAGGAGCCTCTATGTACGGCCTGTCCGACGCCGACCGCGCGATCCAGGCCACGGCCAGGGCCTTCGCCGACGACCTGATCCCGCACGAGGAGCACGCCGAGGCGCACGGCGGTGAGCCGCCCGAGGGGGTCGCGGCCGCGTTCCGGCGCCGCGCCCTCGAGCAGGGGCTGTTCGCCACGAACATGCCGGTGTCGGTGGGCGGCCGCGGCTGCACGAGCCTGCAGCAGGTGCTGGTCCAGGAGCAGGCGGGCCGGGTCACCAACGCTCTGGCCTGGGTGCTGGCGACGCCGCCGGCCTGGTGGCCCGAGGTCGCCTCGGAGCCGGCGCTCGAGCGGTGGCTGCGGCCGACCGTGCGGGGCGAGCTGACCGAGTGCTACGCGATCACCGAGGAGCGGGCCGGCTCCGACGTCTCCGAGCTGGCCACCACGGCCCGGCGGGAGGGCGACGAGTACGTCCTCAACGGCACCAAGTGGCACGTCACCTCCTACAACGAGGCCGACTACGCCTTCGTCCAGGCGGTCCTGACCGACGGCCCGCACGCCGGCGAGCACGTGCTGGTGGTGGTGGACATCCCCACGCCCGGCATGGAGGTGGTGCGCACCCCGGCGTACTCCCACACCTTCGCCCACCACCACCCGGTCGTCCGCCTCACCGACGTCCGCGTCCCGGTCGGCCACCTGGTGGGCGGGGAGGGCGACGGCATGCGCTTCGCGCACGAGTGGTTCCGCTTCGAGCGGCTCATGGTCGCCGCCCGGTGCCTGGGCGCGGCCGACCGGCTGGTCGAGGAGACGGGGCGCTTCGCGCAGGAGCGGGTGGTGGGCGGGCGGCCGCTGGCGGAGCGGCAGCTGGTCCAGGCGATGCTGGCCGACTCGGTGACCGAGCTGTTCGCAGCGCGGTCGATGGTCTACGAGGTGGCCCGGTCCGTCGACGCGGGCGCGGACCGCACGGTGCTGCACGCGCGCTGCTCGATGGCCAAGCTGTACGCCTCGGAGATGGCCGGCCGGGTGGCCGACCGCTGCGTCCAGGTCTTCGGGGGGCGCGGCTACATGCGGGAGAACGTGGCCGAGCGGTTCTACCGCGAGCTGCGGGTCGAGCGGATCTGGGAGGGGGCCAGCGAGCTGCAGCGGGTCATCGTCGCCGAGCAGCTGGCGAAGCGGGGGCTGCGGGCCCTGGTCTGACCGACCACCGCGCGCGGGTCTCGACGTCCTGACTGAACGTTCAGTAAGATCCTGGCCCTCAGGACCGCACGAGGGCAGGTCGGCACATGGTCAGGACCACTCCGTTCCACGCCAGGCTCAGCGAGCTCAACACCACGGGCCTGTGGGGCCACTGGGCCGGGTACCTCTCGGCGCAGAAGTACGTGATGTCGGCCAAGCACGAGTACTTCACCGTGCGCAACGCCGCGGGCTTCTTCGACACCTCGCCGCTCTACAAGTACCGCGTCGCGGGGAGGGACGCCGAGCGGTTCCTCGCCGGGGTGCTCACCCGCGACGTACGCCAGTGCCGACCGGGCCGCGCGCAGTACACCGTGTGGTGCGACGACCGCGGCTTCGTGCTCGAGGACGGCGTGGTCTTCCGGCACTCCGACAACGAGTTCCTGCTCACCGCGGCCGAGCCGAACCTGGGCTACCTCGCCGACCTGGTGGGCCGGCTGGACGTCACGGTCGAGGACGTCACCGAGGCCTACGGGATGCTCGCGGTCCAGGGGCCCCGGTCGCGGCGGATCCTCGCCGCGCTCGCCCCCGACGTCGAGCGGCTGGCCTACTTCGAGCACTGCGAGACCAAGATCGGCGCCGCGGCGGTGACGATCTCGCGGACCGGCTACACCGGGGACCTGGGCTACGAGATCCGGGTGCCCGCCGACGACGCGCTCGGGGTCCTCGACGCCGTGATCGAGGCCGGGCGCGGGCACCAGCTCAAGCCGTTCGGTGAGCAGGCGCTGCTGATGACGCGCATCGAGGCGGGCCTGGTCCTCATCGACGTGGAGTTCTCCTCCTCGAGGCTCGCCTTCACCGACCACGACCGGGTGACCCCGAAGGAGCTCGGCCTCGGCTGGATGCTCAAGGGTCTCGACGCCGACGACCGGCCGTTCCTCGGCCGGGAGGCGATCCGCAGGGAGCTGGCCGAGGGCACGTCCCGCTGGGCCAGCGTCGGCATCGTCCTCGACTGGGCCGACCACGACCGCGTCTACCAGGAGGCGGGGCTCATCCCGCCCAAGGACGAGACCCCCCTGGACTACGAGTCGATGCTCTACGACGACGAGGGGGAGCGCGTCGGGTACGCCACCAGCCTGATGTACTCCCCAGTCCTGCAGCGCCACATCGCCATGGCCCGGGTCCGGCCTGAGCTGTCGGCAGTCGGCACGCACGCCAACCTCGAGCTCACCATCAACCACCAGTACGAGACGGTCGCCGCCGAGGTGACCCGGCTCCCGTTCTTCAACCCCCAGCGAAAGACGGCGTGACCATGGCGAAGCAGGAGCGGACCTACGACGCGATCGTCGTCGGCGGGGGCCACAACGGGCTGGTCAACGGCGCCTACCTGGCGAAGGCCGGGCTCAGAGTCCTCATCGTCGAGCGGCGGCACCTGGTCGGCGGGGCGGCCATCACCGAGGAGCTGCGGCCGGGGTTCCACTTCACCTCCTTCTCCTACGCGCTGAGCCTGCTGCGCCCCGACATCGTGCACGAGCTGGACCTGGTCCGGCACGGCTTCCTGCCGCTGCTGATGCCCTCGTCCTTCGCGCCGATGGAGAACGGCGACTACCTGCTGCTGGGGCAGGACCGCGACGAGAACCTCAAGGAGATCACCCGGCACTCCCCGCACGACGCCGACGCGATGGACCGCTACGAGCACGACATGGAGCGGGTCTGCCAGCTGGTGAAGCCGCTGCTGGACAAGGTCCCGCCCAACATCTTCGGCACCTCGCCGGAGGACGTCGCCGAGACCGCGGACCTGGTGCGGCACCTGCGCGGGGCGGAGCCCAAGGTGGTGCACGACCTGGTGCGGCTGCTCACCGGGAGCGCCGCGGACTTCCTCGACGACTACTTCGACAGCGACATCCTCAAGGGCTACCTCGCCTCGTCGGCGATCATCGGCACCAAGGTCGGGCCGATGTCGCAGGGCTCGGGGCTGGTGCTGCTCTACCACTCCATCGGCGAGCACGACGGGCAGTTCGGCGCCTGGTCGTTCCACAAGGGCGGCAACGGAGGCTTCACCCAGGTGCTCGCCCGGGCCGCGCAGGCCTACGGGGCCGAGATCCTGCTGGACGCGCCGGTGGACTCGGTGATCACCCGCAACGGGCGAGCGGTGGGGGTCGCCCTCGAGGACGGCACGGAGCTCTCGGCCCCCGTGGTGGTCAGCGCGGTCGACCCGCGGCGTACCTTCACCCAGCTGGTCGACCCCCGTGAGCTGCCGGGCGAGCTGGTGGACAACATCCGCCGGATGCGGTTCCAGGGCACCTCGGCCAAGGTGAACTTCGCGCTCGACGGGGCACCGCGCTACCCCGCGCTCGGCGACCGCACCGACCAGTACCTCGGCTTCGTCAACGTCGGGCCGTCCATGGAGTACCTCGAGCGGGCCTTTGACGACGCCAAGTACGGCTGGTACAGCCGGCGCCCCTACATCGACTGCGCGATCCAGTCCTTCGTCGACCCCGACATGGCGCCACCGGGCAAGCACGTGATGTCGTGCTTCGTCCAGTACGCGCCCTACCACCTGAAGGGCGGCGACTGGGACACCGAGGCGGAGCGGTTCGCCGACACCGTGCAGGAGACCTTCGAGTCGTTCTTCCCGGGGTTCTCCGACCTGGTGCTCCAGCGTGAGGTCAAGACACCGCTGGACATCGAGCGCACCGTCGGGCTGACCGAGGGCAACATCTTCGCCGGGGAGTTCCTCGCCCCGCAGATGTACTTCTTCCGCCCGGCGCCCGGCTGGAGCCAGTACCGCACCCCGATCGACGGCTACTACCAGTGCGGCTCGGGCACCCACCCCGGCGGCTGCGTGATGGGCGCGCCCGGGAAGCTGGCCAGCCAGCAGATCCTCGGCGACCTCGCTCGCTCGCGCGGCTGAGGGCGCTCAGCGGTAGTTGGTGAACTGCACCGCGAAGTCGTAGTCCTGCGCCTTGACCAGGGCGATCACGGCCTGGAGATCGTCGCGCTTCTTGCTCGAGACGCGCAGCTCCTCGCCCTGGATCTGCGCCTTCACGCCCTTGGGGCCCTCGTCGCGGATCAGCTTGGTGATCTTCTTGGCGTTCTCCGAGGAGATGCCCTCCTTCAGTCCCACCGAGATCTTGGACTGCTGGCCGGACTGCCGGGGCTCGGAGGCGTCAAGGATCTTCAGGCTCTGGCTGCGCTTGACCAGCTTCTGCTTGAAGACGTCCAGCACCGCGGTGGCTCGGTCGTCGGCGGAGGCGGAGATCTCGATGGCGTGCTCGCCCTTCCACTCGATCGAGGCGCCGGTGCCCTTGAAGTCGAAGCGCGTGGCGATCTCGCGGGCGGTCTGGCCCAGCGCGTTGTCGACCTCCTGCCGGTCGATCTTGCTCACGATGTCGAACGACGAGTCGGCCATGCTCGCTCCTTCCGGGCGCCCACCGGCAGTCGGCGGGTTTTCGTCTGTGGATGCCGCTGCGCTATTGTTTCGTCTGCTTCTCGTGGGGCCAAACCAGGCCCGGGGAGGCAACGGCAGGTTGCCCGAGCGGCCAATGGGAGCGGACTGTAAATCCGTCGGCTTTGCCTTCGAAGGTTCGAATCCTTCACCTGCCACCCAAGAGCGATGTCTCGAGACATCGTGGACGGCCGAACCCACAGTCGCGTGGGTTCGGTCGTCCGTCTTTCTCGGTTCCGTCGGGTCGTGTCTGCTGGCCGGGTCAGCCGGCCAGCAGCCCGTCCATCTGCCCGACGGCCTGCTGCAGGCCCTCCTCCATGCCCATGGTGACCAGCCGGTCCAGGTCCTCGCGGGAGTCGAAGACCGAGCGGAGCTCCATCCGGGTTCCCCCCTCGTACGCCGTGAGCGAGACCCGCATGGTGGTGACCGGCATGTCGGTCGCCGGCGTGCCGCTGTCGTCGGCGAAGCCGTCGGTGAACTCCAGCGAGCTCGGGGGCTCCACGGTGCTGATGCGCCACCAGCCTCGGTACTTCTCGCCCTCCGGGCCGGTCATGAAGTAGGTGACCTGCCCGCCGGGGGAGAGGTCGTGCTCCTCCACGGTGGCCGGGTAGGTCGGCGGGCCCCACCACCGCTCCAGCTGTCGGGGGTCCGCCCACAGCTGCCAGACGCGCTCGGTGGAGGCCGCGAAGTCGGCCACCAGGGTCAGCGTGAGCTGGTCGAGGTCCTTGTGCACGTGGGTCACGCTCATCGTTCCAGTCCTCTCGTCGGGTCGAGGGAGGACTCGGTCCCCTGCTCGGCGAGCACGCCGGTCATCTGGTCCACCCGCTCCCGCCAGGTGGCCTCCAGCCGGTCGAGTGCCAGCCGGGCCCGGTGCACCGCCTCGGGCTCGGTGCGCACCAGCTGCTCCCGACCACGCCGCTGCTTGGTCACCAGGCCGGCCCGCTCGAGCACCGCGACGTGCTTCTGCACGGCCGCGAAGCTCATCGGGTAGCTCTCCGCCAGGCGCGACACCGACAGGCCGCCCCGCAGGGAGCGGCTGAGGATGTCCCGCCGGGTCGGGTCGGCCAGGGCGTGGAAGAGCCGGTCCAC
>NZ_DAOMFK010000023.1:0-20164 GCF_035429765.1 Nocardioides sp. | reverse complement strand
GTGCGTGCGGACGTGCCCGAGCTGCTGCGCCTGGTGCGCGAGCTGGCGACGTACGAGAAGGAGCCCGACGCCGTCGAGGCCACCGAGGCGGGCTACCAGGCGATCCTCTTCCCCGCCGAGGGAGAGCCGGCCGGGTTCTGCGAGGTCGCCGAGGTCGACGGGCGGCTGGTCGCGATGGCGTTCTGGTACGTCACCTTCTCCACCTGGAGCGGGCACCGCGGCCTGTGGCTGGAGGACTTCTTCGTCGAGCCCGGGCACCGCGGGGCCGGGATCGGGCACGCGCTGCTCAGCAGGCTCGCCCGGCTGTGCGTGCTGCGGGGCTACCGGCGGCTGGAGTGGTGGGTGCTGGACTGGAACCGCAGCGCCATCGACTTCTACGAGGCGCGCGGGGCCCGCGGGATGGACGAGTGGACCCACTTCCGCCTCGACGGCGCCGAGCTCGCCGCGCTGGGCGCGGCACCGTGAACCCACCCGAGCGGGACCGGTTGACGGCCGGGCGATGATGGAGGGCGTGGACGAGGACGCGGCGCCTCCCGGCGTCCAGGTGATCTGGCCCCGCGAGGTGCCGCTCGGCGGGCCGCGGGCGATGCGGGTGCGCCGCACGCTCCCGGCCCGGGAGCGCTCGCTGGTGGGGGCGTGGTGCTTCGTGGACCACTACGGGCCCGACGACGTCGCGGACACCGGGGGGATGAGCGTGGCGCCCCACCCCCACATCGGGCTCCAGACGGTCAGCTGGCTGTTCACCGGAGAGGTCGAGCACCGGGACAGTGCCGGACACCACGCGCTGGTCCGGCCCGGCGAGGTCAACCTGATGACGGCGGGACGAGGGATCAGCCACTCCGAGGTGTCCACCCCGGGCACCCGGGTGCTGCACGGCGCCCAGCTGTGGATGGCGCTGCCCGAGGCAGCCCGGCACTCGGCGCCGTCCTTCGCCCACCACGTGCCGACGCCGCGGACCGGGCCGGGCTGGACCCTGCGGCTCCTCCTCGGCTCCCTGCTGGGCGAGACCTCGCCGGTGCCCACGTTCAGCCCGCTGGTCGGTGCGGAGATCCTGCTCGACCCCGGTGCCCGGCTGGAGCTGCCCGTGGACCCCGCCTACGAGCTGGCGGTCCTCGTCGACCGGGGCGTGGTGGGGGTGGCCGGGCAGGAGGTCAAGGAGCACTGCCTGGGCGTCCTCCCGCCCGGTCGTGACCGCCTCGTGCTCACGGCGTACGACGCGGGGGCGCGGCTGCTGCTCCTCGGCGGGACGCCGTTCGAGGAGGAGATCGTCATGTGGTGGAACTTCGTGGGACGCAGCCACGAGGAGATCGTGGCCTCCCGCGAGGAGTGGCAGCGGCAGATCACCCGGGACGGCAGCGTGGTGGGCGACTCCCAGGAGCTGGCCGACGGCCGGTTCGGCGTGGTCGTGGGCGACCACCTGCCACCGATCCCGGCGCCGGTGCTGCCGCACGTGCGGCTGAGGCCCCGGCGGTGAGCGAGGCCCACCGGTTCTCCGCCGAGCTGTGGGAGGCCGGCGCCGCCGACGCCTGGGTGTTCCTCACCCTCCCCCCGGACGTGAGCGAGGAGATCCGGGAGGTTCCCCGGCCGCCCAGGGGGTTCGGCTCGGTGCGGGTCGAGGTCACCGTCGGCGGCACCACCTGGCGCACCTCGGTGTTCCCGGACGCCCGCTCGGGGTGCTACGTGCTCCCCGTGAAGCGGGCGGTCCGTCAGGCCGAGGACCTCGAGGTCGGGGACACCGCGCAGGTCGGGCTGGTGCTGGTGTGAGCGAGGTGGTCGTCGGCGCCGACGGGCTGGCCCGCTGCCCGTGGGGCGCGGCGCCGGAGCTCTACGTCACCTACCACGACACCGAGTGGGGGGTGCCGGTGCACGGGGAGAGCGCCTACCTCGAGCGTCTGGTGCTCGAGGGCTTCCAAGCCGGGCTCTCGTGGCGGACCATCCTGAGCAAGCGCCCCGCCTTCCGCCGGGCCTTCGCCGGGTTCGAGGCCGACGTCGTCGCGGCGTACGACGAGGGCGACGTGGCACGGCTGCTGGACGACGCTGGCATCGTCCGGCACCGGGCCAAGATCCTCGCCGCCGTCTCCAACGCCCGGGCCACGGTGGCGCTGCGCGCGGACGGCGGGCTTGAGCAGCTGGTGCTCGGCTTCCGCCCCGAGCGCCCCGCCCGCCCGCAGCGCAGCGGCGACATCCCGGCCGCGACCCCGGAGTCGGCGGCGCTGTCCACGGCGCTGAAGAGGCGCGGCTTCGCGTTCGTCGGACCCACCACGATGTACGCCCTGATGCAGGCGGTCGGCCTCGTCGACGACCACCTCCCGGGTTGTCACCGACGCGGCTGTGCGGGTGGCTAGCCTTGCGCCATGACCCGCGTGCACGCGTTCGCTGACGACGCCCTCGGTGAGCTCGACACGGTCGGGCTGGTGGCCGCCCTGGCGGCCCGGAAGGTCTCGGTGGTCGAGGTGGTCGAGGCCGCCATCGCCCGGGTCGAACGCGTCAACCCGGCACTCAACGCCGTGGCGTACGCCGCCTTCGACCGCGCCCGCGCCGAGGCCCGGGACCCGCACGGCGGCTTCTTCGCCGGCGTGCCGACGTTCGTCAAGGACAACGTCGACGTGGCCGGGATGCCCACCCAGCACGGCACCGACGCGTTCGACAGCCCGCGGAAGCAGGAGAACGGGGACTTCGCCCGGATGTACCTCGCGACCGGGCTGCTGCCGCTGGGCAAGACCCAGCTCTCGGAGTTCGGGTTCAGCGCCTCCGCCGAGCACCCGCGGCTGGGCCCGGTCCGCAACCCGTGGCACGTCGAGCACACCGCGGGTGCCTCGTCCTCGGGCTCGGCCGCCCTGGTGGCCGCCGGGGCCGTCCCGGTGGCGCACGCCAACGACGGAGGCGGGTCGATCCGGATCCCGGCCGCCGTCAACGGGCTCGTCGGGCTGAAGCCGACCCGGGGCCGGCTTCCCCAGGACAAGCTGGGCAGGCAGCTGCCGGTGAAGATCGTCGCGGACGGGGTGGTCACCCGCTCGGTGCGCGACACCGCGGCGTTCCTGCGCGAGGCCGAGAGGGTCTACCGGAGCCTGCGGCTGCCGCCGGTCGGCGACCTCACCCGGCCGACCCGGTCGCGCCTCAAGGTGGCGGTGCTGACCCAGTCGGTCACCGGCTCGACCACCCCCGAGGTGGTGGAGCAGACCCACAAGACCGCAGCCCTGCTCGAGGGTCTCGGGCACCACGTGGAACCGGTCGACTCCCCGGTTCCGCCGTCCTTCGTCGAGGACTTCACGCTCTACTGGTCGATGCTCTCGCTGCTGCTGCTGCGCACCGGCCGGGTCACCTTCGGGCCGACCTGGGACCTCAGCCGGGTGGACAACCTCTCGCGGGGCCTGGCCAGGCACTGCGCCACCCACGCGCACCGGCTCCCCGGCGCGATCCGTCGGCTGCGGCGTACCAGCGCCGACTCCGAGCGGTTCTACGCGACCTGGGACGTCCTGCTCAGCCCCACCCTGGCGGCGGCCACCCCTCGGCTCGGGCACCTCGACCCGACCAACGACTTCGACACGGTGATGGGCCGGCTGACCGAGTGGGTGTCGTTCACGCCGTACCAGAACGCCACCGGGGACCCGGCCATCTCGCTCCCGCTCGCCCGCAGCGCCGACGGGCTGCCGATGGGGATGATGCTGGCGGCCGGTGCCGGCCAGGAGGCCACCCTGCTCGAGCTGGCCTACGCGCTCGAGGAGGCCCAGCCGTGGGCGAGGATCCAGGACGCGTGAGCCCTGCAGGACCTCATACGGAGAGAGCTGACGTCTGCTCCGCCCGGATGACGGTGCGCCGATCCCCGATTTCATCCCCGCTCTCGGGCGTGTGTATCCTTGCTCGTCGCTTGCCCCTTTAGCTCAGTCGGCAGAGCGTCTCCATGGTAAGGAGAAGGTCTACGGTTCGATTCCGTAAAGGGGCTCTGGGTCAGGATCTCGTCGTCCGCGACGGGGAGCTGGCCAGGCGGCGGGGTAGCTCAGGTGGTTAGAGCACACGGCTCATAATCGTGGTGTCGCGGGTTCGAGTCCCGCCCCCGCTACTGCGCACACCGCACCACCCGCACCACCTAGCGAAGGACACTCCCGTGGCCAGCAAGACCTCCGACGTCCGTCCCAAGATCACCCTTGCCTGCACCGAGTGCAAGGAGCGCAACTACATCACCAAGAAGAACCGGCGCAACGACCCGGACCGGATGGAGCTCTCCAAGTTCTGCCCGCGCTGCCGCAAGCACACGCCGCACCGCGAGACCCGCTGACACCCGCGCGACCGACGTCCGCCGAAGGGCGGCCACCCCACCGGGGTGGCCGCCCTTCGCGCCTGTGGTGACCTGACGCGGCTGCCGCCCGCGCGGCAGAATCACCCCGTGGACACGGTTGCGACCGCGGTGCGGGTCACCGGACGGGTGCAGGGAGTCAGCTTCCGGTGGTACTGCTGCGACCAGGCGCAGCGGCTCGGAGTGACGGGGTGGGTGCTCAACGAGCCCGACACCTCGGTGTCGGGCCACTTCGAAGGCTCCCCGGAGGCGGTGCAGGCCCTGGTGGCGTGGTGCCGCCGCGGCCCCTCCGGGGCCCGGGTGCGCGACGTGCTCACCCGCCCCGCGGCACCGACCGGAGCCACCTCCTTCCAGATCCGGTACTGATCCCCGGCCGGATACGGTGGTCCCCATGTCGATCGACCAGTCGCTGGTGGGCCAGGAGTTCCCGCCCACTGCACCGCTGCCGGTCCCGGTGGAGAGGATCCGGGAGTTCGCCTCCGCCATCGGCGCGGAGTACGCCGGAGGCCCGGCGCCCGCGACGTTCCCCACCGTGCTCGCGATCGCGGCCATGAACACCTTCCTGGCCGCCACCGGGCTCGACCTGTCCCGGGTCGTCCACGGGGACCAGAAGTTCACCTACGCCCGTCCGGTGCTGCCCGGCGACGTGCTCACGGCCTCGCTCACCGTCGCCTCGCTGCGCCAGATCGGCGGCAACGACATCATCGGCACCCGCAGCGACGTCACCGACGCCGCCGGCCGGCTGGTCTGCACCGCCACGGCCACCCTCGTCCACCGGGGGGGCGAGGCATGACCCCGGGGCAGCGGCTGGAGCCGCAGGTCTTCGCCGTGCGGCGGGTCGACCTCGTCCGGTACGCCGGCGCCAGCGGTGACTTCAACCCGATCCACTGGTCGGACCGGGTTGCCACCGAGGTCGGACTCCCCGGGGTGATCGCCCACGGCATGTACACCATGGCGCTGACCGGGCGGGCCGTGGCCCGCTGGACCGGCGACGCCGAGATCGTCGAGCTGGGCTGCAAGTTCACCCACCCCGTCGTGGTGCCCGACGACGACCGGGGCGCCGAGGTCGTGGTGGCCGGCACGGTCAAGGAGGTGGCCGGCGGTCTGGCCACCCTCACCATGGAGGTCACCTGCGGCGGGCAGAAGGTGCTCGGGATGCCGCGAGCGGTGGTGCGGGTCGGGGGCGCAGGCGAGACCGGTGGCTGAGCTGCTGGGTGACCACACCACGCTGCGGCTCGGCGGACCGGCGCAGACCTGGGTCGAGGCCGACTCCGAGCGGATGCTGGTCGAGGCCGTCGGTGCGGCCGACGCGGCCGGCATACCCCTGCTCGTGCTTGCCGGCGGCAGCAACGTCGTGGTCGGCGACGAGGGCTTCGCCGGCACGGTCGTGCACGTGGCCACCCGGGGGGTGGTCGCCGACCGTGACGACTGCGACACCCTCGCGGCCTGCGGGGGGGTCACCCTGCGGGTGGCCGCGGGGGAGCCGTGGGACGACCTGGTGGCACAGGCCGTGGCCTCCGAGTGGGCCGGGCTGGAAGCACTCTCCGGGATCCCGGGATCGGTGGGGGCGACACCGATCCAGAACGTCGGCGCCTACGGCCAGGAGGTCGCCGACACCGTCGCGTCGGTGCGTACCTGGGACCGCCGCGCCCGCACCCAACGCACCTTCCCCCTCGCCGAGTGCGGCTTCGGCTACCGGCACAGCCGCTTCAAGGCGGAGCCGGACCGCTACGTGGTCCTCGAGGTCACCTTCCTGCTCCGGCAGGGCACGCTGTCGGCGCCGGTGCGCTACGCGGAGCTGGCTCGCGCCCTGGGGGTGGAGCTCGGCCAGCGGGCGCCGATCGCCGACGTACGCGAGGCGGTGCTCGCCCTGCGCCGGGGCAAGGGCATGGTGCTCGACGCCGAGGACCACGACACCTGGAGCGCGGGCTCGTTCTTCACCAACCCCGTCCTGACGGCCGAGCAGGCCGCGCGACTGCCCGAAGCCGCGCCGCGCTGGCCGCTGGCCGACGGGACGGTCAAGACCAGCGCCGCCTGGCTGATCGAGCACGCCGGCTTCACCAAGGGGTACGGCGCCGGCCCTGTGGGCCTGTCCACCAAGCACACCCTGGCCCTCACCAACCGCGGTGGCGCCACCGCCGCCGAGCTCCTCGCCCTGGCCCGGGAGGTGCGCGACGGGGTGGCCCGCGAGTTCGGCGTACGCCTGGTCAACGAGCCGGTGCTCCTCGGCTGCTCCCTGTGACCTGGCCGGTGGTGGCCTCGTTGGTGTGGCTGCTGGTTTCCCCGCTGCGGACCCTTCCGGGGAAACCAGCGCTTCGCACGGGTTGCCTCCCCCGACAAGTGACAGGTACCCGTCCCAGGTCGGACGACCGGCCTGGAGCGGTACGCCGCACCGCGCCCGCCTCCTGCGTGACGGGTCAGGAGTAGGAGCTGCCCGAGGAGCCGGTCACCACGACCAGCCCGAGGAAAGCGACCAGGGCCAGTACGCCGAGCACCAGCAGCACGGTGCCGATGATGCCGGTGACGTAGCCGACCATCGCCTTGTCCCGGCCGCCGAGCGTGCCGCCGGAGGCGTCGATCTCACGCTTGACCCGCGCGCCCAACACCCACGCGAACGGGCACAGGAAGATGGTGATCCCGCAGACGAAGGTGCCGACCAGGCCGACCAGGCCCAGCACCATCGCCGTGTTGGCGTTCGGGTGGTCGGGTGCGGCCGGGAGCGCGTAGCCGGGCGGCACGGGTGCGCCGTACGCCGGCTGCCCGCTCGGCTCACCGTACGGCGGCTGCCCGTACGGCGGCTGGGGACCCGGCTGCCCGTACCCCGGCTGCCCGTACGGCGGCTGCCCGTACGGCGGCTGCCCGTACCCCGGCTGCCCGGTCGGGGCGCCGTATCCCGGCTGAGCGGGCGGCTGCCCGTACGGCGGCTGCCCGTACCCGGGGTCCGGGGCGGTCGGGTACGGCCGGGTCACGTCGGGCCCGGGGGCGGGCTCCTCGGCCGGGTTGGTCGGCTCCTGTGGTGTGCTCACGGCCCCATCGTCCCATCCGGAGCGGTGAGCCAGGCGTCGATCTCGGCGGACCATGCCGCGACCCGGTCCGCGGGGGCACGGGAGGCCCGCAACGACATCCGCGCCAGCTCGGCGAGCTGGCCGTCGGTGAGGTCGTGCGCGGCGCGCATGGTGGCGTACTGGCCGGCCAGCCGCGAGCCGAACAGCAGCGGGTCGTCGGCGCCCAGCGCCACCGTGGCCCCGGCCGCGAGGAGCTGCGGCAGCGGCACCGAGGTCAGGTCGGAGTAGACGCCGAGCGCCACGTTCGAGACCGGGCAGACCTCGAGGGCGACCCCCGCCTCGACGATCCGGTCCAGCAGCCGGGGGTCCTCGACGGACCGTACGC
This sequence comes from Nocardioides sp., assembly GCF_035429765.1. GTDB lineage: Bacteria > Actinomycetota > Actinomycetes > Propionibacteriales > Nocardioidaceae > Nocardioides. Next base: position 12,480 of record NZ_DAOMFK010000023.1, on the reverse strand, counting down.
CGTGCCCCAGCCGGTCGGCGTGCAGGTCGTCGAGGCAGGAGCGCACGCTTGCGGGCCCGAGCAGCTCCCCGCCGTGCGGGACCAGCCAGAGCCCGGCCCGCTCGGCGATCGCGAAGGCGCGGCCGAACTCCGCGGTCCGCCCCCGTCGCTCGTCGTTGGACAGGCCGAAGCCGACGACCCCCCGGCCGGCGTACTGGGCGGCCAGCCGGGCCAGCGTCCGGGCATCGAGGGGGTGCCGGGTGCGGTTGGCCGCGATCACCACGGCCATCTCGAGGCCCGTGCGCGCCGTGGCGTCCCGCACGCAGTCCAGGACCAGGTCGGTGAACGCCGTGATGCCGCCGAACCGGGCGGCGTAGCCGCTGGGGTCGACCTGGATCTCCAGCCACCGGCCGCCGTCGCGGACGTCGTCCTCGGCCGCCTCCCGGACCAGGCGACGGACGTCGTCCTCGGTGCGCAGCACCGAGCGGGCGACGTCGTAGAGCCGCTGGAAGCGGAACCAGCCCTTCTCGTCGACGGCGGAGAGGCGTGGCGGCCACTGCGAGACCAGCGGGTCGGGCAGCGCGATGCCGTCCCGCTCGGCGAGCTCCAGCAGCGTCTCGTGCCGCATGCTGCCGGTGAAGTGCAGGTGCAGGTGGGCCTTGGGGAGCGCCCGCAGGTCACGCACCCTCAGACGGGCCTGGAGCCGAAGAGCTTCTGCAGCCGGGTCACTCCCTCGACCAGGTCTGAGTCCCCGAGCGCGTAGGAGAGCCGGAGGTAGCCGGGCGACCCGAAGGCCTCGCCGGGGACCACCGCCACCTCGGCTCGGTCCAGGATGTACTCGGCCAGCTCCGCGGAGGTGTCGACCAGCCGGCCGTCGTACTCGCGGCCCAGGAGGCCCTTCACCGACGGGTAGGCGTAGAAGGCCCCCCGCGGCATCGGGCAGAACACCCCGTCGATGGCGCTGAGCATCTCCACGATGGTGCGCCGGCGCCGGTCGAAGGCCACCTTCATCTGCGCCACCGCACCGAGGTCGCCGGACACGGCCGCCAGCGCCGCCCGCTGGGCGACGTTGGAGACGTTGGAGGTGGCGTGGGACTGCAGGTTGGTCGCGGCCTTGACCAGGTCCTCCGGCCCGATCATCCAGCCGACCCGCCAGCCGGTCATCGCGTAGGTCTTGGCGACACCGTTGACCACCACGGTGTACGGCGCGAGCGCGGGGCACAGCACCGGCATCGAGCCGGTCTCGACGCCGTCGTAGACCAGGTGCTCGTAGATCTCGTCGGTGAGCACCCACAGCCCGTGCTCCTCCGCCCACCCGCCGATCTGGCGGATCTCGTCCGCGGTGTACACCGACCCGGTGGGGTTGCAGGGGGACACGAACAGCAGCACCTTGGTCCGGTCGGTGCGAGCCGCCTCGAGCTGCGCCACGGTGACCTTGTAGTCCTGGGTCTCGTCGGCCAGGACCGGCACGCTGACCCCGCCGGCCAGACCGATCGCCTCGGGGTAGGTGGTCCAGTACGGCGCGGGCACGAGGACCTCGTCACCCGGGTCCAGCATCGTGGCGAACGCGGCGTAGATGGCCTGCTTGCCGCCGTTGGTGACGAGCACCTGGTTCGCGGTCACGGCGTACCCGCTGTCGCGCAGCGTCTTGTCCGCGATCGCCTGCTTGAGCTCGGGCAGCCCTCCCGCGGGGGTGTAGCGGTGGTTGCGGGGGTCCCGGCAGGCCTCGACGGCTGCCTCGACGATGTAGTCGGGCGTGGGGAAGTCCGGCTCACCGGCGCCGAAGCCGATCACCGGGCGACCCTCGGCCTTGAGGGCCTTGGCCTTGGCGTCGACCTTCAGTGTCGCGGACTCGGCGATGGCGCCGATCCGGCCGGACACGCGTCGGTCGCGCGCGGAGCTCGGTCGGTAGGCGGGCTGGTGGTCGCTCATGGCGATCATCGTAGGGGCCTGGGGACCCGACGCGTTTGGACGAGCCGTCGGCCTTGCCCGTACACTCGACGACTGGTGGTTCTCCACATGGTTCGCCCTGCCCGCGGGGGGACGGCGGAGGACTCGGAGGGCACTAGCTCAACTGGCAGAGCATCGGTCTCCAAAACCGAAGGTTGGGGGTTCAAGTCCCTCGTGCCCTGCAAGGACGACTGACCAAGGACCGAAAGGCGGCACACGTGTCGGACAGGAGCGCAGTGCGTGGCTCGGGCAGGAACCAGCCGCGCACCAGTCCGGCGACGTTCTACCGCCAGGTCGTGGCCGAGCTGCGCAAGGTCGTGTGGCCCACGCGCGAGCAGCTGGGGACCTACTTCGTGGTGGTCATGGCCTTCGTGCTGGTGATGATGACGTTCGTCTCCGCACTGGACCTGGCCTTCGGGAAGTTCGTCTTCTGGCTCTTCGGCGGCAACGCGTCGTAGCCGGTCCCGGGTCCGGAAACCCGCGGACAACTTCAGGCAGTACCCCAGGCAGTTCCTCTCGAGTGACGGAGCAACACGTGTCGGAGCAGTACGACCCCGCGCCGGTCCAGCCAGAGCTGGACGAGGCGGTGGAGGGCGAGTCGACCGGGGCAGAGACCCCGGACGCCGAGGCCACCCCGGAGACCCCGGACGCCGAGGCCACCCCGGAGACCCCGGACGCGGAGGCCGAGACCCCGGACGCGGAGGCCCAGACCCCGGACGCGGAGGCCCAGACCCCGGAGCGCGAGGCGGCCGCCGAGGCCGAGGAGCAGGCCGCGACGGAGGAGGAGGCCGCGGAGCCGCCGGCCGCCGCAGACCCCCTGGAGGCCTTCCGCCGGGAGCTGTGGGCCAAGCCCGGCGACTGGTTCGTGGTGCACACCTACTCCGGCATGGAGAACCGGGTGAAGGCCAACCTCGAGAACCGCATCCACTCGCTGAACATGGAGGACTACATCCACGAGATCGTGGTCCCCACCGAGGAGGTCGCGGAGATCAAGAACGGGCAGCGCAAGCTGGTCAAGCGCACCGTGCTGCCCGGCTACGTGCTGGTGCGGATGGAGCTGACCGACGAGTCCTGGGCCGCCGTCCGCCACACCCCGTCCGTCACCGGCTTCGTCGGGCACAGCCACCAGCCCGTGCCGCTGTCGATGGCGGAGGTCGAGAGCATGCTGGCACCGGCCGTGGTCGCCGCCGCCGAGGCCGAGGCCGTCGCCGCCGGCGCCGCGCCGTCGGCGGGTGCGGCCAAGAAGCCCATCGAGGTCGCCGACTTCGGCGTGTCGGACTCGGTGATGGTCGTGGACGGTCCGTTCGCCACGCTGCACGCGACGATCACCGAGATCAACGCCGAGTCCCAGAGGGTGAAGGCCCTCGTCGAGATCTTCGGCCGGGAGACCCCGGTCGAGCTGAGCTTCAGCCAGATCCAGAAGGTCTGAGCTCACCCACCGCAGAACAGAAGGACCCTAGGAATGCCTCCCAAGAAGAAGATCGCGGCACTCGTCAAGGTGCAGCTCCAGGCAGGGGCGGCCACCCCTGCGCCGCCGGTCGGCACCGCGCTCGGCCCGCACGGCGTGAACATCATGGACTTCTGCAAGGCCTACAACGCGCAGACCGAGTCGATGCGCGGGAACGTGATCCCGGTCGAGATCACGATCTACGAGGACCGCACGTTCACGTTCATCACCAAGACGCCACCGGCCGCGGAGCTGATCAAGAAGGCCGCCGGGCTCGCGAAGGGCTCGAGCGTCCCGCACAAGGACAAGGTCGGCAAGCTGACCAAGGACCAGGTGCGCGAGATCGCCCAGACCAAGATGCCCGACCTCAACGCCAATGACGTCGAGGCCGCCATGAAGATCGTCGAGGGCACCGCCCGCTCCATGGGCGTCACCGTCGACTGACCCCTCCGGGGCAACCGCCCCGGGCCGACACACCGTGGCAGGGCCGCGCTGGCCCGCACCGACCACACCCTGGAAGAAGGAAGAACCAGTCATGCAGCGCAGCAAGAGCTACCGATCGGCCGCCGCGTCGTTCGACCGCAACGAGGTGCACGCCCCGCTGGCGGCGATCCGCATCGCGAAGTCCGCGAGCACCAAGAAGTTCGACGAGACCGTCGACGTGGTGATGCGGCTCGGTGTCGACCCCCGCAAGGCCGACCAGATGGTGCGCGGCACCGTCAACCTCCCGCACGGCACCGGCAAGACCGCCAAGGTCCTGGTCTTCGCCGCCGCCGAGAAGGCCGAGGCGGCGCGTGAGGCCGGCGCGGACGTCGTCGGCGGCGACGAGCTGATCGAGAAGGTGGCCGGCGGCTGGCTGGACTTCGACGCGGTCGTCGCCACCCCGGACATGATGGGCAAGGTCGGCCGGCTCGGCCGGGTGCTCGGCCCTCGTGGCCTGATGCCGAACCCGAAGACCGGCACCGTCACCCCCGACGTCGCCAAGGCGGTCACCGACATCAAGGGCGGCAAGATCGAGTTCCGGGTGGACCGGCACGCGAACCTGCACTTCATCATCGGGAAGGTGTCCTTCGACGAGGTCAAGCTCGCGGAGAACTACGCCGCGGCGCTCGAGGAGGTGCTGCGGCTCAAGCCCGCCAGCTCCAAGGGCCGCTACGTCAAGAAGGTCACCGTCTCGACCACGATGGGCCCGGGGGTCCAGGTGGACCCGAACCGCACCCGCAACGTGGCCTCGGAGGACGACGTCCCCGCCTGACCGCTCACTCCACGAACATCCGCTCGTCGATGAGCTTCTCGGCCACCCGCTGGCCGTCCTCCTCGTAGCGGCTCTGGTCGAAGCGCTTGCGGAACTCCAGGTCGACGCCGTCGCGGCCGTTGCGGTTCTTCTCCACCGAGATGACCGCCCAGTCCTTGTAGCGCTCGGCCTGGCCCGCGTCGAAGACCAGGTGGTGGCGGGCGATCACGTCGTACTTGTGGGCCAGCACCAGCAGCACGTCGGCCTCGTAGGCGAGTGCGGTCGACCCCCGCAGGTGCTGGGCGCGCAGCCGTTTGCCGGTCTCCAGCCCCTCCTTGTCCGCGGCGACGATCGAGAGCACCGGGACCTTCGCGTCCAGGGACAGGTCCTTGAGCTGCTCGACGACCACGGTGACCCGCTCGTCCTCGACGTCGGAGCCGCCGTCCACCTTCACCTTCTGCAGGTAGTCGATGACCACCATCGGGGCCTCCCCGGTCTGCCGCCAGACCTGCTCGACGGCGTTCGTGATCACCGTCAGCGAGGTGGTGTTGCCGCTGGAGTTGTGGACGTGGAGCCGGTCGGAGTAGTCCATGATCCGCTCCAGCGCAGGGATCGCGCCGCGGACGTAGGCCATCCGCTCGGCCAGCCCGCCCAGACCGTTGTCGACACCCTCGAAGGCCTGCCGGACCCGGACCAGGTTGGCCGCCTGGGGGTCGTTCTGCTCGCCGATCTCCAGGGCCAGCACCCGCTCGAGGATCGACTGGGCGTCGTGCTCGTAGCAGAAGTAGAGGACCTGCCGCCCCGAGCGGGCCGCGTTGCGGGCCATCTGCACCGCGAGCGTGGTCTTCCCCAGCCCCTGGGCGCCGGTGAGCAGGATCAGGTTGCCGCCGCGCAGGCCTCCGCTGAGCACGTCGTCGAGCGCGCTGAACCCGGTGGGCCACATGCGGGCCGGACCGGTCTCCGCCCGCAGCCTGGCATCCACCTCGTTCAGCACGCTGTTCAGCGAGCTCACGTCGAGATCCACGCCTGGTATTCCAACATGACTGGACCACCCCCCGGGGCCGAACGCCGGAAACCGCCGGCAGCAACCGGTCGGGGGCCCCCGCGGATTTGGGGTACGCCGACGCCCCGGCGTACAGTCCACCCGAAACCACAGACCGCCGGTTGTCGTGCTGCCCGCAGTGCGACCGAAGGCTCCGCGGAGGCGGACGGCCGGCGCAGGTGACAGAGCACGGAACGCACCTCGCCCCAGGCGTGGGTGCCACCTCCTCGCCCTGGGCCTGCGCCCGGGGCGTTCGTCTTCTCCGGGGTCCGGTGGTCGTCAGAAGTCCGGAAGGAGACCACATGGCGCGGCCAGAGAAGGCAGCCGCCGTCGCGGAGATCGTTGAGTCGTTCAACGGGTCCGCCGGGGCTGTGCTGACCGAGTACCGCGGTCTCACCGTGAAGCAGCTGCAGGAACTGCGGCGCTCCCTCGGCGAGAACGCCACCTACGCCGTGGTCAAGAACACGCTCACCAAGATCGCTGCCAGGGAGGCGGGTGTCGACGGGGTCGACGACCTGCTGAACGGGCCGACCGCCATCGCCTTCATCAACGGCGACGTGGTCGAGGCGGCCAAGGGCCTGCGTGACTTTGCCAAGGCACACCCCGCCCTCGTGATCAAGGGCGGTTATCTGGACGGCAAGGCTCTGGACGCGCAGGAGGTCGCCAAGCTGGCCGACCTCGAGTCGCGCGAGGTGCTGCTGGGCAAGCTCGCGGGCGCCATGCTCGCGTCGCTGTCCCAGGCCGTCTACCTGCTCAACGCCCCGCTCTCGCAGGTCGCCCGGCTCGCCGGCGCCCTGGAGGCGAAGCGTGCCGACGCAGGGGAGGACAACTCCGAGTCCCTCGCAGGTGGTGCCGGTACGCCGGCCCCGGAGGCCGCCGCCCCGGCGGAGGCCGCTGCCGAGGACGAAGCACCCACCACCTGAGAAACCCCGGCCCGCCCAGCCGGGCCGCACAACGGAAGGAACCGCCACCATGGCGAAGCTCACCACCGACGAGCTGCTCGACGCGTTCAAGGAGATGACCCTCATTGAGCTGAGCGAGTTCGTCAAGCAGTTCGAGGAGACCTTCGGGGTCACCGCCGCCGCCCCCGTCGCGATGGCTGCCGCTCCGGCCGCCGGCGGTGCCGCGCCCGCCGAGGAGGCCGTCGAGCAGGACTCGTTCGACGTGATCCTCGAGGCCGCCGGCGACAAGAAGATCAACGTGATCAAGGAGGTGCGCGCCCTGACCTCCCTCGGCCTGAAGGAGGCCAAGGACCTGGTCGAGGCCGCCCCCAAGGCCGTGCTCGAGGGTGTCGCCAAGGACGCCGCCGAGAAGGCCAAGGAGACCCTCGAGGGCGCCGGCGCCACCGTCACCCTCAAGTGACCCTCGCCGGCGGCCGCCGCTGACGGCCCCGGCACCGCTCGCGCGGCCACCCCCAGCCGGGGGTGGCCGCTCGTGCCATGTCCGGGCCCGGGCTCGCGGGCTAGCATGCCCGGCATGACCGACACCGTGACCGAGACCGACGCCGCCCGCACCTACCGCCTCGACCGGGCGCACGTCTTCCACTCCTGGTCCGCCCAAGCCCGCTTCGCGCCGATGGTGGTCACCCGCGCGGAGGGCTCCCGGGTCTGGGACGGCGACGGGCGGGAGTACCTCGACTTCAGCTCGCAGCTGGTGTTCACCAACATCGGCCACCAGCACCCGAAGGTGGTGGCCGCGGTGCAGCGGCAGGCGGCGCAGCTGTGCACGATCGCGCCCGGGACCGCAGTCGCCCCCCGCTCCGAGGCCGCCCGGCTGGTCGCCGAGCTGGCCCCCGAGGGTATGGACAAGGTGTTCTTCACCAACGGCGGGGCCGACGCGAACGAGCACGCGATCCGGATGGCCCGGCTGCACACCGGGCGGGTGAAGGTCCTCTCGACCTACCGGTCCTACCACGGCGGCACCCACCTGGCGGTGAACGTGACCGGCGACCCGCGACGCTGGGCCAGCGACCACGGGAGCGCGGGCACGGTGCACTTCTTCGGCCCCTTCCTCTACCGCAGCCCGTTCCACGCCACCACGGAGGCGGAGGAGTGCCAGCGGGCGCTGGAGCACCTCGAGCAGGTCATCGCGCTCGAGGGGCCGGACACCATCGCGGCGATCATCCTCGAGAGCATCCCGGGCACCGCCGGCATCATGCCGCCGCCCCCGGGCTACCTCGCCGGGGTCCGCGAGCTCGCGAGCCGCCACGGCATCGTGTACATCGCCGACGAGGTGATGACGGGGTTCGGGCGGACCGGCACCTGGTGGGGTCTCGAGCACGGCGACGTGGTCCCCGACCTGATCACCTTCGCCAAGGGCGTCAACTCCGGGTACGTCCCGCTGGGCGGAGTGGTCCTCAACGGGCCGATCGCCGCGACCTTCGACGACCGGGTCTACCCCGGAGGCCTCACCTACTCCGGTCACCCGCTCGCCTGCGCAGCCGCGGTGGCCACCATCGAGACGATGCACGAGGAGCGGATCGTCGAGAACGCCGCCCGGCTCGGTCGCGAGGTCCTCGGGCCCGTGCTGGCCGAGCTGGCCCGGACCCACCCGTCGGTCGGTGAGGTCCGCGGCACGGGGGTCTTCTGGGCGGTCGAGCTGGTGCGTGACCGGGCCAGCCGCGAGCCGCTGGCGCCGTACGGCGGGACGTCGGAGGTGATGAACGCGACCGTGGCCGCCTGCAAGGCCGAGGGGCTGCTGCCGTTCGTCAACTACAACCGGATCCACGTGGTCCCGCCGCTCACCATCAGCGACCAGGACGCCCGTCGCGGGCTGGAGATCCTCGACCACGCGCTGACCGTCGCCGACGCGGCCACCACCGGCTGAACCCGCTGCCTCCCGGCCGGGTCGCTTGACCTCGGGCGGATCGGCGTCCATGATCGTGCGAAGCGCCCGGCGAGGGCGCCGGTCCACGACCGGCGCGACCACGCCCCGGGTTTGTGGCGCGTGCCCACTTAGGCTATCCTCGGTCCTTGCGCCTGCTCTCAAATGCCCTCCGGCCTGTCCGGCGGCCCGGGGGTGGTGGGCGGCGCCTCCCCCAGAGCGACCCTCGAAGGACACCTCTTGGCCGCGCGCAGCACCTCTGGCAACCCGCACCGCATCTCGTTCGCGAAGATCACCGAACCCCTCGAGCTCCCCCAGCTCCTCTCGCTCCAGACCGACAGCTTCGACTGGCTGGTCGGCAACGAGGCCTGGCAGGCCTCGGTCGAGCGCCGCCTCGCCGCTGGGGAGGACGTCTCGCGCAAGTCCGGTCTGCAGGAGATCTTCGAGGAGATCTCCCCGATCGAGGACTTCTCCGAGACGATGTCGCTGTCGTTCGAGAACCCGGTCTTCTACGACCCGAAGTACACCGTCGACGAGTGCAAGGAGAAGGACTTCACCTACTCCGCGCCCCTCTACGTCTCCGCCGAGTTCACCAACAACGACACCGGTGAGATCAAGGGCCAGACGGTCTTCATGGGCGACTTCCCGCTGATGACCCCCAAGGGCACCTTCATCATCAACGGCACCGAGCGCGTCGTGGTCTCGCAGCTGGTGCGGTCCCCGGGCGTGTACTTCGAGCGCACCGCTGACAAGACCTCCGACAAGGACATCTTCACCACCAAGCTGATCCCCTCCCGGGGCGCCTGGCTGGAGTTCGAGATCGACAAGCGCGACATGGTCGGTGTCCGGCTCGACCGCAAGCGCAAGCAGAACGTCACCGTCCTGCTCAAGGCCCTCGGCTGGACCAACGACCAGATCCGCGAGGAGTTCGGGCAGTACGAGTCGATGATGCTGACCCTGGAGAAGGACCACACCCAGGGCCAGGACGACGCGCTGCTCGACATCTACCGCAAGCTGCGCCCGGGCGAGCCGCCCACCCGCGAGGCGGCCCAGACGCTGCTGAACAACTACTACTTCAACCCCAAGCGCTACGACCTGGCCAAGGTGGGGCGCTACAAGATCAACAAGAAGCTGGGCCTGGTCGAGGCCTTCGACCAGCAGACCCTGACCGTCGACGACATCGTGGCGGCGATCCGCTACATCGTGGCGCTGCACGACGGCCAGACCCAGCTCGAGACCGCCCAGGGCACCCTCGAGATCTCTCCCGACGACATCGACCACTTCGGCAACCGCCGCATGCGGACGGTCGGCGAGCTGATCCAGAACCAGCTGCGCACCGGCCTGGCCCGCATGGAACGTGTCGTCCGGGAGCGGATGACCACCCAGGACGTCGAGGCGATCACCCCGCAGTCCCTGATCAACATCCGGCCCGTGGTGGCGGCGCTGAAGGAGTTCTTCGGCACCTCCCAGCTGAGCCAGTTCATGGACCAGACCAACCCGATCGCGGGGCTGACCCACAAGCGCCGGCTGTCGGCGCTGGGCCCCGGCGGCCTGTCCCGGGACCGGGCCGGCATGGAGGTCCGTGACGTCCACCCCTCGCACTACGGCCGGATGTGCCCGATCGAGACCCCTGAAGGCCCCAACATCGGGCTGATCGGGTCGCTGGCCTCCTACGGCCGGATCAACCCCTTCGGCTTCGTCGAGACCCCCTACCGCAAGGTGGAGAACGGCCGGGTCACCGACCAGGTCGACTACCTCACCGCCGACGACGAGGACCGCTACGTCATCGCCCAGGCCAACGCGCCGCTGGACGCGCAGAACACCTTCGTCGAGGAGCGGGTGCTGGTTCGCCAGCGTCACGGCGAGGTCGACGCGGTCCCCGCGGCCGAGGTGGACTACATGGACGTCTCCCCGCGCCAGATGGTGTCGGTGGCGACCGCCCTCATCCCCTTCCTCGAGCACGACGACGCCAACCGGGCGCTGATGGGTGCGAACATGCAGCGCCAGGCGGTGCCGCTGATCAAGAGCGACTCGCCGCTGGTCGGCACCGGCATCGAGTTCCGCGCCGCGGTCGACGCCGGCGACGTGGTGGTGGCCGACAAGCCGGGCGCGGTGACACGCGTCTCGGCCGACGTCATCGAGGCGATGAACGACGACGGCACCTACACGACGTACAAGCTGGCGAAGTTCAAGCGCTCCAACCAGGGAACCTGCATCAACCAGCGACCGCTGGTCAGCGAGGGCGACCGGCTGGAGGTCGGGTCGCCGATCGCCGACGGCCCGTGCACCGACGACGCCGAGATGGCGCTGGGCACCAACCTGCTGGTGGCGTTCATGCCCTGGCAGGGCCACAACTACGAGGACGCGATCATCCTCTCCCAGCGCCTGGTGCAGGAGGACGTCCTCACCTCGATCCACATCGAGGAGCACGAGGTCGACGCCCGCGACACCAAGCTCGGCCCCGAGGAGATCACCCGCGACATCCCGAACGTCGGCGACGACCTGCTCGCCGACCTCGACGAGCGCGGCATCATCCGGGTCGGCGCGGAGGTCACCACCGGAGACATCCTGGTCGGCAAGGTCACCCCGAAGGGCGAGACCGAGCTCACCCCGGAGGAGCGGCTGCTGCGGGCGATCTTCGGCGAGAAGGCGCGCGAGGTGCGCGACACCTCCATGAAGGTGCCGCACGGCGAGTCCGGCACGGTGATCGGGGTGCGTGAGTTCAACCGCGAGGACGGCGACGAGCTCCCGCCCGGCGTCAACCAGCTGGTCCGGGTCTACGTCGCCCAGAAGCGCAAGATCTCGGTCGGCGACAAGCTCGCCGGACGGCACGGCAACAAGGGTGTCATCGCCAAGATCCTGCCGATCGAGGACATGCCGTTCATGGAGGACGGCACCCCGGTCGACGTGGTGCTCAACCCGCTGGGCGTGCCCCGCCGGATGAACATCGGCCAGATCCTGGAGCTCCACCTCGGCTGGCTGGCCAACCAGGGGTGGGACATCGACCTGCACGCCGACGACGGTCCGACGGACTGGAAGCAGCGGCTGATCGACATCCACGCCGAGCGGGCCGAGCCGCGCACCAAGGTCGCGACCCCGGTGTTCGACGGTGCCCGCGAGGACGAGATCACCGGGCTGCTCGGCTCGACGCTGCCCAACCGCGACGGCGTCCGGATGATCGGCGAGGGCGGCAAGGCGACCCTCTTCGACGGTCGCTCCGGCGAGCCGTTCCCCGAGCCGGTGTCGGTGGGCTACATGTACATCCTCAAGCTGCACCACCTGGTCGACGACAAGATCCACGCCCGTTCGACCGGGCCGTACTCGATGATCACCCAGCAGCCCCTGGGCGGGAAGGCCCAGTTCGGCGGCCAGCGGTTCGGCGAGATGGAGGTCTGGGCGATGGAGGCGTACGGCGCGGCCTACGCCCTCCAGGAGCTGCTCACCATCAAGTCCGACGACGTGCCGGGCAGGGTGAAGGTCTACGAGGCGATCGTGAAGGGCGAGAACATCCCGGACTCCGGCATCCCCGAGTCCTTCAAGGTCCTCGTCAAGGAGATGCAGTCGCTCTGCCTCAACGTGGAGGTGCTGTCCCAGGACGGCACGGCCATCGAGATGAAGGACGCCGAGGAGGACGTCTTCCGGGCGGCCGAGGAGCTCGGCATCGACCTGTCACGGCGCGAGCCCAGCTCGGTCGAAGAAGTGTGAGGCAGCTCCGGCGGGCCGGTTCGCCGTACGGCCCGGCCGGCCCCGCCGGAGCCCTCATTCCCTGACGTGAACCCCCTGAGACACAGAACCGAAGGATTGCAGCCATCGTGCTCGACGTGAACTTCTTCGACCAGCTTCGGATCGGCCTGGCCACCGCGGAGGACATCCGCACGTGGAGCCACGGCGAGGTCAAGAAGCCGGAGACCATCAACTACCGCACCCTCAAGCCCGAGCGTGACGGGCTCTTCTGCGAGAAGATCTTCGGCCCCACCCGGGACTGGGAGTGCTACTGCGGCAAGT
>NZ_DAOMFK010000022.1:1422-28580 GCF_035429765.1 Nocardioides sp. | reverse complement strand
GGGGGCGGGCGTCGCCGAGCTGGCGCTGGCGGTGGCCGAGGGGGGCACCGACCCCTACGCCGCCGCCGACGCGTTGCTGGAGGGCAGGGCCCGGGCGTGACCCGGCACAAGTGGCAGGCGACCCGGCACAAGTGGCAGGCGACCCGGCACAAGTGGCAGGCTCCCGCCCCGGGTGTCCCGGCCCGGTACCGGCCTCGGGGCTACAGGGTGGCGCCGTAGGACTCGTTGAAGAACGCCGCCCGGATGTAGGCCGGCTTGAGGTAGGCGAACCCCTGGTCGCCCCACGAGGTGCCCCAGCTGTTCCGGGCGATGAACCGCCCGTCCCCCCGGTAGCCGACGATGGCGATGGCGTGACCGCCGCGGACGGTGGCGGGCCGGAAGGTGTCGACCTTGCCGCCGGTGGCGGCGGCGTTGTCCCACGAGGCGTCGACCTGGAGGGCGGCCAGGATGGGACCGTTCTGGGCCAGCCAGGTCTTCCAGTGGGTCAGGTCCAGCTCGAGGTTGAAGTAGGTGGCGAGGGTGCGCTGGGCGCACCCGGCGTAGAAGGCGTTCTCGCTGCCCAGGAACATCTTGGTGTCGATGTGGAAGGGCAGGTCGGTCTCCAGCGCCGCGCCGTGCTTCTTGAGCACCTTCATCGCGGACTTCAGCATCGTCCCGGCCTCCTCCAGGAAGCTCTCGGGCCGCGTGGTGATCCGGTCGGTCTCCTTGGAGGCCATCCACACGTGCCGGGCGGAGAGCCGCTGGTCGGGGCTGATCTTCCCGGCCTTCGTCAGGTGCCAGCGGGCCACCCCGTCCGCGCTCGCCCAGCCCACGCAGGAGCCGGTGTCCTCCTGGTCGGCCACGGTCCACCAGTCCTCGCGCAGGTCCACCGACCGCGGCAGCCGGCCGACCGCTCCGAGCACGCCGGAGTCGACGGAGTCGCGGAACTTCCAGTCCTTCTCGGTCTCCTTCGAGGGGACCACGTTGCAGATGTACGTCGACGGGCTGTCTGCCGGAGGCATGGGGTGCTCCTCTCGCGGCCCGGCCCGATGCCGGGCCCCATGCACAGGAGCATCCCGCCGTCACGGCGCCCGGCACAAGAGACCCCGCTGGCGGGTCGCCCCTCCACCCTGCTGGAATGGGACCCGTGAACCTCTCCACACTGCTGGCCGGTCTCCCCGAGAACCCCCGCATCGTCGTCACCGGCAACCACGTCACCCCGTGGCACACCCTCGGGCTGATCGACGAGGCCCTCCCGGCGTACCGGCTGTGGGCCCTCAACGGGCAGCCCGGCCTGCCCGACCGCGAGGGGGTCACCCTCGAGACCGCGTTCGTGGGGCCGGGTCAGCGGCGCAGCCCGCGGCTGTCCTACACCCCGTGCCGGCTCTCCTTGGTGCCCTCCCTCTTCTCCCGCCAGCAACCACCCGACCTGGTGGTGCTGCACACGACGCGGCCGCGGGACGGCCGAGTCTCGATGGGCACCGAGGTCAACGTGCTCCCCGCCGCTCTCGAGGCGGCCCGCCGACGCGGCGGCAAGGTGGTCGCCCAGGTCAACGCGCGGATGCCCTGGACGTCCGGCGACGCCCTGGTCGACCTTGCCCACGTGGACCTGATGGTCGAGGCCGACGGCGACCTGCCCACGGCGCCGGTCGGTGCCATCGACGACGAGTCCGCGCTGATCGGGGCCATGGTCGCCGACCGTGTCCCCGACGGCGCGACCCTGCAGGCCGGCATCGGCGCGGTGCCCGACGCCGCGCTGCGCGGGCTGGTCAGCCGGCACGGGCTGCGGGTGTGGACCGAGATGTTCAGCGACAGCGTGCTGGCGCTCGAGCGGGCGGGGGCGATGGACCGGCACGTGCCGATCACCGCCTCGTTCATCTTCGGCTCCCCGGAGCTGATGGAGTGGGTGGACGGCAACGACCGCATCGAGATGCTGCGCACCGAGGTCACCAACGACCCCGCCCGGATCGCCCGGAACCCGAGCATGGTCAGCGTCAACACCGCCCTGCAGATCGACCTGTTCGGCCAGGCCAACGCCTCGCGGATCAACGCCCGGATCCACTCCGGGTTCGGCGGTCAGACCGACTTCATCGTCGGGGCGCTCCACAGCACCGGTGGCCAGGCGATGATGGCGTTGCGCTCCTGGCACCCCAAGGCGGACTGCTCCACGATCGTCCCGCTGGTCGACGAGCCGGTCACCTCGTTCCAGCCGACCGCCGTGGTGACCGAGCAGGGAGTGGCCGAGGTGTTCGGCTACGACCAGCGCGCCCAGGCCCGGCACCTGATCCGCGACGCCGCCCACCCACGGGTGCGTGACGAGCTGTGGGAGGAGGCCGCGGAGCTCGGGCTGGCCTGACCCGGGAGGCCGCCCGGGTGGCCCTTAGGATGGCGCCCATGACCCAGCAGCCGTTCAGCCGTCCCGGAGCCTTCGACCTGTCGGGCCTCAAGGACCAGACGGCCGCCCCGGCCGCGGCGTCCTCGTCGGCGTACGCCGTGCCGGTCACCGAGGCCAACGTCCAGCAGGTGCTGGAGTCCTCGATGACGGCGCCGGTGCTGCTGGTGTTCTTCTCCCGCACGCGGATGCCGGAGAGCGGGCAGCTGGCCGACGACCTGACCACGCTGGCCACCGAGTTCGACGGCCGGTTCCTGGCCGGGCTGGTCGACATCGACACCGCGCCCGGGATCGCGCAGGCCATGCAGATCCCGTCGGTCCCGCTGGTCGTGGTCGTGCTCGAGGGCCGGCCGATGCCGCTGCTGCAGAGCGTGGTTCCGCTCGCCGAGCTGCGCGCGGCCCTCACCCAGGTGCTCCAGCAGCTGACCGCGCAGGGGGTGACCGGGCGGCACCAGCCACGGCCCCAGGCCGCGCCCGCGACCGATGGTGGCCCGGTGGTGGACCCGCGCTACGCGCCGGCCCAGGACGCCCTCGCCGCGGGGGACCTCGACCGGGCCGTGGCGGAGTACCAGAAGCTGGTGGACTCCAACCCCGCCGACGCCGAGGCCGCCGCGGGGCTGGCGATGGCCAAGGTGCTCCAGCGCACCTCCGGCGTGGACCCGGTCCAGGCCAGAACGGCCGCGGCGGAGCACCCCGCCGACGTGGACGCGCAGACCCTGGTGGCCGACCTGGACCTGCTCGGCGGCCACGTCGAGGACGCCTTCAACCGCCTCATCGAGCTGGTCCGGCGGACTGCCGGCGAGGACCGTGACCGGGCCCGGCAGCACCTGCTGGGACTCTTCGCTGCGGTCGGCAACGACGACCCGCGCGTGCTGCGCGGCCGGCAGAACCTCGCCTCGGCCCTCTTCTAGGCAGCCCCCCTCGACAGCCCGGGCCTCAGGTCGAGGCGGCGTAGCCTCCGCCCAGCGTGGCCCGGGCGGCCTCGAGCCGGGCGACCGGCACCCGGAACGGCGAGCAGGACACGTAGTCCAGCCCGGCGTCATGGAAGAAGTGGATCGAGTCCGGGTCGCCGCCGTGCTCTCCGCAGACCCCCAGGTGCAGGTCCGGCCGGGTCGCCCGGCCGTCGATGACGGCCTTGCGGACCAGCGCACCGACACCCTCGGTGTCCAGGGACTCGAACGGCGAGACCTGGAAGATGTTGTTGTCGAGGTAGTTGGTGAAGAACGACGCCTCCACGTCGTCGCGGGAGAAGCCCCAGGTCATCTGCGTCAGGTCGTTGGTGCCGAAGGAGAAGAACTCCGCCGACTCCGCGATCTGGCCGGCGGTCATCGCCGCCCGGGGCAGCTCGATCATGGTCCCGATGCGGAAGGGGATGCTCACCCCCTCACGCTCCTGCACCTCCTGGGCGACCCCGAGGACCTCGTTCCGCACCAGGTCCAGCTCGCGCTTGGAGGCCACCAGCGGGATCATGATCTCGGGCCACGCGTCGCCGCCGGCCTTGATCCTGATCGCGGCGGCCTCGAGGATCGCACGGGCCTGCATGAGGAACAGCCCCGGGATCACGATGCCCAGCCGTACGCCGCGCAGGCCCAGCATCGGGTTCTGCTCGTGCAGCCGCTTGACCGCCTCGAGCAGCCGCAGCTGCCGCTTGTCGTGCTTGCCGCGCACGTCCTCGATGGCCACCTTCACCGACAGCTCGGTGTAGTCGGGAAGGAACTCGTGCAGCGGCGGGTCGATCAGCCGGATGGTGACCGGCAGGCCGTCCATGGCCTCGAGGATCTCCACGAAGTCCTGCCGCTGGAGCGGGAGCAGCGCGGCGAGCGCGGCCTCCTGGGCGGCCTCGTCCTCGGCCACGATCAGGTGCTCCACCAGCTCGCGCCGCTCCCCGAGGAACATGTGCTCGGTGCGGCACAGCCCGATGCCCTGGGCGCCGAAGCGGCGGGCCCGAGCGGCGTCCTCGGGGGTGTCGGCGTTCGCCCGCACGTGCAGCCGCCGGATGGTGTCGGCGTAGGCCATCACCCGGGCGACCGCGTCGACGAGGTCCTCGTGGACCTCCTCCCCCTCGAAGTGGCGCACGACCAGGGAGCTGGAGACCGGCACGGCGCCGGCGAACACCTCGCCGGTGGTGCCGTCGATGGAGATCAGGTCGCCCTCGTGGACGATGCCACCGTCGCGGACCCGGAACTGGCGGGCCTTGACGTCGACGTCGAGGGCCTCCGCGCCGCACACGCAGGTGCGGCCCATGCCACGGGCCACCACGGCCGCGTGGGAGGTCTTGCCGCCGCGGCTGGTGAGGATCCCGCGCGCCACCACCATGCCCTTGAGGTCGTCGGGGTTGGTCTCCTTGCGGACGAGGATGACGTCCTCGCCGCGGTCGGCCCACTCCACCGCGGTGTCGGAGTCGAAGACGACCTTGCCGACCGCCGCGCCCGGGGAGGCGTTCATACCGGTGGCCAGCAGGGAGCGCTCGGCGCGCTCGTCGAAGCGCGGGAACATCAGCTGGGCCAGCTGCCCCCCGCTCACCCGGAGCACGGCCTCGTCCTTGCTGATCAGTCCGTCGTCGACCATGTGCACGGCGATGCGGAAGGCGGCCTCGGCGGTCCGCTTGCCGACCCGGGTCTGCAGCATCCACAGCTTGCCGCGCTCGATGGTGAACTCGATGTCGCACATGTCGCGGTAGTGCCGCTCGAGCTTGTCCATGATGCCGAGCAGCTCGTCGTAGGACGCCTTGTCGAGGTCGGCGAGGTCGTGCAGGGAGACGGTGTTGCGGATGCCGGCGACGACGTCCTCGCCCTGGGCGTTCTGCAGGTAGTCGCCGTAGACGCCCCGCTCGCCGCTGGCCGGGTCGCGGGTGAAGCCCACGCCGGACCCCGAGGTCATGCCCTGGTTCCCGAAGACCATGACCTGCACGTTCACCGCCGTGCCGAGGTCCTGCGGGATGCGCTCCTGGCGGCGGTACAGCACGGCCCGGTCACCGTTCCAGGACTCGAACACCGCGCGCACGGCGAGGTCGAGCTGCTCGCGGGCGTCCTGGGGGAACTCGCGGCCGGTCTGCTCGGCGATGACCTGCTTGTAGGTGGCGACCAGGGCGGTGAGGTCGTCCACGTCGAGGTCGGTGTCCGCGGTGGTGCCCTTGGCCGCCTTGCGGGCGTCCAGCTTCGAGTGGAACTCCTCGGCGTCCACGCCCATCACGGTGGCGCCGAACATCTGCAGCAGGCGGCGGTAGGAGTCCATCGCGAACCGCTCGTCGCTGCTCTGGGCGGCCAGGCCACGCACCGTGTCGTCGTTGAGGCCGATGTTCAAGACGGTGTCCATCATCCCCGGCATGGAGAACTTCGCCCCCGAGCGGACCGAGAGCAGGAGCGGGTCTCCCGCGTCACCGAGGCGACGACCCATGGTGCGCTCCACCTCGGCGAGGTGCTCGGTGACCTCGGCGGCCAGCGACTCCGGCTCGTGCCCCTCGGCGAGGTAGGCCTTGCAGGCCTCGGTGGTGATGGTGAACCCGGGCGGCACCGGCAGCCCGAGATTGGTCATCTCGGCCAGGTTGGCGCCCTTGCCACCGAGCAGGTCCTTGAGGTCCTTGTTGCCGTCCGCGAACTTGTACACGTAGGAAGTCACCCCTAGATCTAAGCACTCCCGACCGGTGCAGGGGGAGTGGGGTGAGCGGGTGGCCGACGACCTCCGGGGGTGACCGGCGGGTGCGGCTCAGCGGCCGGACTCCGTGTACGCCGGCCCTCCCGCCAGGTTGCCGAGGGCGGCCTCGACCCGACGCGCGGTGAAGTCCCGCGACCGCTCCCGCACCTGCTCGAGCGTGCAGAACTCCGCAGTGCGGATCTCACGGTCCTGGCGCACGATCCGCTCGGTGAGCGTGGCGGGGTGCTCGCCACCGTCGAAGACCAGGCAGATCGCGTCGTCCCACCCGCCCCAGGCCGGCAGCCAGTCGGTGAGCAGGAGCCCCCCCGCGGGCAGCGCCAGCCCCAGCTCCTCCTCCACCTCCCGGGAGACCGCCAGGCGCGGGGACTCACCCACCTCCACCACCCCGCCGGGCAGGTCCCAGTCCCGCTTGTACGTCAGCTGGCACAGCAGCACCCGCCGGTCGGGGTCGCGCACCAGCAGCTGCCCGATCGCGCGCTTGCGAGGGAGGAAGGAGTTCAGCAGCGCCCGGAAGCTCTGCGGGTCGGTGAGCGGGGGGTCGGTGGCCAGCCTGGCGAGCACGACGTACTCGGTGGCGGCGGCCCGGTCGCCGGTGCCCGGCACCACCCGGCGCACCCCCTCGCGGCGCAGCCCGGCGCGGGTGGCGACCCGCAGCGACGCCTCGTTCCCGGGCTCGATGCTCGCCTCGACGCGGCCCAGCCCCAGCCCGCCCTGCCCCAGCTCGGTCATCGCGTAGTCGGCGAGCACGCGCACCGCGCGGGTGGCGAAGCCGCGGCCGCGCCCGTCGGGGTAGAGAGCCCAGGAGAGCTCACCGACGCCGGGCGAGGTCTCCCGGACGTCACAGCTGCCGATGAGCTGCTCCTCGTGCACGACGGCGAAGCCCACCGCGCGCCGCCCGTCCGCGTAGCCGTGCCGCCAGCGGGCGATCGCCTCCCTCATCGCCGCCCGGCTCGGGGGAACCTCCCCGAGACCGAGCCAGTGCCCGATCACCTCGTCGTGGCCCGCGACGGCCGAGTCGATGTCGGCGTCGCGCCAGGGCCGCAGGGTCACCACGCCGTCGGTCAGGGTCGGCTGCGCCTCCCGGTCGTCTCGCGTGGGCACCCCGTCAGGCCTTGCGGAGCCAGATCGTGGCCAGCGGCGGGACCACGATGGTCGCCCGGGCCGGCTGGCCGGACCAGTCGCCCGGGACGGCCTCGACCGCACCCAGGTTGCCCACACCGGAGCCCGTGTACGCCGAGGCGTCGGTGTTGACGATCTCCTCCCACCGGCCGGCCGAGGGCAGCCCGAGGACGTAGCCCTCGTGGGGGAGCGCGGCGAAGTTCGCCAGGCACACGACGTCGGGAGCACCGCGCCCCCGCCGGACGAAGGAGAAGACGTTGCGCCCGGCGTCGTTGGCGTCGATCCAGGTGAACGCGGAAGGGTCGTCGTCGTGGGCCCACAGCGCGGGGGAGCCGGCGTACATCCGGTTGAGGTCGCGCACCAGCGAGTGCATCCCGCGGTGCTCGGGGTGGTCGAGCAGCCACCAGTCGAGCTCACGGGCCTCGGCCCACTCGGCCTCCTGGCCCAGCTCGGTCCCCATGAACACCAGCTGCTTGCCCGGGTGGGCCCACATGAAGGCCAGGTAGGCGCGCAGGTTGGCCAGCTGCTGCCAGCGGTCGCCGGGCATCTTGCGCAGCAGCGACCCCTTGCCGTGGACCACCTCGTCGTGGCTGAGCGGCAGCACGAAGTTCTCGGTCCACGCGTAGACCATCGAGAAGGTCATCTCGTTGTGGTGGTACATCCGGTGCACCGGGTCGTGCTGCATGTAGCCGAGCGAGTCGTGCATCCAGCCCATGTTCCACTTGAAGCCGAACCCGAGACCCTGGGCGGAGGTCGGCCGGGTCACCCCGCCCCACGAGGTGGACTCCTCCGCGATCGTCATCGCGCCGGGCACGCGCTTGTAGACGGTTCCGTTCATCTCCTGCAGGAACTGCACGGCCTCGAGGTTCTCCCGTCCGCCGTGCACGTTGGGCGACCACTCGCCGGGCTCGCGCGAGTAGTCGAGGTAGAGCATGGAGGCGACGGCGTCGACGCGCAGCCCGTCCACGTGGTACTCCTCGAGCCAGTACAGCGCGTTGGCGACGAGGAAGTTGCGCACCTCGCGCCGACCGAAGTTGAACACGAACGTCCCCCAGTCGGGGTGCTCGCCGCGGGAGGGGTTCGGGTCCTCGTAGAGCGGCGTGCCGTCGAAGCGGGCCAGCGCGAAGGAGTCCTTGGGGAAGTGCGCGGGGACCCAGTCGACGATCACGCCGATGCCGGCCTGGTGCAGCCGGTCGACGAGGTACCGGAAGCCGTCGGGGTCACCGAAGCGCGCGGTCGGCGCGAAGTACGACGTCACCTGGTAGCCCCACGAACCGCCGAAGGGGTGCTCCATGACCGGCAGGAGCTCGACATGGGTGAAGCCCAGGTCGGACACGTAGGGCACCAGCTCGTCGGCGAGCTGGCCGTAGTTGAGCGTCGCCCCCCACGGCTTGCGCCAGGAACCGAGGTGCACCTCGTAGACCGACATCGGCTCGGCCACGGGGTGCCGCGAGCGGCGCCCGGTCATCCACTCGTCGTCGCCCCAGTGGTAGTGCGACTCGTAGACGACCGAGGAGGTGTGCGGAGGCACCTCGGTGTGGAAGGCCATCGGGTCGGCCTTCTCCCGCCACTCCCCGTCGGCGCCCAGCAGCAGGTACTTGTACTGGGTCCCGGAGCCGACGTCGGGGATGAAGATCTCCCACACCCCCGAGGTGCCGAGCTGGCGCATCGGGTGCTCGCGGCCGTCCCAGTTGTTGAAGTCCGCCTTCAGCCGGACGCCGCGGGCGTGGGGCGCCCACACCGCGAACGACGTGCCGGTGACGCCCTCGTAGTGGCGCACGTGCGCGCCGAGCGCCGTCCACAGCTGCTCGTGGCGGCCCTCGTTGATGAGGTACTGGTCGGTCTCCCCGAGGGTCGGCAGGAACCGGTAGGGGTCGTCCAGCACCATCGGCTCGGCGTTGTAGGCGACCACCACGCGGTAGTCGGGCACCTCCGCCACCGGTAGCACTCCCACCCACACGCCGGCGTGCTCGTGGGCGAGCGCCACCTCGGTGTCGTGGTAGCGGACTGCGACCGTGGAGGCCAGCGGCTTGAAGACGCGCACGGTCACCGCGCCCTCGTGCACGTGCGGCCCGAGCACCGCGTGGGGGTGACCGTGCTCCCCCCGGGTCAGCTGCTCGATCTCGCGGAGGTCGACCGGACGTGGCTTGCTCATGCTGACCCCCAACGGGCGATGGCCTGCAGCGGGACGGACACCCATGCCGGCCGGTTTCGGGTTTCGTAGACGGCCTCGTAGACCGCCT
Organism: Nocardioides sp.; assembly: GCF_035429765.1. Taxonomy (GTDB): domain Bacteria; phylum Actinomycetota; class Actinomycetes; order Propionibacteriales; family Nocardioidaceae; genus Nocardioides. Next base: position 19,193 of record NZ_DAOMFK010000022.1, on the reverse strand, counting down.
TGTCTGCAAGGTACGCCGTCAGCTGCACCTGTTCGGACTCGGACAGGTCGCGGCCGGCGTAGGTCGAGAGGAACGCCTGCACGTTGCGGTCGGTCCACTCGCGGGAGCGGAAGTCCCGCTGGGCGATCTCGTCGGCGTCCTCGCCGCCCAGCATCAGCTCCACGACCCGCGGGGCGTAGTCGAAGGAGCGCAGCATCCCGGCGACGTCGCGCCAGACCGAGTCCGGTCGGGACCGCTCCGCGAGCGGCTTGGCGGGCTCACCCTCGAAGTCCACGATCTTCCACCCCTTGACCGTGCGCAGGGTCTGGCCCAGGTGCAGGTCCCCGTGGACGCGCTGCACCTCCCCCGCGCCCAGGGCGGCCAGCCGCTCGTAGAAGCCGCGCACGGCCTGCTCGTGCTCGGCCAGGGCCGGGACCGCGCCCAGGGCCGCCTCGAGCCGCGCGGTCATCCCGGCCGCCACCTCCGCCAGGTCGACCACCCCGCCCCCCAGGTGGGTGCGCAGGTCCCGGTGCACCTCGGCCACGGCCTCGCCGAGCCGGGCGGACTCGGCGGCGAAGTCACCCCCGACCTCGTCGGCGTGCAGGTCGGCCTCGGCGAACAGGTTCCGGACGCTGGCCAGGGCCAGCTCCCAGCCGTCGCTGGCCGTCCGCAGGAACTGCTGCAGCATGGCCAGCTGCAGCGGGGGGCCGTCCGGGTCACCGGGTGAGGGCGCCTCGAGCCAGCCGTAGAGCGCGGCGACGTGCTCGGAGCCGGCCCGGGTCAGCACGTCCAGGACCGCGATGTCGGGGTTGGTGCCGGGCGTGACCCGGCGGTAGACCTTCATCAGCGCGTCGTCGCCGAAGGCCACCGAGGAGTTGGACTGCTCGCCGGACATCAGGGTCGAGTGGGACGAGAGGTCCAGCTCGTGCTCGGCGACGCGGTGGAACACCAGAGGCCCCGCCGCGTCCGCGGCCTCGAAGGACCGCAGCCAGAAGGCCATCGCCTCGCGGTCGTGGACGGCGTCGTAGACCGCGCACTCGCCGAAGTCGGGGTCGACCCAGGTGCCGACCATCGCGTGGGCCAGCCGGGACTGGGCCTCGGGGTAGAAGGCCAGCGGGAGCTGGTAGAGGTCGGTGCCGCCCTCAGCGTCGTCGTACTCCACGACGGCCAGGTCGATCGCGACCCGGGGTCCGTCCGGCCCGGTGCGCGGCAGCTCCCCCACCCGGACCGTGCCGGAGACGTGGAAGGGCCGGCCCTTGCCCCCGAACCAGCGGGCGGCGGTGAGGAACGACGACAGGTCGATCACGGAAGGGACTCCTCGGCAGTGGTGGTGAGCCGGAACCAGTAGAAGCCGTAGCCTCCGACGGTGAGCAGGTAGGGGAGCTCGCCGATGCGCGGGAACGGGACGCCGCCGAGCAGCTCCACCGGCACCCGGCCCTCCCAGCGGCGCAGGTCGAGCTCGACCGGCTGGGGGAAGCGGGAGAGGTTGTTCACGCACAGGATCACGTCGTCGTGCTCCCGCACGTAGGACAGCACGCTCGGGTTGGACCCGCCCAGGTCGGAGAAGGTCCCCAGGCCGAAGGCGCTGTGCTGCCGGCGGGCGTGGATCATCCGCCGGGTCCAGTGGAGCAGCGAGGAGCTGTTCGCCAGCTGCGCCTCGACGTTCACGCTCTGGTAGCCGAACACCGGGTCCTGCACCGGCGGCAGGTGCAGCCGCCCTGGGTTGGCCTGGGAGAACCCCGCGTTGCGGTCCGGGGTCCACTGCATGGGGGTGCGCACGCCGTCCCGGTCGCCGAGCCAGATGTTGTCGCCCATGCCGATCTCGTCCCCGTAGTACAACACCGGTGAGCCGGGCAGGGAGAGCAGCAGTGCGGTGAACAGCTCGATCTGGTTGGTGTCGTTCTCCAGCAGCGGCGCGAGCCGGCGCCGGATGCCGATGTTCGCCTTCATCCGGGGGTCGGTCGCGTACTCGGCCCACATGTAGTCGCGGTCCTCGTCGGTGACCATCTCCAAGGTCAGCTCGTCGTGGTTGCGCAGGAAGATGCCCCACTGGCAGCCGGTCGGGATGGGCGGGGTCTGCTCGAGGATCTCCGAGATGGGGTAGCGCGACTCGCGGCGCACCGCCATGAAGATGCGCGGCATCACCGGGAAGTGGAAGCACATGTGGCACTCGTCGCCGCCGGCGTCGAAGTCGCCGAAGTAGTCCACCACGTCGGCGGGCCACTGGTTGGCCTCCGCCAGCAGCACCCGACCGGGGTAGTTCTCGTCCACGAACCGGCGGACCTTCCTGAGGAACTCGTGGGTCTCGGGGAGGTTCTCGCCGTTCGTGCCGGGCCGCTCGTAGAGGTAGGGGACGGCGTCGAGGCGGAACCCGTCCAGGCCCATGTCGAGCCAGAACGCCAGCGCCTCGAACATCGCCTCGTGGACCTTCGGGTTGTCGAAGTTGAGGTCCGGCTGGTGGCTGAAGAACCGGTGCCAGAAGTACTGCTGCCGGACCGGGTCCCAGGTCCAGTTCGACGGTTCGGTGTCGACGAAGATGATCCGCGCGTCCTGGTAGAGCTCGGTCGTGTCGGACCAGACGTAGAAGTCGCCGTAGGGCCCGGTCGGGTCGGTGCGGGAGGCCTGGAACCACGGGTGGGCGTCGCTGGTGTGGTTCATGACGACGTCAATGATCACCTTCAGGCCGTGCTCGTGGGCCGCCTCCACGAACCGGCGGAAGTCCTCGATCGTGCCCGCCTCCGGGAGGATCCCCGTGTAGTCGGAGACGTCGTACCCCCCGTCGCGCAGGGGGGAGGTGAAGAAGGGCGGGACCCACAGGCAGTCCACGCCCAGCCAGGCGAGGTAGTCGAGCCGGTCGGTCAGCCCGCGGAAGTCACCGGCCCCGTCGCCGTTGGAGTCCTGGAAGGAGCGCACCAGCACCTCGTAGAACACCGCGGTCTTGAACCACTCCCGGGGGGCTCCGCCCCCGACCGGCCCATCAGGGTCGCGCGGTGGTTCGGCGGCCGTCATCCGTGCCGCCGGACGGCCAGGACGTGGGCGGACTCGACACCGGGGTCGAGGCGCACGAAGTTGTGCTCGCGCCAGGTCCAGGTCTGGTCGGTCAGCTCGTCGCGGACGTCGAAGGTGTCCGACCAGTGCATGCCCAGCGCGGCCATGTCCAGGTGCACGGTGGTCTCTCGGGCGGCGTGGGGATCCACGTTGACGACCACGATGACCAGGTCCTCCCCGGCCTGCTTGGAGAACACCAGCACGTTCTCGTCGTCGCTGCCGTGGATGGTGACGTTGCGCAGCAGGCGCAGTGCCGGGTGGGCTCGGCGGATCTCGTTGAGCCGGGTCAGGAACGGCGCCATGCTGCGCCCGGACGCCTCGGCGCCGGCCCAGTCCCGGATCCGGATCTGGTACTTCTCGGAGTCCAGGTACTCCTCGCTGCCGGGCCGCACCGCCACGTGCTCGAACAGCTCGAAGCCGGCGTAGACGCCCCAGCTCGGCGAGCCGGTGGCCGCGATCACGGCCCGGATCCGGAAGGCGGCGGGACCGCCGTACTGCAGGTAGGCGTGCAGGATGTCGGGGGTGTTGACGAACAGGTTGGGCCGCATCAGGTGGTCGGACTCGGTGGCCAGCTCGCGCAGGTAGGCCTCCAGCTCCCACTTGGCGTTGCGCCAGGTGAAGTAGGTGTAGGACTGGTGGAACCCGATCGCCCCCAGGCCGTGCATCCGGGCGGGGCGGGTGAACGCCTCGGACAGGAAGAGCACGTCGGGGTCGGTGGCGCGCACCTCGCCCAGCAGCCACTCCCAGAAGTCCAGAGGCTTGGTGTGCGGGTTGTCCACGCGGAAGATGCGCACGCCGTGGGACATCCACAGCCGCACGATGCGCAGGACCTCCCGCCGGATCCCCTCCGGGTCGTTGTCGAAGTTGACCGGGTAGATGTCCTGGTACTTCTTCGGGGGGTTCTCGGCGTAGGCGATCGTGCCGTCGGCCCGCGTGGTGAACCACTCGGGGTGGCTGCTCACCCAGGGGTGGTCCGGGGCCGCCTGGAGCGCGAGGTCGAGGGCGACCTCGAGCCCCAGCTCACGGGCCCGGGCCACGAAGGCGTCGAAGTCGGCGAAGGTCCCCAGGTCGGGGTGGAGGGCGTCGTGCCCGCCGAACCTGCTGCCGATGGCCCACGGCGACCCGGGATCGTCCGGCCCCGGCGTCAGGGTGTTGTTGGGCCCCTTGCGGTTGACCTCGCCGATCGGGTGGACCGGTGGCAGGTAGATGACGTCGAAGCCCATCGCGGCGACCGCGTCCAGACGCTCCGCCGCGGTGCGGAAGGTGCCGCTGGTGACCCGGCCGGTCTCCGGGTCGGCGGTGGCGCCCTCGGAGCGGGGGAAGAACTCGTACCAGGCGCCCACCAGCGCCCGCTCACGGTCGGCGAACGCCGGGAAGGGACCGGTCACCGTCACCAGGTCCCGCAGCGGCCATGCCGCGAGGACGTCCTGCAGCGCCGGTCCCTGCATCAGGCTCAGCCGCTCCTCGATGGAGCGCTGCTGGTCCCGAGCCGCCTCGATCCCCGCCCGGACCGGTCCGGCGAGGGTCTCCTCGCTCGCCGGCAGCGCGGCCAGCGCCCGGTCGAGCAGCAGGCCGCCCTCGGCGAACATCAGCTCGACGTCCACGCCGGCGCGGATCTTGAGGTCGCCGTCGTGCAGCCAGGTGGCCCAGGGGTCGGACCAGGAGTGGATCGTGAAGGTCCACGGACCGAGCTCGTCGGGGACCACCCAGGCCCGGAACCGGTCGGGGAGCGCCGGGCCCTCCGGCTGCATCCGGACCGGGGGCCGGTCCCGGCCGTCAGGCCCGGTCAGCACCACCTCGGCCGCCAGCTGGTCGTGCCCCTCCCGGAACACGGTCGCGGCCACGGGGAAGGCCTCGCCGACGGTGGCCTTCGCCGGGAGCCGACCGAGGTCGATCACAGGCGAGACGTTCATGACGGGGATCCGGCCGACCATGGCCCAACCCTTGCCCACCGGGGAGACAGGCGCAAGCCGCACGAGGGACGAGTGCCACCGGCGTGGTGACGACCGCCACGGGCGGGATCGGGGAAACCCGCGGTGAGGTCTTGGATCGTTCCAAGGATGGCGCTACGGTCCTCTGTGTGCGTGCCATCCGACGATTCACCGTCCGACCCGTCCTGCCCGCAGAGCTGACCGCGCTGGGGGACCTGGCCGGCAACCTGCGCTGGTCCTGGCACCCGCCGACGCAGGACGTCTTCCGGGCGGTGGACCCCGGGGTCTGGGAGCGCGTGCACCACGACCCGGTGCGGCTGCTCGGTGCCGTGGGCCGCGCCCGGCTGGAGGCGCTCGCCGCGGACGACGAGTTCCGGCACTCCCTCGAGAGCACCCGGGCCGACCTGGAGGCCTACCTCACCGGGGAGCGGTGGTACCACCGCCGCGGTGGGGACGACGCACCCCGGGCGATCGCCTACTTCTCTCCCGAGTACGGCATCACCGCCGTGCTGCCGCAGTACTCCGGGGGCCTGGGCATCCTGGCCGGCGACCACCTGAAGGCCGCCTCCGACCTGGGCGTGCCGCTGATCGGGGTGGGCCTGCTCTACCGGCACGGCTACTTCAAGCAGTCGTTGTCGCGGGAGGGGTGGCAGCTGGAGGACTACCCGGTGCTCGACCCGCAGGAGCTGCCGCTGGTGGCCCTGCGCGAGGAGGACGGGACCCGCGCGACCGTGGCCATCTCGCTGCCCGACGGGCCGGACCTGGTGGCCCGGATCTTCGTGGCCCACGTCGGGCGCGTGCCGCTGCTGCTGCTGGACAGCGACATCGAGCAGAACCCCCAGCACTACCGCGACGTCACCGACCGTCTCTATGGCGGCACCCACGAGCACCGGCTGCGCCAGGAGCTGCTCCTCGGAGTCGGCGGTGTCCGGGCGCTGCGCGCCTACTCCCGGATCACCGGGGCTCCGGAGCCGGAGGTGTACCACACCAACGAGGGGCACGCGGGCTTCCTCGGGCTGGAGCGCATTCGCGAGCTGACCGTGGCCGAGGACGGTCCGCAGCTGGACTTCGACACCGCGCTGGAGGTGTCCCGGGCCGGCACGGTGTTCACCACGCACACGCCCGTGCCGGCCGGCATCGACCGGTTCCCGCGCGACCTGGTCGCGGCGTACTTCGGCGGCACCAGCCCGGTGCCGGGTGTTCCGGTGGACCGGGTGCTCGCCCTCGGCTCGGAGGACTTCGAGGGTGGTGACCCCGGGGTCTTCAACATGGCGGTGATGGGGTTCCGGCTCGCCCAGCGGGCCAACGGCGTCTCGCTGCTGCACGGCGAGGTGTCCCGCGGCATGTTCAACGGGCTGTGGCCGGCCTTCGACGAGGCCGAGGTCCCGATCGGGTCGATCACCAACGGGGTGCACGCGCCGACCTGGGTGGACCGCGAGATCTTCTCCCTCGCCGCCGACCACGGGCTCTCCGCCGACGACCAGGACGTCGAGGGGTTCTGGGACCTGGCCGACAAGATCCCCAGCTCCGAGCTGTGGGACCTCAAGCGGCGGATGCGGCGCAACCTGGTCAGCGACGCCCGCGGACGACTCCTCCGCTCCTCGCTGAAGCGGGGCTTCTCGGCCGCGGAGCTGGCCTGGATCGACTCGGCGCTGGACCCCGACGTGCTCACCATCGGGTTCGCGCGCCGGGTCCCGTCGTACAAGCGGCTGACGCTGATGCTCAGCGACCCCGAACGGCTCAAGGCGCTGCTGCTGCACCCGGAGCGGCCGATCCAGCTGGTCATCGCAGGCAAGTCCCACCCCGCCGACGACGGCGGCAAGAAGCTGATCCAGGAGATCGTCCGGTTCGCCGACGACCCCGAGGTGCGGCACCGCATCGTCTTCCTGCCCAACTACGACATCGCCATGGCGCAGCCGCTCTACCCGGGGTGCGACGTCTGGCTGAACAACCCGCTCCGGCCTTACGAGGCCTGCGGCACCTCTGGCATGAAGGCGGCCCTGAACGGCGGCCTGAACCTCTCGATCCTCGACGGCTGGTGGGACGAGTGGTACGACGGCAACAACGGCTGGGCGATCCCCTCCGCGGACGGGGTGGCGGACCCTGAGCGACGCGACGACCTGGAGGCCGCGGCGCTGTACGACCTGATCGAGCGGGAGGTCGCCCCCCGGTTCTACGACGTCGACGAGGACGGCGTGCCGACCCGGTGGATCGAGATGGTCCGCCACACCCTGCGGTCGCTGGGCCCCAAGGTGCTGGCCACGCGGATGGTGCGCGACTACGTCCGCGGGCTCTACGCCCCGGCCGCCGGGACCGCCCGGTCGCTCAACAGCGACTTCCACGGGGCGGCCGCCCTGGCGACGTGGAAGAAGCGGGTGCGGGCCGCCTGGCCCGACGTCTGCGTCGACCACGTCCAGGCGACCGGGGTCGGCGACGACCCCGAGGTGGGCGCCACCTTGAGCGTGCACGCCTCGGTCGCCCTGGGGGACCTGACCCCCGACGACGTGGACGTGCAGGTGGTGCACGGCGTGACCACCAGCGAGGACGTCCTGGTCGACTCGACCACCACCTCCATGACCCCCTCGGAGCGGGGGGAGGACGGCCGCTACCGCTACGAAGCCGACGTCAAGATCGAGCAGTCCGGCGCGTTCGGCTACACCGTGCGGGTGGTGCCCCACAACCGGGCGCTGGCCTCGGACGCCGAGCTCGGCCTGGTCGCCGCTCCGCCCGGCTGAGCCACCGGCGGCGGGTCTCAGTCCCGGCAGAGCACCAGCACCGAGCGACCGGCGAAGTCGAGCGTGTCGCCGGAGGCGACGCGGGTCCCGGCGGGGTGCGCCGCGTCGGTGGACAGCACCACCTCGCCCTCGACGAACCAGCCGTTGTCAGGGAGCGTGAGCGTGGTGTCCTCCGCGGCGCTGTTGAGCCAGATCAGGAACGACTTGCCGCGCTGCTGCTCACCGTGCGGTCCGGGGGAGCGCAGCGGGTCGCCCGAGACGAACATGCCCACCACGTGCAGGTTGACGTCGTACCAGTCCTGCTCCACCATCTCCCGGCCCGCCGGGTGGATCCAGGCCAGGTCCTTCGGCCCGCCCTCGATGGAGGGGGTTCCGTCGAAGTGGTGGCGTTGGCGCAGGGCCGGGGCCTCCCGGCGGAGCCGGAGGGCCGCCTTGGTCACCTCGTAGACGTCGAGCCACGCGTCGTCGGGCCGCCAGTCGACCCACGAGGTCTCGTTGTCCTGGGCGTAGGCGTTGTTGTTGCCCCGCTGGGTGCGGCCCCGCTCGTCGCCGGCCGTGATCATCAGCGATCCGTTGGACAGGCAGAGGGTCGCCATCATGTTCGCGGCCAGCCGGCGCCGCAGCGCGGTGACCTCGGGGTCGTCGGTGTCGCCCTCCACCCCGTGGTTGTGGGAGCGGTGGTTGTCGGTGCCGTCGCGGTTGTGCTCGCCGTTGGCCTCGTTGTGCTTGGTGTTGTAGGAGACCAGGTCGCGCAGCGTGAAGCCGTCGTGGGCGGTGAGGAAGTTGACCGAGGCGTACGGCGAGCGCCCGTCGTCGGCGTACAGGTCCGAGGAGCCGGCCAGACGTGAGGCCACGTCGCGGATCCCCCCGGAGCTGCGGCGCCAGAAGTCCCGGATGGTGTCGCGGTACCGGTCGTTCCACTCCACCCACGGCGGGGGGAAGTAGCCGACGCGGTAGCCGTCCATCGACGCGTCCCACGGCTCGGCGATGAGCTTGACGTGCCGTAGGACCGGGTCCTGCCCGATCGTGGCGAGGAAGGCGCTGTGCATGTCGATGTGGTGACCGGTGCGAGCCAGCGCCGAGGCCAGGTCGAAGCGGAACCCGTCGACGTGCATCTCGGTCACCCAGTACCGCAGCGAGTCCAGGATCAGCCTGAGCGCGCCGGGGTTCGTGGAGTCCACGGTGTTCCCGCACCCGGTCACGTCCCAGTAGGCGTCGCCCACGGTGCCGGAGCGCTTGTAGTACCCCAGGTCGTCCAGACCGCGGAAGCTGTACGTCGGGCCGTCCGGACCGCCCTCGGCGGTGTGGTTGTAGACCACGTCCAGGATCACCTCGATGCCGGCCGCGTGGAAGGAGCGCACCATCTCCTTGAACTCGGTCACCTGCTGGCCCCGGGTTCCCCCGGCGGCGTACGCCGCGTGCGGGGCGAAGAAGCCGATGCTGTTGTAGCCCCAGTAGTTGGTGAGCCCCCGGGCCGCCACGGCCGGCTCGGTGAAGAACTGGTGGACCGGGAGCAGCTCGACCGCGCTCACCCCCAGGTCCTGCAGGTAGCGGGTGACGGTCGGGGTGGCCAGTCCGGCGTAGGTGCCGCGCTGGTGCTCGGGGATCTCGTTGTGCAGCCGGGTGTAGCCCTTCACGTGGAGCTCGTAGATGACGGTGTCGTTCCACAGCGTCTGCGGCGGGCGGTCCCCGCCCCAGTCGAAGTCGTCGTGGACGACAATGCACCGCGGCATGCTCGGCGCCGAGTCCACCCGGTTCTTCCGGTAGGGGTCGTGCGGCTCGAACGCCAGCAGGTCGGGGCCCGGCACCGGTTCACCGGTGATCGCCCGGGCGTACGGGTCGAGCAGCAGCTTGTGCCGGTTGAAGCGCCTGCCGTGCCAGGGGTCCCACGCGCCGTCCGCGCGGAACCCGTACGCCTGGCCGACCGGGACCCCGGGGACCTGGCCGTGCCAGATGCCGAGCGTGCGCTCGGTCAGCTCGTGCTGGGTCTCTCGCCCCTCCTCGTCGAAGAGACAGACCCACATGTTCGTCGCCTCGGGCGCCCAGACCGCGAAGTTGGTCGCGTCGGGTCCCCAGGTCGCCCCCAGGTGCTGGTGGCTGCCCGGCCAGACGGGGACCGACTCGTCGCGTCGGTGCCAGCGCCAGCGGGGGGGACTCACCGGGTCATTGTGTACCCCGACGGCGCGTCGAACGGGCCGAACGCGCTCGCTAGGCTCCGAATCGAGACCTACGACCGGAGGAGAGACAGATGGGCGGGAACGGCGCAGGGACCGGGGAGTTCGTCCGGCTCGAGGTGGCCGACGGTGTCGGCACGATCCGGCTGGACCGACCGAAGATGAACGCGCTCAACGAGCAGGTCCAGGAGGAGATCCGGGCCGCTGCGGTCGAGGCGACCGAGCGCGACGACGTGAAGGCCGTCGTGCTGTACGGCGGGGAGCGCGTCTTCGCCGCCGGTGCGGACATCAAGGAGATGGCCGACATGTCCCACACCGACATGGTCAAGCGGTCCGGCGCACTGCAGTCCTCGCTGACCGCGGTGGCCCGCATCCCCAAGCCGGTGGTGGCCGCGGTGACCGGCTACGCCCTGGGCGGTGGCTGCGAGCTCGCGCTGTGCGCCGACGTCCGGTTCGCCGCCGAGGACGCCGTCCTCGGCCAGCCCGAGATCCTGCTGGGCATCATCCCCGGGGCCGGCGGCACCCAGCGGCTCAGCCGGCTGGTCGGGCCGAGCCGCGCCAAGGACCTCATCTTCACCGGCCGGTTCGTGAAGGCGGACGAGGCGCTGGCCCTCGGCCTGGTCGACCGGGTGCTCCCGGCCGACCGGGTGTACGCCGAGGCGAGGGCCTGGGCCGGCCGGTTCGCCGGCGCCGCGACGTACGCCCTGCGGGCGGCGAAGGAGGCGGTCGACCGGGGGCTGGAGGTCGACCTGGAGACCGGTCTGGAGATCGAGCGCCAGCAGTTCGCGGCCCTCTTCGCCACCGAGGACCGCACCCTGGGGATGGCCTCCTTCATCGAGAACGGCCCCGGGAAGGCCCGGTTCGTCGGCCGCTGAGCGTGTGACTGATCGCACCCGTCGCCAAGTTCCTGCCGCCTGCTACCGCCAGGTAGCCTCACTGGGGCAGGCGACCATGACCCGTCGTCAGGTCGCCGCGTCGTGCCACGTGTTTGAATCCCGCCGCTCGAGTCCACCAGGAGGGGCCGCAACGGCCACACCGCCATGAACATTGTTGTCTGTGTGAAGTACGTCCCGGATGCCACGGCCGACCGGAAGTTCGAGGCCGACCACACCGTCGACCGGGTCGGCGTCGACGGTCTGCTCTCCGAGCTCGACGAGTACGCCGTCGAGCAGGCGCTGCAGATCAAGGAGAAGCGCGCGGACGAGGACGTGACCGTCACCGCCCTGTGCGTCGGGCCCGAGGGCGCGGTCGACGCGGTCCGCAAGGCGCTGCAGATGGGCGCCGACCAGGGCGTCCACGTCGTCGACGACGCGATCGCCGGCTCCGACGCCCTGGCCACCTCCCTGGTGCTCGCCGAGGCGGTCAAGAAGGCCGGTCCCGCCGACATCGTGATGTGCGGCATGGCCTCCACGGACGGCGAGATGAGCGTCGTCCCGGCGATGCTGGCCGAGCGGCTGGGGCTGCCCCAGGTCACCTTCGCGGCGCTGGTCGAGACCCAGGGCGACCAGGTGCGGGCCCGGCGGGACGGCGACACCGCCACCGAGGTGCTGGGGGCCACGATGCCCGTCGTTCTCTCCGTGACAGACCAGTCCGGCGAGGCGCGCTACCCGTCGTTCAAGGGGATCATGGCGGCCAAGAAGAAGCCGCTGGAGACCTACACGCTGGCCGACCTGGGCGTCGACGCGGGCCAGGTGGGCGTGTCCGCGGCGTGGTCGGCGGTCGACTCGACCACCGCCCGTCCGCCGCGCACCGCGGGCGAGATCGTCAAGGACGAGGACGGCTCGGGCGCCCAGGCGCTCGCCGACTTCCTCGCGGCCAAGAAGTTCATCTGAGGAGCGTGCCCATGTCTGAGATCCTGGTTCTGGTCGACCACGCCGACGGTGTGGTGCGCAAGCCGACGTTCGAGCTGCTCACCGTGGCCCGCCGCCTCGGGCAGCCCTCGGCCGTCTTCATCGGCTCCCCGGCGCAGGCCGCGGGCGTCGCAGAGGCCGTCGGGAAGTACGGCGCCGAGAAGGTCTACGTCGTCGACGACGCGCTGGTGAAGGGCTACCTCGTCGCGCCGAAGGCCGAGGTCCTGCAGCAGGTCGCCACCGCGGCCTCGGCAGGGGCCGTGCTGATCACCTCCTCCGCGGAGGGCAAGGAGATCGCCGGCCGCCTCGCGGTCAAGCTCGGTTCCGGCGTGATCACCGACGCCGTCGACGTCCAGGCGGGTGCCGACGGGGCGCCGGTCACCACCCAGTCCGTCTTCGCGGGCAACTACACCGTCACCGCGCGGGTCACCCAGGGCACCCCGATCATCACGGTCAAGCCCAACGCCGCCTCCCCGGAGGAGGTCGCCGGCGCGGGCGTCGTCGAGCAGGTCGCCGCGGTGGTCTCCGACGCCGCCAAGGGCACCCAGATCCTGGCCTCCCAGCCCCGCCAGTCCTCCGGCCGGCCGGAGCTCACCGAGGCCGCCGTGGTGGTTTCCGGTGGCCGCGGTACTGGTGGCGACTTCGCCCCGATCGAGGGTCTGGCCGACGCGCTCGGGGCGGCCGTGGGTGCCTCCCGGGCCGCCGTGGACTCCGGCTGGGTCCCGCACACCCTGCAGGTGGGACAGACCGGCAAGACGGTCGCGCCGCAGCTCTACATCGCCGGCGGCATCTCGGGCGCCATCCAGCACCGCGCCGGCATGCAGACCTCCAAGACGATCGTGGCCGTCAACAAGGACGAGGAGGCCCCGATCTTCGAGCTGGTCGACTTCGGCGTGGTCGGCGACCTGCACACCGTGCTTCCCGCCCTCACCGAGAAGGTCCAGGCCCGCAAGGGCTGACCACCGCGGTCGTGCACCGGCCCGGTCGCCGTCCGCGACCGGGCCGGTGGCACGTCCGTGGCCGTCTCCGCCTGCAGACGACCGACGCTCGGCGGGATCGCCGCGGCTAGGCTGGGGGGCATGACCACCGAGCACCCCGTCCTCGCGGCCCCGACCCGGGCGCGCGCGGCCAGCCACGGGCTGGCCCTGGCCACCCGGGCCCAGAAGGACCGGGCGCTGCACACGATGGCCGACACGCTGATGGCCCGGGAGACCGCCGTGCTGGCCGCCAACGCGGAGGACATCGCGCGCGCCGAGGCCGGCGGCACCCCCGCCAACATCATCGACCGGCTGCGGCTGGACCACGGCCGGCTCGCCGGCATGGCGCAGGGCCTGCGCGACGTCGCCGGCCTGCCGGACCCGGTGGGCGAGGTCGTGCGGGGGGGCACGCTGCCCAACGGGCTGGAGCTGCGCCAGGTGCGCGTCCCCTTCGGGGTGGTCGGGATGATCTACGAGGCCCGGCCCAACGTGACCGCCGACGCTGCCGGCATCTGTCTGAAGTCCGGCAACGCGGTGCTGCTGCGGGGCAGCTCGAGCGCGCGGTCGAGCAACGAGGCGATCGTCGCCGCCCTGCGCGAGGCGGTCGTGGCCGAGGGCCTGGACGCCGACGTCGTGCAGCTGGTGCCCGGCGACACCCACGAGAGCGTGACCGTGCTGATGCAGGCCCGGGGCCTGGTCGACGTGCTCATCCCCCGAGGCGGTGCCGGCCTGATCCGCTCGGTGGTGGAGGGCTCGACGGTGCCGGTCATCGAGACCGGCGTCGGAAACTGCCACGTGTACGTCGACCGAGCCGCCGACCCGGACAAGGCGCTGGCCATCGTGCTCAACTCCAAGACCCACCGCACCAGCGTCTGCAACGCCGCCGAGTCGCTGCTGGTCCACCAGGACCTCGCCCAGGACTTCGTCCCCAAGGTCGTCGCCGCTCTCCAGGAGCACGGCGTCACCGTCCACGGCGACGAGACGTTCGGCCGGGTCCCCGGGGTGGTCGCAGCCAGCGACGAGGACTACGCGCAGGAGTACCTCTCCCTGGACATCTCCGCGAAGGTGGTGGCCTCCCTCGACGAGGCCATCGGCCACATCCGCCGGTTCTCCAGCCAGCACACCGACGCCATCGTCACCGAGGACCTGGCCGCCGCCCGCCGGTTCACCGCCGAGGTCGACTCGGCGGCGGTCCTGGTCAACGCCTCCACCCGGTTCACCGACGGCGGGGAGTTCGGCTTCGGCGCCGAGATCGGCATCAGCACCCAGAAGCTGCACGCCCGCGGGCCGATGGGCCTGCCCGAGATGACCTCGACGAAGTACGTCGTCACCGGGGACGGACACGTCCGCTGAGCCGCGCCGGGTAGGCTGTCCGCCATGTCTTCGAGTGCTCTTGTCGCCGTCCAGGCCATCAGCCCCTACGCCGTGGGTGCCGTGGTGCTCGGCCTCCTGCTCTTCCTGCTGGTCGCGCTGCTGATCTTCGGCGCGGGACGGGACCACAGCTGAGCGTGCCCTCGGCGCCGACCCCCGTCCCCACCCGCCGGGTGGGTGTGATGGGCGGCACCTTCGACCCGATCCACCACGGGCACCTCGTGGCGGCCTCCGAGGTGCAGGCGTGGTTCGACCTCGACGAGGTCGTCTTCGTCCCGACCGGGGATCCCTGGCAGAAGTCCCACCGCCGGGTCTCCCCGGCCGAGCACCGCTACCTGATGACGGTGATCGCGACCGCGGCGAACCCCCATTTCACCGTCTCCCGGGTCGACATCGACCGCGACGGACCGACGTACACCATCGACACCCTGCGGGACCTGCGCGCCCAGCTGCCCGGGACCGAGCTGTACTTCATCACCGGCGCCGACGCGCTCGCCGACATCTTCACCTGGCGCGACGCCGGGGAGCTCTTCGGGCTCGCCAGGTTCGTGGGGTGCACCCGGCCCGGCTACAACATGGACGCCGACCAGCTCGGGGACATCCCCGCCGACCGTGTGACGCTGGTCGAGATCCCTGCGCTGGCCATCTCCTCCACCGACTGCCGCGAGCGCAAGCGCCGCGGCGAGCCGGTGTGGTACCTCGTCCCGGACGGCGTCGTGCAGTACATCGCCAAGCACCGGCTCTACACCCCCGACCCCGCCGGGGTCCCGACGACCTTGTGAAGGAAACCGCCGAGTGACCGCCACCGACCACGCCCTCGAGCTCGTGGAGACCGCCGCACGCGCCGCGGCTGACAAGCTCGGCCAGCACGTCATCGCCTTCGACGTCTCCGAGCAGCTCGCCATCACCGACGCGTTCCTGCTCGCCTCGGCGGGCAACGAGCGGCAGGTCCACGCGATCGTCGACCGCGTGGAGGAGAAGCTTCGCGAGATCGGCGTCAAGCCCATCCGCCGCGAAGGTCACCGCGAGGGTCGGTGGGTGCTGCTCGACTACGGCGACATCGTCGTCCACGTCCAGCACGAGGAGGAGCGGCAGTTCTACGCCCTGGAGCGGCTCTGGCGCGACTGTCCCCTGATCCCCCTGCCGGCTGACGTGACCGCGCATGCGGCTCGCTGACGGAGAGGTCCGCCGGCTGGTCCTGCTGCGTCACGGCCGGACCCCGTGGAACCTCATCGACCGGGCCCAGGGGCACACCGACGTCCAGCTCGACGACTGCGGGCACGCCCAGGCCCGGGCGGCCGCCTCCTGCCTGGCCGGGCAGCACCCGGTGCGGCTGTGGACCAGCGACCTGGCCCGCGCGCGGCAGACCGCGGCGTACCTCGAGGAGGCCACCGGGCTGGTGGCCCAGCCCGACCGGCGGTTGCGCGAGTTCGACGTGGGGGTGCGCTCGGGGCTGACCCGGACGGAGTTCGCCGAGCGCCACCCGGCGGAGTACGCCGCGTGGGTGGCCGGCGAGCCTGGCCCCCTCGTCCCCGGTGAGGAGTCGGTGGAGCAGGTCCGTGCGCGGGTCACCCCGGCGCTCACCGACTGCCTGGCCGCGCTGGGTCCGGGCGAGACCGGCATCGCGGTGCTCCACGGCACCTGCGTCAAGGTCGGCCTGTTCGCGGTGCTCGGCTGGCCTCCGGTGCCCACCCGCTCGCTGCGCGTCCTCGCCAACGGTGCGTGGGCCGTGCTCGTGCAGGGTCCTGACGACCCGCTTCCGAGGCTGGCGGCGTACAACCTCGCCCCGCGCCGGCAGACCGAAGGGGCCGATTTCGCGTCGAGTGAGGGCGTTGGCTAGTATTCCCGAGTTGCCCGGAGAGACGGGCGGCCGTCCGGGGCTGTGGCGCAGCTGGTAGCGCACCTGCATGGCATGCAGGGGGTCAGGGGTTCGAGTCCCCTCAGCTCCACCGAACACGCAGTCACGGGCCACGTCCTGAACCCCCACCCAGGGGAAGCGCATGGTCCGGTCACACAATGGAAACACAGACGCTTCTGATCTCGCGTCGCCGTGGAGTCGTCTCGGGTCGTCTCGCTGCCGCTCGGTGGGGTTCGCACACCTTCCTCCCATGGAGTTCACCAACAGCACCCAGCCCAACGCCACCATCGTCCACGGGCTTTCGAGCAGGCCTGGTCGGTCAAGGGGCTCGCCGGTCGGCAGCACGTCAGCTGCCAGACCCTGGACGACCTGCGCAGCCAGGGCCGCGGGCCGACCGGCGATCGACGTGCGGCCGACGAGCAGGGCGAGGAGTGCCCTTGACAACCGGATCCAGGATCCGATAGAAACCAATCAGTTATCGAACCAGTTGGTTTCCAAAGAGGGAGTCACCATCATGACCACCACGCAGATGCGGCTCGAGCTCATCCACCTGCCGGTCAGCGACGTCGACCGTGCCCGAGACTTCTACGTCGAGAAGTGTGGCTGGCGGCTGCTTACCGACCACGTCCAGATGAACGACATGCGGATCGTGCAGATCTGCCCGCCCGGCTCGGGATGCGCCATCCTGTTGGGCCGCAACATCCCGGAGATCAGCGACATGCCGGTCGGCGTTCAGAAGGGGCTGCACCTGGTCGTCGCCGACATGGATGCGGCCACCAAGGAGCTGTCCAGCCGAGGCGTCGAGCTCGGCGAGGTGCAGGCCCTCGGCGGCTGCCTGTTCTGCCGGTTCGAGGACCCCGACGGCAACGCCTGGCTCCTGCAGCAGTGGCCCGAGGGCGGTTTCCCGCACGAGGAGCCGGTCGGCGCGTGAGCACCGTCGCCCTGGGCGCCCGTCCCGCGGAGGCGCGCGATCCGCTGAGCCTGGTGTTCGCCGCGCTGGCCGACCCGACGCGCCGGGCGATGCTGACGCGGCTGCGGCGCGGTCCGGCGACGGTGGCCGAGATCGGGGAGCCGTTCGACATGACCGGGCCGGCCGTCTCCAAACACCTCCGGGTCCTCGAGCGGGCCGGGCTGGTCACTCGCGGGCGGGTCGCGCAGTCCCGGCCGGCCACCCTGCAGGCCGAGCCGATGAAGCAGGTCGCGGAGTGGGCCGAGGAGTTCCGCGAGTTCTGGGAGCAGCGTTACGACCGCCTCGACGACTACCTACGCACGATGTCCGACGACCCCGAGGACTCTCCATGAGCATCTGGCCCAATACCTTCGAGGTGACCACCCCCGACGACGTCTCGGTCCTCATCCGCCGTGACTTCGACGCACCGCCCGACAAGGTCTGGCGGGCCATGACCGAGCCGGAGCACCTGCGCCGCTGGCTCGGTGACGCGAGCTTCCCGCTGACCACCTGCGAGATGGACGTTCGCGTCGGGGGCAGCTACCGCTGGGTGTTCAACCAGCCCGACAGCCCCGGCGCTATGGGCGTCCGGGGCACGTACGAGGAGGTCGATCGGCCGCACCGAATCGTCTCCACCGAGCAGTTCGACGACTTCCCCGGCCCAAGCCTCAACACGCTCGTGCTCGACGAGCGCCCCGATGACCGCACCGCGATGAGGCTGACGGTCCGTTACGTCGACCGCGAGATGCGCGACGGCTGGATCGCCTCGGGCATGACCGAGGGGCTCGGTCGTGGCTACGAGCGGCTTGACGTGGCGCTCGACGCCATCACCTGACACCGATCTGGCGGGCATCGCCAGGCGCACCACCTCGAGGGCGACAGTCCGTGGATCACCACGC
>NZ_DAOMFK010000022.1:0-1322 GCF_035429765.1 Nocardioides sp. | reverse complement strand
CGCAGGAGCAGCACCACGCCGCGCGCCGTGTCGAGGTTGGCCGCGACGGCGACGACCGCCAGCCCCCATAGCGGGAGGCCGCTGATCGCCGCCAGGGCGAGGATCAGCAACCGGACCTCGCGCCGGAAGAGCAACCGCACGTCGGTGTCGCGGCCCACCGCGTGGATGTAGGAGATCAGCAGGCAGCCGCACCCCGCGGCGAACCCCCAGGCCCAGGCGGTCTCCGTGTGGCCGGCGCCGACGACCAGGCCGACCACCACGGCGAGGTCGGCATAGCGGTCCAGCAGCGTGTCCAGCGCGGCGCCGCGGCGCGAGGCCCGGCCGCTTACCCGCGCGAGCTCGCCGTCGACGCCGTCGAGGGCGGAGCCGAGCAGGACGCCGAGCCCGCCGGCGGCCATCACCCACCGGTCGCCGACCGCGATCAGGCCGGACGCGAGGAGCGTGGTGGCGAAGGCCAGCAACGTGGCCACGTGCGGGCTGAGCCCGGTCCGCAGCAGCTGGCGGGTCAGGGGTCCCGAGATTCGCCGGTTGACGGTCCGGGCGATGATCTGGTCGGTCGGCTTGGGCCCGTACCGATGCCACATCGCCCGCTCCAGGGCCCGCACTCCATCGGGTGTGTCGACAGCCGCCCAGAGCCCGGTGAAGTCACACGTGGTCATCTCGAAGCCGTGGTCGAGCATCCGCCGCCGCACAGCGGCCCACGGCATCGCCGGCGCGTCGGCGGTCGCGGCCAGGACGTCGGCGACGTGGACGGAGCTGAGGCCGGCGTCGACCGCGGCGTACTCCTTCAGGTCGGCGGCCAGCTTGAGCAGTCGGCCGTCGGCCGCGGTCCGTACCCGGACCGGGGGCACCCCTCCCAGGCCGCCCACCTGGCGCTGTGGGTCACGGTCGACGGCCAGCACGTTGCGACCCGGTGCGGCCATCAGCCGCCGTACGTCGTCGGCCTCGAACACGTGGTCGCCCATGACGACCAGGCACCGGTCCTCGTCGACCTGGTGAAGGCCGGCGAGCACCGAGGTCGACGTGCCCTGCTGCCAGTCCGGGTTGACCACCAGCTCAACCGGGAGGCCGTGGGAGTGGATGGTTGCCGCCACGTCCTCGCTTCGGTAGCCGGCCACCACCACGATCCGGGTCACTCCTGCCGCGCACAGCACCTTGACCGCGCGGTCGAGCAGGGTCACGCCGCCCACCCGCCGCAGCACCGTCGGCTGGAGAGAGCGGGACCGGTGCTTCGACTCCGCGGTCACCACGACCGCGCTCGTCGCCCGTGGCTGGGGATCGGTCTGCGGGCGCGGGTCCATGGCACGCAGTATGCGTCAGCA
>NZ_DAOMFK010000021.1:0-28806 GCF_035429765.1 Nocardioides sp. | reverse complement strand
CGCCCCCACGCCAGCGCCCAGCAGAACCCAAAACCCAACAGCCACCTGGTGACTGAGAAGCTCCGCGCTATCGCCGGAGGACCCTCCCGGACGCTCCGCGCCGGCTGACCCGACAGGGAGGGCGCGCGACCGGCGTCACCCATGGCGAACCCCGCCGGCGTACGTCGTCGCAGCCCCACCAGCCCCAACCGTCCCACCGGGCAAGGCACACTCGCACTTCTCACGGGTGCAACCCCCCACATGTGCTGGTTTCCCCGCCCGGGGAAACCAGCAGCGACCGCGTCAGCGCCCGGCGAACTCCCGCACCGAGGTTAAGGAAACGGAGAGGTCGTCCGGCAGAGCGCTCATGTCGATCGGGTCGCCCTTGGCCACGCACAGCATGAGAGAGACGAAGGAGCGCTGCATCCCGTCGGTGGCTCCTGCCAGCTGCTCCTGCAGGGCCTCCACCGGCACGAACTGCCGCTGGAGCGCCCGGCCGACGGACTCCTCGAAGATCGAGGCCGCCTCGAGGGGGCTGAGCGCGTCCGGTCCGCCGAGCTCGAGGACGGCGTTGCGGGCGCTCGGCGCCGACAGGCTCGCCACGGCGAACGCAGCCACGTCGTCCGCAGCGATGAAGCTCACCGGCCGGGTGCCGTCCCCGTAGATGGTGACGCTGCCGTTCGCCGGGTCGAAGCCGACCGCCGGGCTGAGCCACACCTCCATGAAGCAGCTCGGTCGAAGGATCGTGTAGGTGAGGCCACTGTCCCTCAGGTGCTGCTCGACCTCACGCTTGGCCCGACACAGGGGAAAGTCCAGGTCCAGGTTCGCGGAGAACGACGTGTAGACGAAGTGGCTGACACCCGCACGCGCAGCGGCATCGATGAGCGCCTCCACCCCGGCCCGGTCCGTGGTCTCGATGTCGTTCACACCGGGGTCGTAGGAGAAGGGCATCGAGGAGACCGTGCAGATGACCGAGTCGACTCCGGCGCACGCCGCGTCCAGGGAGGCGGGGTCGCGCAGGTCCCCCTCGACCATCTCCAGGCCGGCGGCCCGCAGCCCCTCCAGCTTCTCGCTCACCGAGGTCGGCCGCACCATCGCGCGGGCCGACATGCCGCCCGCGGCCAGCCGCGCGCAGACCAGTCCTCCGACCATTCCTGTGGCTCCGGCTACCAGGATCATGGCCCGCCTCCTCGTGGGACTCCCCCGTGCCGCTGCCTCTCAGGCTCCTCGCCGGCTCATCGCCTGTCAACGGAACCGGGGTGAGCGGGTCACTTGAAGGCGTCCTTGACCTTCTCTCCCGCCTGCTTGAGGTCCGCCTTGGACCGCTCGGTCCGGCCCTCGCGCTCCATGCTCTCGTCATCGGTGGCCTGGCCGAGCTTCTCCTTCGCCGTGCCGATCATGCCCTCGCCCTGGTTGCGGGCCTTGTCCTGAGCGCTCATGCTGCTCTCCTCGCCGGTCGTGGTGACTGTGTAAGCACCGGTTACCCAGCGGGGCCGGAGTCATGCGGGCCGCCCGGCGAGGCAGAAGGTCACTCGAGCCGGTCATACACGAAGGCGGCGGGCGGCAACTCCTGCCCGGTGCTGCGGCACGTGATCGCGGTGTACGGCGACGGTGAGCCGGCGCTCGAGACCAGCGCGGAGGCTGCTGTGTCGAGAGCGCTCGCCAGCGGCGACCAGCCGGGGTGACCGCGGGCGGTCAGCGGCGGATCCGCCACACCCACTCGTGCACGCCCTCGGCACCGAGGATCAGCGCGCCGTCACGGCTGAAGGTCACAGCCTCGCCGAAGGTGTGCGCTGTGGGCAGCGGCACCTTGGTGGGGGTGTCGTGCATCCCCGAGAAGACGTACGCCGTGGGGTAGCCGCGCAGCACGAACCGACCCCCTCGTGGGGCGAAGTCCGCGCCGCTGAGCCCCTGCCCCGGCGCGTCGGCGATCCGGGTGAGCGGGTTGACGTGGTCGGGGTCCAGGGTGGCCGGTGCGCGGTAGATGCCGGCTCCGGCGGAGGCCTTGGTGATCACGTAGAGCCGGCCGGTGGTGGGACGGACCATCAGCGACTCGGCGTTGTGCGGGCCGTCTGGGTAGCTGAGCCGGTAGGAGCGGTAGCCGAGGGCCCGGCTGCGCAGCCGCCGGGGCTCCTTGACGACCACGACGTTGATCTCGCTGCGTTTCAGGTTGTTGTCGCCGATGTCGCCGAACCACAGCGTGTGACCGGGCCCCGAGGCCATGTCCTCCCAGTCCTTCGCGGGCGCCCCGGGGACGTCGAAGACCGCCTTGGTGCGGCAGCCCGTCCCGAGCGCGAAGAACTGGGGGCCTCCCCCGCTGTCGTTGTGCGCGAACAGCACTGGCCGGGCGTAGGTGCTGCGCGACATCCCGCTGTTCTCCCGGATCCGGGCGTCCTTGACCTGGCACAGCCGCTGGGCGTCGTCCCACGGCCGCGCGTGGGCCGGTGCTCCGACGAGTACGCCCCCGAGGAGCAGCAGCCCGGCCAGCACGCGGAGGGTGGCGGTCATAAGGTCTCCTGACGCCTCACAGGTAGAGGCCGGTGGGCGAGTCCCCCAGGCGGTCGGAGGCCACGGCGTGCAGGTCGCGCTCCCGCATCACGACGTACACCTCTCCGTTCACCTCGACCTCGGCCTTGTCGTCGGCGTCGAACAGGACCCGGTCGCCGCTCTCCACCGACCGCGTGTTGGGGCCCACCGCGACCACCCGCGACCAGGTCAGCCGCCGAGCCCCCATGGCAGCCGTCGCCGGGATCACGATGCCGCCAGAGGAGCGGCGCTCGCCGGTCTCCCGGTCCATCTCGACCAGGATGCGGTCGTGCAGCATCCGGATCGGCGTCTTGTCGGCCATCGGCGGTGGAAAACAGCGACGGGTCAGCGGGTGATCGCGCGGAGGACGGCGAAGACCACGACCACCCCGACCACGCCGCCGGCCACCTTGAGGATGTTGTCGGTCCTCGGTGCCCCGGTCACCGGGTCGACGAAGTGCGCCTTGGTGGCCGCGATCTGGCGGCTCACGATGGTCTTCGGACTGGTCCGGTAGACGAGCTCGTCGATCGTCTTGGCGAGCCGGTCGCGCGTCTGCTCGATCTCGGTCTCCAGCGAGGACATTTCCGTGGTCACGCGGGAAGGTTACCAATGATCCGCGGATCAAAGCCGAACGGGAGCTCCAGCCGGTGGGCGCGCATCAGCGCGTCGTCGGTGAGCACGTCGTACGTCGGCGCGTCCGCCACCACCACCCCGTCGCTGAGCAGCACCGACCGGGGGCACAGCTCGAGCGCGTAGGGCAGGTCGTGGGTCACCATCAGCACGGTCACGTCCAGCCCGCGCAGGATGTCGGCGAGCTCGCGGCGCGAGGCGGGGTCGAGGTTGGAGGACGGCTCGTCGAGCACCAGGATCTCCGGCCGGGTGGCCAGCACCGTGGCCACCGCGACGCGGCGCCGCTGGCCGAAGGAGAGGTGGTGCGGCGGTCGGTCCACGAAGTCGGCCATGCCGACCTGGTCCAGCGCCTCCATCACCCGCCGGTCGAGCTCGGCGCCACGCACCCCCGCGTTGGCGGGGCCGAAGGCGACGTCCTGGCGCACGGTGCCGAGGAAGAGCTGGTCGTCGGGGTCCTGGAAGACGATCCCCACCCGGCGGCGGATCTCCGCGAGGTGCTGCTTGGCCACCGGGAGCCCGCTCACCGAGACGCTCCCGGCCCCCGGGGTGAGGATGCCGTTGAGGTGGAGCACGAGCGTGGTCTTGCCGGCCCCGTTGGGGCCGAGGAGCGCGACCCGCTCCCCCGCGTGCACGTGCAGGTCCACGCCGAACAGCGCCTGGTGCCCGTCGGGGTAGGCGTAGGCGAGGCCGTGGACGTCGAGCACGGGCGCGCTCACGGCTCCTCCACCCTCGGGAGGGTGCCCGTGTAGCCGCGGGAGAGCATCGCCAGGTGGACGCGCTCCCCGCGCTCGTAGGATCGGATGAAGAGCGCG
This sequence comes from Nocardioides sp., assembly GCF_035429765.1. Classification (GTDB taxonomy): domain Bacteria; phylum Actinomycetota; class Actinomycetes; order Propionibacteriales; family Nocardioidaceae; genus Nocardioides. The sequence continues at coordinate 24,859 of NZ_DAOMFK010000021.1, read as the reverse complement.
CCGAGGGCGCGGGCGAGCACCGGCCAGTGCCGGGGCGAGCGCGGGTCGTAGCCGCGCGAACGCATCGCCGTGGTCATCCGGCCGAGCTCGGCGGTCACCACGTCGAGGTAGCGGATCATGAACCCCATGATCTGCACGATCAGCTCGGGCATCCGCAGCCGCTCGAGCCCCCGCAGGATCTGGTCCGGCTCGGTGGTGGCCGCGAGGGTGAGCGAGGCCAGCACGCCCAGCGTCCCCTTGACCAGCAGGCCCCACGCAGCGAGCAACCCGGGCTCGGAGACGCTGACCCCGAGGACCTCCACCTGCGGGCCGGTCGCCACGAACGGCACCAGCAGCGCGAACAGCACGAACGGCGTCTCGATCACCAGCCGCTTGAGCAGGTAGCCGAGCGGCACCCCGGACATCACCGCGACCCCCAGGAGCAGGGCCGCGTAGAGCGCGAAGGCGGCGTACCACTCCCGGGGAGTCGCCACCACGACCAGCATGAAGCCGACCAGCGCCAGCAGCTTCAGGTGCGCCGGAGCCCGGTGCACCCGGCTGTGGCCGTGGTAGTGCAGTCGGTGACCGTGTCCGGCGCCCACTCAGGCTCCCTGGCTCTCCGCAGGGTCGCGCGCGGAGTCCTGGCGGTGGGTACGGCGGCGCAGCAGGCCGAACAGCACCCCACCCAGGACCAGGACCGTCACCGTGCCGGCCACGCCGGCCAGCCCCCCGCTGAGCCGGTCGTTCTCGACGCCCTTGGTCTGGTAGCCGGCGAACGGGGAGTCCGCGGTGGCCGAGGTCTGCTCCTGGTCGCTGAAGCCGGTCTGCTCGGCCACGAAGCTGAGCCCGTCGGGGTGCGCGCTGGCGTAGTAGCTGCCGACCCCGGCGACCAGCAGGGCGAGCAGCACACCGACGAGCACGAACGTGCGGGTCCTCACGCGGCCACCCCCGGCCGGATCTCCAGGTCGCTCGACGCGAGCACGTCCCGGGCGCCGTAGACCAGGTCCGGGCGCACCGCCACGACGCTGCCCACCACCAGGCCGGTGATCAGTGCCTCCCCGATCCCGATCAGCAGGTGCCAGCCGACCATGGCCGCGGCCACCGTTCCCACCGGGACGGGCGCGGTCCCGCCGACCGCGAAGAGCGCGGTGAAGGCGAGGGCGGCGACCGGCACGCTGAGGAAGGCCCCGAAGGCCGCCGCCGGAGCCACCGACCCGAGGCGCCGGGGCAGCACCGCCCGCGCCAGCCGGAAGCCCAGCCAGCCGACGCCGACGCCGACCAGCCCCATCAGCACGACGTTGGTCCCCAGCGCGGTGATCCCGCCGTCGGACATCAGCAGCCCCTGGACGAGCAGCACCACGCTGAGGCAGAGCACGGCGGTCCACGGGCCCGCCAGCACCGCGGCCAGGGCACCGCCGAGGAGATGACCGCTGGTGCCACCCGCGACCGGGAAGTTCATCATCTGCCCGGCGAAGACGAACGTGGCGACGAGCCCGGCCATCGGGGCGGTCCGGTCGTCCAGCTCCCGCCTGGCGCCGCGCAGGGCGAGCGCCACCCCACCGGCGGCGACGACCGCGGTCGCCACCGACGTCTGCGCGTCGAGGAACCCGTCGGGCACGTGCATCGGCTCTCCTTCGACTGTGGCCGCACGGTAGGTTGGGCACTGCCGCCCACTGTACGTTATTGCGAACCATGCGCAACAAGCCCCCCGACCACGAGGACCCCCGATGGCCGAGACCCCCCGCCTGGCTCCGGGCGACACTGCCCCCGACTTCACGCTCCCCGACGACACCGGCACCGAGGTCACCCTCTCGGGCCTGCGCGGCCGCTCGGTGATCGTCTACTTCTACCCCGCGGCGATGACCCCCGGATGCACCACGCAGGCCTGCGACTTCACCGACTCGCTCGAGGGGCTGCGGGCCCACGGCTACGAGGTGCTGGGGATCTCCCCCGACAAGCCCGAGAAGCTCGCCAAGTTCCGGGCCCGTGACGGGCTCGGCCTCACCCTGCTCTCCGACCCGGACAAGCAGGTGCTGGCGGCGTACGGCGCGTTCGGCGAGAAGAAGCTGTACGGCAAGGTGGTCCAGGGCGTGATCCGCTCGACGTTCGTGGTCGACCCGGAGGGGAAGATCGCGCTGGCGCAGTACAACGTCAAGGCCACCGGCCACGTCGCCAAGCTGCGCCGGGACCTCGGCCTGGACTGAGGTCACGCGCCCGTAGCCCAACAGGCAGAGGCACCAGGTTTAGGTCCTGGCCAGTGCGAGTTCGACTCTCGCCGGGCGCACCCGAGCTCTGCTAGGTTCCCCTGTAGGGGTCGAGATGCGCGCATCCCATGTCGCTCGGACCAGTCTGGTCGTGGTGGTGGCCTCGGTGGCGCTGGCGGCACCGGCAGCGTCCGGGCCGGACCCCCGGAGCGACCCGCAGGAAGGCACGGCCACCACCACCGTCACCGTGGACCTCCGGCACCGCCTGCACCCCGTGGCCGCTGGCCTGCTCGGCGTGAACCACCACTACCTGCGCAACGGGGCCGGGCTGTGGGACCCCCTGGAGGACCGGCCCTACCCGCAGGTGGTCGCGGCCATGCGCCGGGCCGGCGTCAGCGTGGTGCGTTTCCCGGGCGGAACGCTGGCCAACCTCTACGACTGGACCCGAGCGATCGGTCCCGAGCGGGGGTGCCAGACCGACGGTCGCCGGGTGCCCGGGGACGGGTACGCCGCGGTGCGGCGGGGCCTCGCGTACGGCCCCGACGAGTTCATGGAGCTGCTCGACCAGGTCGGCGCCGCACCCCTGATGATGGTCCCCTACGTCACCGAGACCCCGAGCCACGCGGCGAACCTCGTCGAGTACATGAACTCCCCCGCCGGAGACCCGGGCAACCCGAACGGCGGGGTGGACTGGGCCGAGGTCCGCGCCGCCAACGGTCATCCGGCCCCGTACGGCGTGCACTGGTGGGAGGTCGGCAACGAGCAGTACCACTCCGGCTCCCGGTACTGGCTGTCCCCCCGTGACCGCCAGGCGATGCGCCAGTACGCCTTCGGCGGGCGAGCCTCCCTCTCCGGAGAGGCCTTGGGGCGAGGGTGCGACCACCCCCTCGGCGGGGTGCGCTCGGACGGCAGCCCCGGACAGACCTTCGAGGTCCTCTTCCCACCGGTGCGACCGGGGTCCGTGCAGGTGCGCGTGGCCGGCCACGAGTGGCACGCGGTGGCGGATCTGGCAGCCGTCGGCCGGGAACGCGCGTTCGAGCTCGACCCGGCGACGGGCACCGTCAGGTTCGGGGACGGTGCCCACGGCCGGATCCCGGGACGCGGCGCGAGGGTGCGGGCCTCGTACGTCAGCGTCCACCGGGGCTACTTCTCGTTCGCGGAGGCGATGCGAGCCGTCGACCCCTCGATCAGGGTCTGCTCGACGTGGGGAACCGCCCGGTTCGTGGACGTGGTCGGTGAGCGCAGGCTGGACTGCCTCAGCTCCCATGCCATCACCAAGTTCCGCGACCGGCTGGGGATGGGCCCGGACCACTGGGCCGGCCCCCTGCAGGGCCATGACCTGCTGATGCTGGCCACCGACGATCGCGAGACCGGTGTCCGCACGACCCGGGCGTCGCTGCCGGCGGGCGTTCCCCTCCTGCTCACCGAGTCCTCGGCCATCGACGGGGACGCGGACGCGTTCCCGGGCTGGTCGGTGTCGGCGAGCCACGCCGTGCACATGGCCTCGCTCTGGGTGTCGTGGCTCAGGATCGGGGTCCGGATCACCACGAGCGACGAGCTGATGTACGCACCCCTCCGCGGCGTGGTCGGTCAGGGTCCCCACTTCACGTTCACGGCACAGGCGGTCACCCGACAGGCCCTGAGCCCGATGGTCAGGGACGGCGGCAGGGTGCTGGCGGCCTCCGTGCAGGGCAACCCGGTGCGCCGAGCCCTGGGAGTGCCGGGCAGCTACCCCGGCCTCGCCGTGACCGCCACCCGGACACCGGAGGGCGTGGTGTACCTCATCGTCGTCAACCGGCTCCCCGATCGGCCGGTGACCGCCCGGATCCTGCTCACCGGCCGGGCCACCACCGGTCACGCACGGGTGCGCACGGTGTCCGGACGGTCGTTCGCATCCTGGAACCACCCCGGCGCTCGGCCCGCCGTGCGGCTCAGGGTCACCCGGATCCCGGTCGCCCCCCACGGGTTCGAGCACAGGTTCCCCCCGGCCTCGACCACCCTCGTGCGACTTCCCCTCCGCCCTCGTGGTGCCTAGCGTAGGGAGATGCTGCCCGACTCCGTCCAGGCGTTCATCGACGCCGAGATCGCCGCGAACACCGTCGACTACTCCGACCTGCGCGCCGTCTACCTCAACGGCACGCTCAAGCGCTCACCCGAGCCCAGCCACACCGACGGCCTGCTCGCAGTCAGCCGGCACGTGCTGGACGGGGTCGGCGCCCGCACCGACGTCGTACGCACCGTGGACCACACCATCCCACCGGGGGTCTACCCGGACATGCGCGAGCACGGCTGGGAGGTCGACGACTTCCCCGCGCTCTACCGCAGCCTGGTCGAACCCGCCGACATCGTGGTGCTGTGCACCCCGATCTGGCTGGGCGACCAGTCCTCGCCCACCCGGCTCATGATCGAGCGGCTCTACGGCTGGTCCGGCGACCTGAACGGGCGCGGCCAGTGGTCCTACTACGGCAAGGTGGGCGGGGTGATCGTGACCGGCAACGAGGACGGTGGCAAGCACTGCGCGGCCCAGATGCTCTACGCCCTGTCCCACATCGGGTTCACCATCCCGCCCCAGGCCGACGCGTACTGGAACGGCGAGGCCGGGCCGGGGCCGTCCTACCTCGACGACAACCGGGGCGCCCACAACCACTGGACCACCCGCAACACCGTGTTCGCAGCCTGGAACATGCTGCACACGGCGCGGCGGCTCAAGGACGCCGGGGGGCTGCCCGCCCACGGCAACGTGACCACCAACTGGGACCTGAGCAACCCCGAGCACCCCAACCCGGAGTACCGGGGCTGACCGGCGGGTCAGGCCGAACGGGTCAGGCCGACAGCACCCCGGCGACCTGCGGGGCCAGCGCGCGCAGGGCCCGGCCCCGGTGGGAGATGAGGTCCTTCTGCTCCGCGGTGAGCTCCGCGGAGGTGCGGCCGTCGACGTCATGCTCCTCGGGCACGAAGAGCACGTCGTAGCCGAACCCGCCGACCCCCCGGAGCTCGCGGATCACCCGGCCGAACATGCGGCCGTGCTCGACGATCTCGGTGCCGTCGGGGTGGCACAGCACGACCGCGCACTCGAACCACGCCCGACGGCGCTCGTCGGGCACGTCCTCGAGCTGGGCCAGCAGCAGCTCGTTGTTGCGCCGGTCGGACTTCGGCGGCCCGGCCCAGCGCGCCGACAGCACGCCCGGCATCCCGTTCAGCGCGTCCACGCACAGTCCGCTGTCGTCGGCGACGGTCGGGAGGCCGGTCGCCGCCACCCCGGCGCGCGCCTTGAGCAGCGCGTTGCCCTCGAAGGAGGGCTGGTCCTCGACCGGCTCGTCGTACGCCGGCACGTCGTCGAGGCCGAGCACGCGCACCTCGGGCGCGTGCACGGCGAGCAGGCGGCGGAGCTCGGCGAGCTTCCTGGGGTTGCGTGAGGCGACGAGGAGCCCCGGATCAGCCATCGGCGAGCGCCGCCCGCTGCAGGGCGGTGAGGTCGGCACACCCCTTCTCGGCGAGCGCCAGCAGCCCGTCGAGCTCGGCGCGGTCGAAGGCGGCACCCTCGGCGGTGCCCTGGACCTCGACGTACCTGCCCTCGCCGGTCATCACCACGTTCATGTCGGTCTCGGCCCGCACGTCCTCCACGTAGGGCAGGTCCAGCCGCGGCACCCCGTCGATGATGCCCACGCTCACCCCCGCCACCGACCCGGTGAGCGGCTCGCCCGGCACGGCGCCCACCGACCGCAGGTGGGCCACGGCGTCGGCCAGCGCGACGTACGCCCCGGTGATCGCCGCCGTCCGCGTGCCACCGTCGGCCTGGAGCACGTCGCAGTCCAGCACGATGGTGTTCTCACCCAGGGCCCGGTAGTCGATCACCGCCCGCAGCGACCGGCCGATCAGCCGGGAGATCTCGTGGGTCCGGCCGCCGATCCGTCCGCGCACCGACTCCCGGTCCGAGCGGGTGTTGGTGGCGGCGGGGAGCATGGCGTACTCGGCGGTCACCCAGCCCAGCCCCGAGCCCCTGCGCCAGCGCGGCACCCCCTCGGAGGCCGAGGCGGCGCACAGCACCCGGGTCCGGCCGAACTCCACCAGCACCGAGCCGGCCGCGTGGTCCAGCCAGTGCCGGGTCAGCGTCACCGGGCGGAGCTCGTCGTCGGCGCGGCCGTCGGCGCGCGGGGCGGGGGCAGGGGTCATGGCGTGATCCTATGCACCGCGCCCCGCACGGGCGCACCGTCAGGACGGGCGGGGGTCCTCGCCGAGCCAGTAGGTCGCCCCGGCGACCGCCAGGTCCAGCGGCCCGTCCCAGGTGGTCTGCGCCTCGTCGAACGCGCGCAACGGCTCGTGCCAGGGCGGGATGTGGGTGAGCACCACCCGAGCGACCTTGGCCCGGGTGGCGGTGCGGCCCGCGTCGCGTCCGGTGAGGTGGATTCCCTCCGGGTCGTGGTGACCGACCCGGAAGGAGGCCTCGATGAGCAGCAGGTCGGCGCCCTGGGCGGCCCGGTCCAGGCCACGGCAGGGGGCGGTGTCGCCGGAGTAGACCAGGGTGCGGCCGTGGGCGGTGACGCGCAGGGCGTACGAGGTGACGGGATGCTTCACCCGGACCGCCTCGACCAGGAACGGCCCCAGCTCGACCGGGCGGGAGTAGCCGCGGAAGCGGAACTCGCCGGTCATCCCCGGCACCTTGGGCAGGTCGTAGGCCCGCGCCATCCGCTCGGCGGTGCCGCCCGGGCCCCACACCGGCAGCTGCGGCTGCGGCCCGTTGGGGTGGTACTTGCGCATCACGTAGTAGCCGCACAGGTCCATGCAGTGGTCGGCGTGCAGGTGGCTGAGGAAGACCCCGTCGATCGAGAGCGGGTCGACGTAGCGGTGCAGGGCGCCCAGGGACCCGTTGCCGAGGTCCAGCAGGATCCGCCAGGTCCGGTCCTCGTGCTCGGCCTCCACGAGGTAGCAGCTGGCCGGCGAGTCCGGCCCCGGGAAGGAGCCGGAGCAGCCGACGACGGTGAGCTTCACACCAGCCCCCCGACGAACTGCGACGCCGCGTGGAGCTCGGGGCCGAGGAACCGGCGGCCGATGGACTCGAACTCCTCCGGAGCCCCGGTGGTGAGGAAGTGGTAGGACGGCGCCCCGCCCTCGCGCATCAGCCCGGTGGACACCAGCATCTTGTAGACGTCCTTCGCGCACTCCTCTGCGGAGGAGACCAGGGTGACGTCGTCCCCCACCACGTAGGAGATGACCCCGGTCAGCAGCGGGTAGTGGGTGCACCCCAGGATCAGCGTGTCGATGCCCCGCTCCACGAGGGGGTCCAGGTACTCGTGGGCGGCCGAGAGCAGCTCCTCCCCGCCGGTGATCCCCTGCTCGACGAAGTCGACGAACCGAGGGCACGGCTGGGTCGAGAGCTCCACCTGCGGGGCGGCGGCGAAGGCGTCGTCGTAGGCCAGCGACTCGGCGGTGGCCCGGGTGCTGATCACCCCGATCCGCCCGTTGCGGGTGGCCGCCACCGCCCGGCGGGTCGCGGGGAGGATCACCTCGACGACGGGGACGTCGTACCGCTCCCGCGCGTCGCGCAGCATCGCGGCGCTCGCGGAGTTGCAGGCGATCACCAGCGCCTTGACGCCCCGGTCGACCAGGTGGTCCAGGCACTCCAGGGCGTACTCGCGCACCTCGCTGATCGGCTTGGGCCCGTAGGGCTGTCGGGCGGTGTCGCCGAGGTAGACGATCGACTCGTGCGGCAGCTGGTCGATGACCGCTCGGGCCACGGTGAGCCCGCCGAACCCGGAGTCGAAGATGCCGATCGGCGCGTCGCGGTCGGGGCCCGTGCGGGCACCCGGCAGCGGCGCGTCAGGCGACGACACGGGAACGGCTGACACAAGCAGCAAGGGTAGGCGGCCCGCACCCCGGATGGGTGCTCAAGCGACCTTCGTCACGCCGAGACGGTGGTCACGGGGGCCCGAGGTCAGCTGAAGAGCTTGGGCTGCGGGGGGCCGAGGGACGGGTCGACCCCGTCGAAGAGGCTGCTCACCGACTCGCCGGCGTGCACGCGCGCCATCGCCTCGGCGAACAGCCCCGCGACCGAGCGGACCCGCAGCTCGGGCCAGTCGGCCGGCGGCGGCACCGTGTCCGTGGTGACCACCTCAGTGATCATCGGGTGGCTGCGCAGCCGCTCGACCGCCTTGCCCACGAACAGGCCGTGGGTGCAGGCCACCGCCGCGCCGGTGCAGCCGGCGTCGACCAGCCGGTCCAGCAGCTCGACGATCGAGCCGCCGGTGGCGATCTCGTCGTCCAGGATGATCGCCCGACGGCCGGCGACGTCGCCGACGATGGCGTCGATCACCACCCGGTCGTCGGCCAGCCGCTGCTTGCTGCCCGCGGCGACCGGGAGCCCGAGGAGCCGGGAGAACTGGGTGGCGGTCTTGGCGTTGCCGAGGTCCGGGGAGACCACGACGCTGTGGCTGAGGTTGCGGCCCAGGAAGTGCTCGGCGAGCACTCCCAGCGCCGTGAGCTGGTCCACGGGCACCGAGAAGAAGCCGTGCACCTGGGGGGCGTGCAGCGTCATGGTCAGCACCCGGTCCACGCCCGCGGTGGCCAGCAGGTCGGCGACCAGCCGCCCGCCCAGGGAGATCCGCGACTGGTCCTTCTTGTCCGAGCGCGCGTAGGCGTAGTGCGGGATCACCGCGGTGATCTGGGCCGCCGAGGCCCCTCGGGCCGCGTCGACCATGAGCAGCAGCTCCATCAGGTGCTCCTGCGTGGGCGGCACCAGCGGCTGGATGATGTAGACGTCCCGCTGCCGGCAGTTGGCCTGGAGCTGGGCCTGCAGGCAGTCGTTGCTGAACCGGGTCAGCTCCGCAGACTCCAGGCGCACGCCCAGGTGCTCGCAGATGGCGTGTGCCAGGTGCCGGTGCGCGCTGCCGCTGAACACGACGATGTCACGCAGGTTCTCGCGCAAGGGCGGGCTCTTTCGTCGGGTGCGATCCACGGGAGACGCAGCCACCCTAGCCCGCCACCCCCGACAGCGCGCTAGCGGCTCCAGAGCTCGGAGGGCAGCGGCCAGGGGTTGAACCGGCAGCCGTCGCGGCCCTTCGACTGCTGCATCATCACCGGCGCCAGCCGACCTGGTCCGGGGCAGCCGAGGTGACCGTGCCCCAGCCAGTGGCCCGTCTCGTGGTTGACCACCATGTGCCGGTAGCTGCGCAGCGGCAGGCCGGCAGCGTTCCACGCGGGGCTGGCGTACTTCCAGCGGGTCTGGTTGATGATCACGTAGCGACCGACCCGGCAGCTCCACTCCGCGCTGCACGCTGAGGAGAACCGCGGCACCCAGCTCGCCTCGGCCAGGACCACCGAGAACGACCCGCCGCGGGAGACCGGCCGGAACGCCACGCCGGCCGAGCGCCAGCCGCGTGGGTCACGGTAGGTCTCCAGCACCTGCCGCTTGAACGTGGCCAGGCTCGTGGTGATCCTGCCCCGTGTCTCCACCCGGTAGGTGACCGTGCGGCGTACCGGCACGCGGTGGCCGATCCGGGCGGTGCGGGCCGAGTCGGCCTGCGCCGGCAGGTAGCCCTCGCGGCGCACCCGCACCGCGACCGACACCCGCGCACCGACGTCGCCGGCCTGAAGGACGTACGACGCCCGGGTGGCACCCTTGATCGGCCGGCCGTCGCGCAGCCAACGGTACGAGACGCGCTGGGGCGCCTTGGACCAGGTGCCGCGGGTGGCGCTGAGCCGGTGGGTGTACCGCAGCGTCCCGGTGATGCGTGGCGGAGCGACGCTCACCAGGCTGGCCCTGCCGACCCGGTCGCTCGGGGCGGTCGTGGCCGACACGCGGGTGCCCTCGGCGTCGGTGGCGGTCACGGTGGCGCTCAGCCGGTGCCCGAGGTCGGCGAGCCGCAGGCGGTAGCCGCGGCGGGTGGCGCCCGGGACCGGGTCGCCGTCGCGGTGCCACTGCACGGTGAGGGTCAGCCCCTCGGGGGTCCAGGTGCCGAGGGTGGTGCGGAGCCGGTCGCCGTACACCGCCTGCCCGGTGAGGGCCGGGGGGACGGTGTTGACGATCGGGTCCGCAGCCTGGGCCGCGCCCACGGGGGCCGCCAGCAGCGCCAGCAGGACCGCGATCGTGCCCAGGACTGTCGCTCGCAGCCCACTCATGCCCACAGCTGACCCTCCAGTCTGTCCTCGGCCTCGTCGATGGTTCCCTCGTAGGCGCCGGTGGACAGGTACTTCCAGCCACCGTCGGCCACCACGAAGGCGAGGTCCGCGCGCTCGCCGGCCCGGACGGCCTTCGCCGCCTGGCCCAGCGCGGCGTGCAGGATCGCCCCGGTGGAGACCCCGGCGAAGATACCCTCCCGCTCGAGCAGCTCCCGCACCCGGCGTACCGCGTCGCGCGGCCCCACCGAGAACCGGGTGTCGATCAGGGAGGGGTCGTACAGCTCGGGCACGAAGCCCTCGTCGAGGTTCCGCAGCCCGTAGACGAGCTCGCCGTAGCGGGGCTCGGCCGCGACGATGCGCACCTCGGGCTTGTGCTCGCGGAAGAACCGGGAGACCCCCATCAGGGTCCCGGTGGTGCCCAGGCCGGCGACGAAGTGGGTGATCTCCGGCAGGTCGGCGAGCAGCTCGGGGCCGGTGGTCTCGTAGTGCGCCAGGGTGTTCGCCTCGTTGCCGTACTGGTACAGCATCACCCAGTCGGGGTGCTCCTCGGCGATCAGCCGGGCCACCCGGACCGCTTCGTTGGAGCCGCCGGCGGCCGGGGAGGACACGATCTCCGCGCCCCACATCCGGAGCAGCTGGCGGCGCTCCTCGGAGGTGTTCTCCGGCATCACGCAGACCAGCCGGTAGCCCTTGAGCCGGGCGGCCATCGCCAGGCTGATCCCGGTGTTGCCCGAGGTCGGCTCCAGCAGGGTGCAGCCGGGCCGGAGCCGGCCCTCCTTCTCGGCGTGCTCGAGCATGGACAGCGCCGCCCGGTCCTTGATCGAGCCGGTCGGGTTGCGGTCCTCCAGCTTGGCCCACAGGCGTACGTCGGGGCTCGGGGACAGGTTCGGCAGCCCCACGAGCGGGGTGCGCCCCACGGACTCCAGGAGGCTGTCGTAGCGGGTCACGACGTCAGAAGGGCCGGGTGCCTGGGGACGGGGCGCTCAGCCGCCGGCGACGGCCGGCAGCACCACGACCTGGTCGCCGTCGGCCAGCGCGGCGCCCAGGCCGCCGATGAACCGGACGTCCTCGTCGTTGATGTAGACGTTGACGAAGCGGCGCAGGTCGGCGCCGTCCACCAGACGCTCCCGGATGCCCGGGTGGTTGCTCTCGAGGTCGTCGATGAGCGCGGCCAGGGTGCCGCCCTCGGCGGAGACGCTCTTCTCCCCGCCGGTGTAGGTGCGCAGGATGGTCGGGACTCTGACCTCGATGGCCATCAGGGGGTGCTCCTTCGGTCGTTGGGCGCGGGCAGGTCGTCGCGGATGACGACCTCCTCCTCGGTCACCACGCCGTCCACGATCCTGTAGGACCGAAACTCCACCGGCCCCTCGTTATTCCCGTGCTCACGGGTGGACACGAGCACGTAGTGCGCGTGCGGCTCCTGCGCCAGGGCGATGTCGGTCCGGCTGGGGTAGGCCTCGGTGGCGGTGTGCGAGTGGTAGATGACCACGGGCTCCTCGTCGCGGGCGTCCATCTCCCGGTACAGCGCGAGCAGCTCGGTGGAGTCGAACTCGTAGAAGGTCGGGCTCCCCGCCGCGTTGACCATCGGGACGAACCGCTCCGGGCGGTCGCTGCCGGCGGGGCCGGCAACCACGCCGCACGCCTCGTCGGGATGGTCCCGCTTCGCGTGGGCGACGATCGCGTCGTACGTCGCACGGGCCAGGGTCACCATGACCGCCCACCCTATCCAGGGGTGGGCGGCGCCACGTGTCGGGTTCCCCGCCCGGGCGGGGGATCCTGCAAGCGGTACCGCCGCACGCCCGGCTCAGCGGCCCAGCGCGTCGACCAGGGTCTCCTGCAGGTACCCCACCCACTCGTAGATGTCGTGGGCGACGGTGCGCGGGTCCTCCTCGGGCAGGGAGTGCCAGTACTCCTCGTCGTCCTGCTCGACGCCCAGCCGCACCGCGAGCGCCAGCCGGATGTCGGTGAACGAGCGCAGCCAGGTCTGCGCCGCCGGCTCGTCCAGCTCCACGTCGATCACCAGCCCGGTCTCGGTGAGCTCGGGAGGCAGGCCGGCCTCCTCCAGCGTGTCGATCACGCAGGCGGCCGCCTCCGCCTTGCGGTCGCGCAGGCTGCCCTCGGTGAACCTCCGGAACTCCGCGGCCGCCTCGGGGTCCTCCGGGTAGGCGGTCGGGAAGAGCCGTTGCAGCACCGGGTCCTCCGGCTCCGCGGTGGGCCCGGTGAAGTCGAGCATCGCCTCGAGGGGGTCGTCGGAGTCCACCGGCGCGGCGCGCTCGTTGCGCAGCAGCTCCACCAGCTGCGAGGCCAGCGACCTGAGCAGGTCGGCCTCGAAGCCGGTGAAGTGGGCGATCACCCGCCTGCTCCGGCGATGCCGGGTGAAGCCGGTCACGGCGTCCTCACGCGGCCCTCTCCATCGTGGCCCACAGCCCGTACTCGTGCATCGCCTGGACGTCGCGCTCCATCTCCTCGCGGCTCCCGGTGCTCACCGCCGACCGGCCGTCGCGATGCACCTCCAGCATCAGCCGCTCCGCCTTCTTCCGCTCATAGCCGAAGTACCTCTGGAACACGAAGGTGACGTAGGACATCAGGTTCACCGGGTCGTTCCACACCACCGTCACCCAAGGCTTCGCCAGGTGGGTGACCTCGTCGGGAGTCGTGGTCGGCTCGACCTCGACCGGGCTGGGAGCGGACACGCGATCATGGTGGCACATACTGCTGCGATGAGCGCCTCGACCGCCCTGCTCACCGACCACTACGAGCTGACCATGCTGCAGGCCGCCCGCGCGGCGGGCACCGCCGACCGTCGCTCAGTCTTCGAGCTGTTCGCACGCCGGCTGCCGGAGGGCCGACGGTACGGAGTGGTGGCCGGCGTCGGCCGGGCGCTGGACGCGCTGGAGGGGTTCCGCTTCGACGGCGAGGCCCTCTCGACGCTGCGCGACGGGGGCGTGGTCGATGACGCGACCCTGGCCTGGCTCGCCGACTACCGGTTCACCGGGGACGTGTGGGGCTACCCGGAGGGGGAGGTGTACCTGCCCTACTCCCCCCTCGTCGTCGTGGAGTCGACCTTCGCGGAGGCGGTGCTGGTGGAGACGCTGCTGCTCTCGGTCTACAACCACGACTCGGCGGTAGCCTCCGCCGCGTCGCGGATGACCACGGCGGCCGGCGGCCGGCCGTGCATCGAGATGGGCTCCCGGCGCACCCACGAGGAGGCGGCGGTGGCCGCCGCCCGGGCGGCGTACGTCGCCGGCTTCCAGGCCACCTCCAACCTGGCGGCCCGGCAGCGGTACGGCGTACCGACGGCGGGCACCAGCGCCCACAGCTTCACGCTGCTCCACGACACCGAGACCGACGCGTTCCGGGCCCAGGTCAGCGCGCTCGGCACCGGCACCACACTGCTGGTGGACACCTACGACGTGACCGAGGCGGTCCGGCTGGCCGTCGAGATCGCCGGCCCCGGCCTGGGCGCGGTGCGCCTGGACTCCGGCGACCTGGGCGTGCTGGCCCGGCAGGTACGCCGCCAGCTCGACGACCTCGGTGCCACCCAGACCCGGATCGTGGTCACCAGCGACCTGGACGAGTACGCGATCGCCGCCCTGGCTGCGGCCCCGGTGGACTCCTACGGGGTCGGCACCGAGCTGGTGACCGGCTCGGGGCACCCGACCTGCGGGTTCGTGTACAAGCTGGTGTCACGGGCCGGCGAGGAAGGGCGGATGGTGCCCGTGGCCAAGAAGAGCCGCGACAAGGTCTCGGTCGGCGGCCGCAAGTTCGCGCTGCGGCGGCTGTCGGCCGCGGGCGTCGCTGAGGCCGAGATCGTCGGGATCGGCTCGCCCCCGCGGAACGACGGCAACGACCGGCCGCTGCTGGTGCCCCTGGTCCGGGACGGTGAGGTGGTGGGCCGCGAGGGGTTGGCGGCCGCTCGCGAGCGCCACCGGGCGGCCCTGGCCGAGCTGCCGCTGGCGGCCCAGCAGATGAGCCGCGGGGAGCCGGTCATCCCCACCCGGCACGTCGAGTGACGAGGCACACACAGCCGGAGGACGGTGGTCGGCCCGGCGATAGTGTCGTGCCATGAGGCGCGCGCTGATCGTGGTCGATGTCCAGAACGACTTCTGCGAGGGCGGTTCGCTGGCGGTGGCGGGCGGCGCCCAGGTGGCCCACGACATCGCGACGGTCCTGCACCACTGGACCCGTCAGGACCCCGACTCCCCGGACTACGCGCACGTGGTGGCCACCAAGGACCACCACGTCGACCCCGGCGACCACTGGTCGCGTACGCCGGACTACGCGACCTCCTGGCCGGTGCACTGCCGGGTCGGCACCGACGGCGAGGCCTTCCACCCCAACCTCGACCCCCAGCCCTTCGACGCGGTCTTCCTCAAGGGCCAGCACGCGGCGGCGTACTCCGGGTTCGAGGGGCGCGAGGCCGACGGCCGCTCCCTGGCCGAGTGGCTGCGCGCCCACCAGGTGGCCGAGGTGGACGTGTGCGGGATCGCCACGGACCACTGTGTGCGGGCCACCGCCCTGGACGCCGTCGCGGAGGGCTTCGCCACCCGAGTGCTGCTGCGGCTGACCGCCGGGGTCGCCGAGGACACCACCGCGCGTGCCCTGGAGGAGATGCGGGCGGCGGGGGTCACGCTCGCCTGAGCGACTGACGGCGGCCGCTGCGGACGGTCAGCCCTTGGTGCCCCCCGCGGTGAGACCGGCGACCAGGTGCTTCTGGGCGAAGAAGAACACGATCGCGGCCGGGATGGTCACCATGATCGCGCTGGCCGTGAGCAGGTCCCACTGCGGGTTGAAGCGCGGCACGAACTGCTGGAGGCCGGCACCCAGGGTGAGGTTCTTGTCGGTCTGGATGAAGGCCATCGCATAGGCCACCTCGCCCCAGGCGGTGAGGAAGGTGTAGAACGCCGTGACCGCCAGGCCCGGCCGGGCCAGCGGCAGGATCACCCGCCAGAACGTCGCGAACGGCCCCAGCCCGTCCAGCGCCGCGGCCTCGTCCAGCTCCCGCGGGATGGTCTCGAAGTAGCCCTTCATCATCCAGGCGCAGAACGGCACCGCCACGGTGCAGTAGGCGATGATCAGCGAGAGCTTGGTGTCGATCAGGTTGAGGTTGGCCATGATCGTGTAGATCGGGACGATCAGGATCGCCACCGGGAACATCTGGGTGAGCAGGAAGGTCCACATCAGCGTCCGCTTGCCCGCGAAGTTGAAGCGGGCCAGGGCGTAGCCCGCCGTGGCCGCCATCGTGATGCCGATCAGCATGGTGAAGGCGGCGACCACCACCGAGTTGAGGAACCAGCGGGGGAAGCTGGTGTCGAAGAGCACGTGGCGGTAGTTGTCCAGGGTCGGGTGGTCGATGAACTTGATGGTCGTGCGCTGGATGGCCCACTGCGGCTTGAACGAGCTCAGCGCCACCCAGAGCACCGGGAACAGCGCGATGATCGTGGCCAGCACCAGGGTGGTGTGCAGGCCCACGGAGGCCAGGTAGCTGCGCTCGCGGCGCTGCTTGGGCGGGGCGGTGGTGACGGGGGTCGTCGTGGTCATCAGAACACCTCTCCCTGGCTGCGCAGGACGCGACGGTAGATGGCGGCGTACACCACCAGCAGCGACAGGATGATCACGCCGTACGTCGCGGCGAGCGAGTAGTTGCGCAGACCCTGGAACGCCGCCTTGTAGGCGCCGGTCACGAGGATCTCGGTCTGGCCGGCGGGCTGGCCGCCGGTGACGAAGTAGATGATCGGGAACATGTTGAACGTCCAGATCGTGCCCAGCAGGATCACGGTGGCCGAGACCGGCCGCAGGCCGGGCATGGTGACGTTCCTGAACTTCTGCCACGGTGTGGCCCCGTCGATGGAGGCGGCCTCGTAGAGGTCGTTGTTGATCGACTGGAGCCCGCCCAGGATCGCCACCATCATGAACGGGACCCCCAGCCAGACGTTGGTGACGATCGCCGCGAACAGCGAGGTCCAGCGGTGGTTGAACCACTCGACCGGCTCGAAGCCGAGGTTCGCGATCACGTTGTTGATCAGTCCGAACTTGGGGTTGAACAGGAACTTCCAGGCGAACGCGCTGATGAAGGCCGGCACCGCCCACGGCACGATCAGCAGCACCCGGTAGACCCCTCGGGCCGAGAGTCGACGGTTCAGCAGCACCGCCAGCCCCAGCCCGATGGTGTAGTGGAAGAACACGCAGGAGACCGTCCACACCAGGGTGTTGGCGAACTCGCGCCAGAAGTGGCCCCGGGCGCCGGTGAGCAGGTCGACGTAGTTGTCGAGGCCGACGAACTCCACCTGGCGCGGGTTGGGCTTGCAGTCCTCGCCGCCGCCCAGGGTCTTGGTGCAGATCTCCGACTGCTGGTTGGCCTCGTTGAGGTTGGTGAAGGACTGGCCGACCCCGAGGACCAAGGGGTACATGATCAGCGAGGTGAGCACCACCACGGTGGGCAGCACCATCAGCCAGGCGTACCAGTTGCGGTCCCAGCTGCGGCGCACCCGTCCTGGGGCCTTGTACGGCGGCCGGTCCGTGGCGGTGTCGGGAAGTGGCTCCAGAGTCGTCATCACTGCTCCGAGGGGTCGGGGTCGGGCCGCGGGCGGGCGCCGCTGGTGCCCATCTTGTTCGGAAACGAGGATCGGGGGCCAGCCCCTGGCCGGCCCCCGATCACTCATGACATGGCGTGCTCCGTGTCGCCGGTTACAGGGTGTAGTCCGGGACCACGTCGGTCTTGTACTGCTGGGCGGCCTCGTCCAGCGCCTTCTGCACGTCCTCCATCTGGATCATGACCTTGGTGGCCATCTCGTCGAGCGGCCCGAAGAAGGTGCCGCCCTCGGGGATCCACGGACGCTGGACGGTCACGTCCAGCGCCGGCTGCCAGGCCGAGATCTTGGGGTTGTCGGTGACCAGGTCGTAGGCGTCGGCGTTGCCCGGGAGCAGACTGAGCTCGTTGGCGATGAACGCCTCGGACTCCGGCGAGCTCATGAACTGCACGAACGCGATCGCGGCGGCGGCCTTGGCCTCGTCCATGCCGGAGTAGATCACGTAGTTGTGACCGCCGACCGGGGCGCCCGCCTGGACCGAGCCCGCGGGGACGGCGGCGATGCCCAGGTTGTCGAAGCCGCCGAAGCCCGGAGCGGACTCGACGTTGGCGACCTCCCAGGGACCGTTGACGATCATCGCGACCTTGCCCTCCTTGAAGAGGGTCATCATCGTGCCGTAGGAGTCGTTGGCGTCGGGCTTGACCGCAGCGCCGCTCTTGACGAGGTCCTGCGCGGTGGTGACGCCCTTGACGTTCTCGGGCGAGTTCACGGTGATCTTCTGCGCCTCGGTGTCGACCAGGTCGCCACCCTCGCCGTACATGAACGGCAGCAGGAAGTAGCCGCCGGAGTTGATGTAGATGCCGTCGACGCCGGCCTTCTGCTTGAGCAGCTTGGCGTCAGCAGCGACCTCGTCCCAGGTGGCGGGCGGCTGGTCGATCCCGGCCTTGGCGAAGAGCTTCTTGTTGTACATCAGGCCGAGGGTGTCGGTGACCTGGGGCACGCCGTAGGTCTTGCCGTCGTAGACGTTGCTCGAGAGCGGGTTCTCCAGGAAGTTGCCGTCCAGCAGCGGCGTCCCGTCCAGCGCGTACAGGTAGCCCAGCGAGGCGAACTCGGGGACCCACGCGACCTCGGCCCGCAGGATGTCCGGCGCTCCGGAGTCCGCCTGGGCGGCGGTCTTGAACTTGTTCTGGGCGTCGGCGAAGGGCACCGACTGGTAGTTGATCGTGATGTTGGGGTAGGTCTCGTTGAACTTCTTGATCAGCTGCTTGAACGCAGGGGCCTCGTTGGTGGGGTCAGAGGTGTCCCACCAGGTGAGCTCGGCGCTCAGGCTCGTGGGGTCGACGCTGGCCCCCGGCGATTCCTCGGTACTGGTGCTCCCGTTGTCACTGCCGCACGCGGCCACGACAAGGGCGAGAGCGGCGGCTCCGGCAACGGCCGGCAACACACGACGCATGGGTGCTCCTTGTGGGGTGGATGGCTGAACCACTTGGCACAGTAGCAAGTCCTCCGCAAGGAATGGAAGTCCTTGCGGAGCATCTGCGCGTACCTTGCACAAATCGTGATGTGGCGGTTTCATGTTCCCCATGGCCACCCTTGCCGACATCGCCGGTCAGGCCGGGGTCAGCGAGGCGACCGTCAGCCGGGTCCTCAACAACAAGCCCGGGGTCAGCGACTCTGCCCGGCAGGCGGTGCTCATCGCCTTGGACGTGCTCGGCTACGAGCGCCCGGCCCGGCTCCGGCGTCGCAGCGCCGGTCTGGTCGGCCTGGTGGTGCCCGAGCTGGAGAACCCGATCTTCCCGGCGTTCGCCCAGGTCATCGAGGACGCCCTGGCCCGGCGTCGGTTCACCCCGGTGCTGTGCACCCAGTCGCCGGGCAGCATCTCCGAGGACGAGTACGTCGAGTCGCTGCTGGACCACGGGGTCGCCGGGATCATCTTCGTCTCCGGGCGGCACGCGGACACCCAGGCCGACCACGAGCGGTACCACTCCCTGATCGCACGCGGCCTGCCGGTGGTCTTCGTCAACGGCTTCGTGCCCGGGATCCACGCGCCGTTCGTCTCGGTGGACGACCACGCCGCCACGCAGCTGGCCGTGACCTACCTCGCCCAGCTGGGCCACACGCGGATCGGCCTGGCAGCGGGACCGGAGCGGTACCTGCCCTCCCAGCGCAAGCGCGCCGGGTTCGTGGCGACCCTCGGCCAGGTGCTCGAGATGGACCCGGAGGAGGCCGCCGACTGGATCGAGGAGGGCCTGTACACGGTCGAGGGCGGTGCAGCCGCCGCGCTGCGCCTGCTCGACCGCGGGGCCACCGCGATCGCCTGTGCCTCGGACCTGATGGCGCTGGGTGCGGTGCGAGCTGTCCGCGAGACCGGGCGCCGGGTGCCCCAGGACATCTCGGTCGTCGGCTTCGACGACTCGCGGCTGATCCAGTTCCTCGACCCCCCGCTCACCACCATCCGTCAGCCGGTGCTGGCGATGGGGGCAGCCGCCGTCTCCTACCTGGTCGACGCGATCGACGGCCACCCCGTCCCCGCGATGGAGTACATCTTCAAGCCCGAGATCGTGCTCCGCGGCTCGACCGGCCGCGCCCCCGGCTGACCCGGCACAAATGGCGCGGTCTGAGCCCCGCTCCTCGACGCAATTTGTGCCGGGTCGGCCGCCATTTGTGCCGGGTCGGTCAGGAGGAGGGGCGTAGCGCCCAGGCGCGCACGCGGTCGATCCGGGCGCGCAGCTGCGCCGCGTTGGCCACTGCCGCCGGTGGCCCGCCGCACTCCTGGCGCAGCGCCGCGTGGGTGACCGCGTGCGGCTGGCCGGTGCGGTGGTGCCAGGCCGCCACCAGCCCGTTCAGCTCACGCCGCAGGACGGCCAGCTGCTCGTGGGTGGTGGCCTCGGCGACGGAGGCGGCCGGCCCGGCCGGCGCGGCCCGGCCCTCCCGCTGGCGACGGTGGAGCAGGTCGCGCCACTGGTCGGGCTCGAGCAGCCCGGGGATGCCCAGGAAGTCCATCTCCTCCTCCGAGCCGACGTGCACCTCTCCCTCGTGGCCGAACGTGGCCCCGTCGTAGAGCACGTGGTCGAAGGTCGCGTGCGAGCCGAGTGCCTCGAAGGGCAGCGCCAGCTCCTCCGCGGACGCCGACTCGCCCGCCTCGGCGCGGGCCAGCAGGTCGGCCTCGGCGGCGAACAGGTCGTCCTCGTCGGCGACCCGGCGGCCCAGGACGTGGTCCCGCTCGACCTCCATCTCTGCGGCGTACCCCAGCAGCGACGGCACCGAGGGCACGAAGACGGAGGCGGTCTCGCCTCGCCGACGGGCCCGCACGAAGCGGCCCACGGCCTGGGCGAAGAACAACGGGGTGGCGGTGGTGGTGGCGTAGACGCCGACGGCCAGACGGGGCACGTCGACGCCCTCGGAGACCATCCGGACCGCCACCATCCAGCGTGAGTCGGCCTCGGTGAAGGCCGCGATCCGTCGGGAGGCCGCCTTCTCGTCGGAGAGCACCACGGTGGGCGGCTCACCGCTGATCCTCCGAAGCAGGCTGGCGTAGGCGCGGGCGGAGTCCTGGTCGGAGGCGATGACCAGGCCCCCTGCGTCCGGCACGTGCCGGCGGACCTCCGAGAGCCGACGGTCCGCCGCCTCAAGCACCGCGGGCACCCACGCGCCGCCAGGGTCCAGCGCGGTGCGCAACGCCTGCGCGGTGAGGTCCTTGGTGAGCGGCTCGCCCAGCCTGGCCGCGATCTCGTCCCCGGCCCGGGTGCGCCACTGCATCTCCCCGGAGTACGCCAGGAACAGCACCGGGCGCACGACCTGGTCGGCCAGCGCGTGGCGGTAGCCGTAGGTGAAGTCGGCCCGCGAGCGCGGCACGCCGTCCGCACCAGGCTCGTAGCTCACGAACGGGATCGGGTTGACGTCGGAGCGGAAGGGCGTCCCGGTCAGCGACAGCCGCCGGGTGGCCGGACCGAACGCCTCCTGCACGCCCTCCCCCCACGACAGCGCATCCCCCGCGTGGTGCACCTCGTCGAGGATGACCAGGGTCTTGAACCGCTCGGTGCGGATCCGCAGCGCCAGCGGGTTGACGGCGACGCCGGCGTAGGTGACCGCGATGCCGACGTAGTCGCTGGACGTGCGGCCCTTGCCCGCGGCGTACGCCGGGTCCAGCGCGATGCCGGCCCGGGCCGCGGCCTCGGCCCACTGCACCTTCAGGTGCTCGGTCGGGGCCACGACCGTCACCCGGTCCACGATCCGCCGGCCCAGGAGCTCGGCCGCGACCGAGAGCGCGAACGTGGTCTTCCCGGCACCCGGAGTGGCGACCGCCAGGAAGTCCCGAGGGTGGTCGGCGAGGTAGCGCTGCAGTGCTGCCGTCTGCCAGGCGCGCAGCGAGGTAGCCGTGCCCCAGGCCGCCCGGTCGGGCCAGGCGGGTGGGAGAGGGACGGCCTCGGGCCGTCCCGTCATGCGTCGGGGCCCTCGCCGCCGCCAGGCTTGAGGGACTCCCAGATCTCCTTGCACTCCGGGCAGACCGGGAACTTCTCAGGCGCCCGGCTGGGCACCCACACCTTGCCGCACAGGGCGACCACGGGGGTGCCCATCACCATCGCCTCGGTGAGCTTGTCCTTGGGCACGTAGTGGGAGAACTTCTCGTGGTCACCGTCCTCGGTCGGCAGGGTGCGCCGGTCCTCCAACGTCTGGGTGCCGGTCGAGAAGCCGATCGTCGGGTTGCTCACGAGGGACGAGTCTAGACGCTGCCCCCGACGCCGCCGGCTCGTGGCGGTCGGGTCAGTTCATGTCCGGGTCGACCGGACGGGTGGAGTGCCAGGCCAGCTGGCCCGGCTGGCGGCGCAGGACGTCGCGCCACAGCTCGGAGGGGTCGTCCCGGAACACGTCGGGTGCCTCGCCGGGGACGACGTACCAGCTGCCCTCCTCGATCTCGCCCTCGAGCTGGTCCGGGCCCCACCCGGCGTAGCCGGCGAAGATCCGCATGCCGTCGAGCCAGCCGTCGACCAGCTCGACCGGTGTGTCCAGGTCGACCAGGCCGAGCCGACCGACGACCTCCTTGAACCCGACGGGGGCCTCGGCGGAGGCGCGAAGCAGCCCCACCGCCAGCGCCCCCTCGGTGGAGACCGGACCGCCACGGAAGAGCACCCCCGGCTCGGCCACGACCTCGCTCCAGCCCGCCAGCACCTCGGCCACCGGCACCGGCGAGGGCTGGTTCAGGATGACCCCGAGCGCCCCGGAGTCGTCGACGTCGAGCATCAGGACCACCGAGTCGGCGAAGTTCGGGTCGAGGAGGGCGGGGGTCGCCACCAGCAGCATGCCCGGGGCCACCTCGCTCATGACCCCATCATGCCCCCTACTTGAAGGTGACCGCGCCGTTCTCCGCGGGCACCAGCTCGATCCACACGTGCCCCGCCGGGACGAGGAGCCTGCCCTTTCCGGTCTTCAGCTCCAGGTCCCCCGAGAGCCCGTCCTTCGACCAGGTGCCGCGCACCATCCGGCCGCCGTGGAAGAGCATCGCGGCGCCGCTGCCCTCGAACTTCGTCTCCGGAACCGGGTTGCCCGCCGGGTCGAGGTAGCCGGCGTCACCCACCTGCACGCGCAGCACCAGCACCGAGTCGGCCGGGAACTGGTCGTCGGCCGCGGCGTAGGTGTTCACGTTCACGTAGCCGCCGTCGCGGTACACCCACTCGCTGGTGTGCCCGCCGGAGAAGGTGGCCGCCAGCGAGGTGGCGCGCTTGCCCTTGGGCAGGTCGGACTCCTCGCCCCAGGGCAGGTAGTCGTCCGGACGTGCCGGCTCGCCCTTGGCCTTCGAGGCGATCTGGGTGAGGTCGGCGAAGACGTTGTACGGCGCGCTGCGGCTGGAGTCGCGGTAGATGCCGTGGGCGCCCTCCTGGAAGAAGGTGATCCCGGCGTCCTGGATCCGCGCGATGGTCCGGGCCGCGGCACCGCTGGTGACGACCGCCGCCCCGACGGGGGAGACGATCCCGATGTCGCTGGCCCGCATGGAACGGACCGGGCCGACCCGCTCGGCCAGGTCGGAGTAGAAGAAGACCGCCAGCCGGGTCAGGCCGCCCTCGACCAGCTCCTCGACGACCAGGTCGGCGCTGCCCAGACCCGCCTGCGGGCTGGCCGAGCCGGTGTTGTCGATCTTGGTGACGAGCACCGGGTACGGCTTCTCGACGTCCTCGTCGCCAGTCACCGGCAGCCCGGTCAGCGGCCAGGTGGTCGCCATCGTGGTGCCGTCCTGGACCGTGGGCCCCCCGTCGTCGGACTTCTCCGTGGAGTCCCCGCCACACCCGGCCAGCAGCACGCTCGCGGCGAGCAGGGAGACCAGCAGGGGATGGGACAGGCGGGACACGACAGCTCCGATCGTCACGGGTGGACCAGGGTCAAGTGTGAACGCGCGCGGCACCCCCTCCCGGGAGGCGCGCCCGGACCGCTCAGACCAGGGTGGCGCCGCCGTCGACGTACAGCGTCTGGCCGGTGATGTACGACCCCTCGTCGCTGCACAGGAAGGCGACCGCGGCCGCGATGTCAGCGGGGTAGCCGACCCGTCGCACGGGGTTGTGCTGGGCGTTGAGCTCCCGGAACTCCTCCACGCCCATCCCGAGTCGGGTCGCGGTCGCGTCGGTCATCTCGGTGGCGATGAACCCGGGGGCGACGGCGTTGACGTTGATTCCGAACGGACCGAGCTCGATGCCCAGGGTCCGGGTGAAGCCCTGCACGCCCATCTTGGCGGCGCTGTAGTTGGCCTGGCCGCGGTTGCCCAGGGCGGAGGTGCTGGAGAGGTTCACGATCTTGCCGTACTTCTGGGCCACGAAGTGCTTCTGGGCCGCCCGGGACATCAGGAAGGCGCCCTTGAGGTGGACACCCATCACCACGTCCCAGTCCTGCTCGGTCATCTTGAACAGCAGGTTGTCGCGGGTGACCCCGGCGTTGTTGACCAGGATGTGGAGCCCGCCGAGCTCGTCGACCACGCGCTGCACGGCCGCCTCGACCTGGTCGGCGTCGGCCACGTCCACCCCCACGCCCACGGCACGCACACCCTCGCCCAGCCGGGCGGCGGCGTCGGCTGCGGAGGACTCGTCCAGGTCCAGAATCGCGACCGCGGCGCCCTCCTCGGCGAACCGGGTGGCGGTTCCGAAACCGATGCCCCGTGCGGCGCCGGTGACCACGGCGACCCGTCCGTCAAAACGACCCATGATGCTGCCCTTCTTCGAGGTGGGGGATGGCCTCCACCCTAGATCAGCGCGGTCGACCCACCCGGGCCTGGGTCCGGGTCAGCGCAAGGCTGCGCGCAGCCTCGCGGCGTACGCCGCAGCCTCGCCCTCGGCGTACTTCGTGCGCGGCCAGAAGAAGCCCCGCAGCCCGTCCCCCTTCGTGCGCGGGACCACGTGGCAGTGCAGGTGCGGCACCGACTGGCTGACGGTGTTGTTGAGGGCGACGAACGAGCCCTGGGCGCCGAGCGCGTCGACCATCACCGTGGCCAGCCGCTGCTGCGCGGCCACGAAGCCGTCCCGCAGCTCCGCCGGCAGGTCCGGCAGGGTGACCACGTGCAGCCGCGGGACCAGCAGCACGTGCCCCTTGAAGACCGGGCGGGCATCGAGGAAGCCGACGAAGTCGGGAGACGCCAGCACCCGCTCCGCAGCGACCTCCCCCGCCGCGATCGCGCAGAAGAGACAGCGCTCGGTCCCCGGCCCCATGGGCCTCACCCTAGACGCGCTGCCGGCTCCGCCGAGGGTTCCGCCGGGCTCCGCGGCGGCCCGGTCGACCGCGGACGTCCGCAGGTGCTCTAGACCGGCTGCGGGCCTTCCTTGCGAAATCCGCGGTTCACCGAACGACGCGACCCATCTGCGATTCCATGACGACGAGCCGTTCTCGACGACTTGAACCGCTGGCCCGGACCGCACCCCCGACCCGGCCAGCGCCCCCAGAAGACGTCACGCGCGGGGCTCCCCCCTGCCCTGCGCACCCCCGGAGGAGCCATGAGTCACAGGCGCGACCAGCACCGTGCCACCGGCCGACAGCACGCAGTCCCCAGCCACC
>NZ_DAOMFK010000020.1:0-28942 GCF_035429765.1 Nocardioides sp. | reverse complement strand
GATCTTCCGCACAGTCTCATTGCTCGGCACGGTCTCGCTCTTCCGCGCACAGTCCGGAGGCTCCGTCTCCACAGGCACCTGGCCCAAGAGTCCGGCCTCACTACTCGTCGGCGTCCACCCCTGTGAACGGGTGCTGGTCGACGAACGTGGCGGCCTCGTCGTACATCCGCTGGATGTAGGCCTCCAGCTGGCTGGACTCCACCCGCCACTGGCCACGGCCGCCGATCTTGATCGCGGGCAGCTCGCCGCGGCGGACGAGGGCGTACACCTGCGCGCTGGAGGTGTTGAGGACCTCGGCCACGTCCGCGAGAGTGAGGAAGCGTGGGGTTGCTGCCATGGGTCCATGGTGGCACCCGAGCGCCAGCGTGGCACGCAGCCGCCGCAGCTTGTGGACAACTTGCTGACCGGCCGGCCGGAGTGCCCCATGATGTCAGCTGTGACGTCGACCGCCGGAGCCGAGCCGCCCGCCGCCACGCGGGTCGGCCGGCCCACCTGGCGGGACCCCCGGCTGTGGGTCGGCGTGGCGCTCGTCGCCGGGTCGGTCCTGGCGGGTGCTCGGCTGCTCGCCCACGCCGACGACTCCGTCTCGGTGTGGGCGGCGCGGGCCGACCTCGGTGCGGGCCGGGTCCTGGCGGCCGACGACCTGACCGTCCGGGAGGTCCGGTTCGTGGACCCCGACGACCAGCAGGTCTACCTGCTGGCCGACCAGCCGTTCCCCACGGACCTGCGCCTGGCCCGTGACCTGGGGGCCGGGGAGCTGGTGGCCCGCAGTGCCCTAGGCGCGGCGGGGGACCCGGACCTGCTCACCGTGCCTCTCGCCGTCCCCGCTCTCGCGGTCCCGCCGGACGTCGCGGCCGGCGCCCGGGTCGATGTGTGGGTGACCACCGAGGACGCCGAGGGGGGCTCGGTCGCCCGGCCGCTGCTCACCGACGTGCTCGTCGTCGCTGCGCCGACCCGGTCGGATGCGTTCGGGTCCTCCGGCGACCGGCAGCTGGTCCTCGGGGTCGACCGGGCACAGGAGCGCCAGCTGGGCCGGACCCTGGCCGCGGTCGGGGACCAGGCGATCACCGTCGTCGGCCGCGGCTGAGGACCGACCGTGATCTGCGTCCTCCTGGTGGCCTCCGGGGCGGCCTGGGAGCCCACGGCACTCGGGCTGCTCAGCAGCACCCCCGACGTGGTGGTCCTCAAGCGCTGCGTCGACGTCGACGACCTTCTCGCCTCCGCCTCCTCGGGCCAGGCCGACGTGGCCGTGGTCGCCCTGGACGCACCCGGCCTGGACGCCACCGCGGTCCAGCTGCTGCAGCGTCACCGGGTGCGCCCGGTCGCCGTGGTCGCGGACGAGGGCGTCGGCGCGGTCGACGCCGCCCGGGCCCGCGCCGCCCGGTGGGGCCTCACCAGTCTGGTCCCGGCGAGCCGTCTCGACGGGCTTCCCGCCGCTGTGCTGACCCCGGCCGCCCCCGAGCCCGCTCGTCCCGAGGCGTCCGAGCCGGTGCCGGCTGCGGCCGGAGACGGTCGGGTGGTCGCGGTGTGGGGGCCCGGCGGCGGCCCGGGTCGGACCCTGCTGGCGGTCAACCTGGCGGCGGCGCTGGCTGCGCGGGGTCGACGCACCCTGCTGGTGGACGCCGACCCGTACGGCGGCGCGGTCGCCCAGCAGCTCGGGATCCTCGACGAGGTCTCCGGTCTGCTGGCCGCGGCGCGGCTCGCTGCGTCCGGGGAGCTGGCCGACCGCCTCGCGACCGTCCAGCGGGCGCTGGGCCCCGGACTGAGCGTGCTCACCGGGCTGCCCCGCGCGGACCGGTGGGTGGAGGTGCGGCCGACCGCGCTGACCCATCTGCTCGACCTGGCCCGGCAGCGCACCGACGTCGTGGTCGACACCGGTTTCAGCCTCGAGCCGGACCCCGCCGCCGACCTCGGTGGCCGGCCGGCGCGCAACGGGTTGACGCTCGCGGCACTGGAGACCGCCGACCAGGTGGTCGTGGTCGGTGCGGCGGACCCGGTCGGCCTCGCTCGGCTCGCCCGCGGGCTGGCCGAGCTCCACGAGGTGGTCGGGGTGACGCCGGTCCACGTGGTGGTGAACCGGTACCGCCCCAGTCTCGGCTGGTCCGCGGCCGAGGTCACCGGGACGGTGCAGGGGTTCACCGGGGTGCGCCAGGTGCACGTCCTCCCCGAGGACCGCACCGCAGCCGACCGTGCCGCCCTGGAGGGAAGGACCCTGGTCGAGAGTGGGGACTCCCCGCTGCTGCGTGCGGTCGCCGAGGTCGCCGACGCCGTGCTGCCGCCCGTGCCCGGGGAGACCGGCGTCAGGCCGCGAAGAGCAGGTAGAGACCGCCGGCGGTGAACGCGATCATCGTGAACAGCAGGGGCAGCTGGCCGGTGAGCTGGTGCCGCTTCGGCAGCAGGGCGATCGCCCGGTCGTGGGCCGCGACGACGCCGAGGACGTGCCCGGTGACGACCGCGAGCACCTTGATGCTCGCCAGCAACGACGGATGCAGGACGAGCCAGTAGCTGACCGACCAGTCGGCGGTGCCGAGCAGGTTGCTGCCGTTCGACAGGGGGTCGCTCATCTGGATCAGCGTGGCCTGGCCGGACACGAACAGGAACGACAGGTAGTGGGCGACGATGTACCCCACCACGATCGGCACCACGGAGTGGGCGAAGAGGCCCGGCAGGTCCCGGCGGCGGACGTCCTTGCCCACGCCGGTGGCCATCGTGCCCAGGCTGAAGACGGTCCCGACGAGCAGGCAGAACGCCAGCAGCGCCAGGTTGTCGAGCAGCAGCGGGTGCTCGGAGGACTGCACCCGCGTCAGCCAGGCGGTGGAGTCCTTGAAGGAGTCGAAGGCGGTGCTGCCGAACAGCACCGACACCACCGCCACCAACCCTGGCCGGACAGGTGTGCTGTGCAGGTTCGCGAGGGGGCTGCGCACGACCAGGAGGTCGCCGCGCCGACCCCACACGGACAGGTGCGCCACGAGCGTGGAGTACACCTCGAACGGGTCGGCGTTCTCGTGGAAGGCGTAGCCGAACAGGGCGCCACCGACCAGCATCACCGCGGCGTAGACCGCGATCCACACTCGCACCGATCCGAGCTCGTCGGCCCCGGGGAAGGCCAGCTCCATCCACACGAACGCGAACAGCCCGGCCGCGGCGGGCCAGTGCCCCCACCGGGCGGGGTACCGGAACAGCCCGGTGGCCGGGTCCGCTCCGGAGAGCCGGCACAGCCCGTAGGTGACGGCACGGAACGGGCTGATCGCCCGCCACACGCGGCCGAGCAGCAGCGAGGCGAAGACCAGCCCGACCCACAGGAGCACGTAGAACATCCCGAAGACGGGGTTGATCAAGGAGTCCTTGCCGAGCGCCGCGGCCCACAGCGTGTAGCCGAGCAGGGCGATCCCGAACGCCCGCAGGACGAGCCGGTACGCCGGCGCGTCGACGATCCTGCGCAGCCAGCCCGGCGCCGGCCGTCCGCTGGTGGCGTCGTCGTACCGGGGGGTGCGCCACGCGAGTGCAAGAACCGTGAAGGAGACGGTGATCGCCGCGACGGCGCCGGCGACGACCAGCTCGGTGGAGATCGGCAGATCCTTGGCGCCCCCGATCCCGTGCGCCAGGGTGACCCCGTCCACCGTCCTCAGCTGACCTCGAGCTGCACGATCACCTGGTCGAGATGGTGGGACTCCACGTCCACCAGTCCGGGCTTGTCGACGGTGATCTCGTGCGTGGAGCTCCCCGCGCCGTAGTCGAACTCCTGCTCCGGCACCGAGTGCACGTGGATCGTGCCGGGCTCGTCCGCGGTGATCTCGAAGTCGATGGGCTGGTCGGTGCTCGCCTCCACCCGCTCACCCTTGGGGGTCACGTCGCCGTCGGCGAAGGTCACCTCGACCACCACCGGCTCCGAGCTGCCCGAGTCGTCGCCCGAGCACCCGACCAGTGTGGCTGAGCCCACCAGGACGGCCACGACCGCGGCCCACGTCCTCCGGCTGCGCATTGCTGCCTCCCTCCGGCCAGGCCCGGATGGGATCCCGGCCTCTGCGAGAATCTAACCTGTGCCAGGACACCGACGACGACGAGGGGGATCCATGAGCGAGCGGCTCCGACCGCGGGACCTGGCTCTGCTGGCCGCGGAGTCGGCCTCCTCACCCATGCACAACGCCACGGTCGAGATCTTCGACCCCCGGGTGTCCGGGTTCGACTACCAGCAGCTCGTCGCGCTGATCGCCGACCGGATCGCCTTCGTCCCGCGCTACCGGCAGCGGCTGCAGTCGGTGCCCGGGCGGATCGCCAACCCGGTGTGGGTCGACGACCCGGACTTCGAGCTGGCCTACCACGTGCGCCGGTCCGCGCTGCCCCGTCCGGGCAACATCGACCAGCTGCGCGAGCTTGTGGCGCGCATCATCTCGCGCCCGCTGGACCGCAACCGGCCGCTGTGGGAGGTGTACTTCGTCGAGGGGCTGGCCCGCGGTCGCGTCGCGCTGCTCTCGAAGTCCCACCAGGTCCTGGTCGACGGCGTGGAGACCGTCGACCTCGGGCAGGTGCTGCTCGACGTCGGGCGCGAGCCCAAGGTCCTGCCCCACGAGGAGTGGCTGCCGGCCCGCCGCCCGACGCCGACCACCGTGCTGGCCGACGCCGTCAACGACTCGGTGCGCCACCCCGTCACGATCCTCAACACCGCCCGCGGCAACGCCGCCGCGCTGCGCCGGTACGCCGCGTCCTCGGCCCAGCGGTTCACCACCGTCGCCAACGCGCTGGCCAACCGCCGCCCGATGCCCGACTCCCCGGTCACCGGTCCGCTGTCCCAGCAGCGACGGTTCGTGGCCGTGCGCACCGAGCTGGCCGACTACCGCACCGTCCGACAGACCCACGGGGGGACCGTCAACGACGTCATCCTGGCCACGGTGACCGGCGCGCTGCGCAGCTGGCTGATGACGCGCAGCGAGTCCTTGGGTGCCTTGCGGCCGCTCAAGGCCGTGGTGCCGATGTCGGTCATCGACCACGAGCGCGAGGCGACCTCGCTGGGCACCATGATCGCCCCCCACTTCGTAGAGCTGCCGGTCGGTGAGGCCAGCCCCGTGGTGCGCCTGCACCAGGTGTCGTACTCCTTCGAGGCGCACCAGGAGACCGGCCGCGCGGTGGCCGCGAACCGGCTGGCCGGCATCGCCGGCTTCGCGCCGACCACCTTCCACGCCCTGGGGTCCCGGGTGGCGGCGACGGAGCTGCGCCGCGGCTTCCACCTCAGCGTCACCAACGTCCCCGGCCCGCAGTTCCCCCTGTACGCCGCCGGCGCCCGGATGGTCGAGACCTACCCGGTCCCCCCGTTGATGCCCGGGCACGCGCTGGCGATCGGGGTCACCTCCTACGACGGGAGGGTCTTCTACGGGATCACCGCGGACCGGGACCTGCTGCCCGACGCAGACCTCCTGGGGCAGTTCCTCAAGGAGTCCCTGGAGGAGCTCAAGGACACCGCCACCGGTGCCCTGCCCCGTGCTCCGCGCGGGCGCAAGAAGGCCGTGAAGAAGGGGTGAGCGTCCGGGTCTTCGTGCCCGTCAGCCGGGCCGACCTCCAGACGCTGGTGACCGAGCGCCGCCTGCCCGGGCCACGCCTCGCCCACGCGCTCACCGACGCGCTGCGGGAGGCCTGGCCCGGGGTCGACCAGGAGGAGGGCGAGTACGCCGCGCTGATGGCCGCCGCGGCGGCCTCGCGTGCGCTGGGGTCTGCCGAGGAGGGCCGCCGGCGTCGGGTGCTGGCCGTCGACGCACCCGACGCGGTGCCGACCGGGTCGGAGGACCCGACCGAGGTGCGGATCGTCGGCGACGTCGCGTGGCGCGACGTGGCCGCGGCACACGTGGACCTGGCCGACGACGCGGCCGAGGACGACGACCTGGCCTGGTTCGCGACCCAGGAGATCCCCGACCTGGGATGACCCCGGGGCGCGTTGAGCACTCCCCGGTTGTCTGACAGCATCAGGCACATGGAAGCAATCACCCGTGTCCCGACCCCGGTCAACGAGCCGAACCTGCAGTACGCGCCGGGGAGTCCGGAGCGGGCCGCCCTGGAGGCCGAGCTGGCCCGCCAGGAGCGGCTCCAGCCCACGTTCAAGGCCACCATCGGCGGCCGCAAGGTGGCCGGCAAGGGTGCCGAGATCCCCGTCGTGCAGCCGCACGACCACCAGCACGTGCTCGGCGTGATCACCAGCTCGAGCCAGGCCGAGGCGCGGGCTGCGGTCAAGGCGGCCGCCGACGCGGCTCCGGGGTGGCGCGCCCTCTCGCTCGACGAGCGGGCCGCGGTGCTGCTCCGGGCGGCGGACCTGCTGGCCGGCCCGTGGCGCGCGAAGCTCAACGCCGCCACCATGCTGGGCCAGTCCAAGACCGTCTGGCAGGCGGAGATCGACGCGGCCTGCGAGCTGATCGACTTCTGGCGCTTCAACGCGCACTTCGCCAAGCAGATCGTCTCGGAGCAGCCCACGGTGAACTCCCCGGGCGTGTGGAACCGGATGGACCACCGGCCCCTGGAGGGTTTCGTCTACGCGATCACCCCGTTCAACTTCACGGCGATCGCGGGGAACCTGCCGACGGCCCCCGCCCTGATGGGCAACACGGTGATCTGGAAGCCGTCGGCCAGCCAGACGCTGGCCGCGCACTACCTGATGGAGCTGCTGGAGGAGGCCGGCCTCCCGCCGGGCGTGATCAACATGCTGCCCGGCCACGGGGTGGAGGTCTCCGAGGTCGCGCTGGGCCACCCGGACCTGGCGGGCATCCACTTCACCGGCTCCACCGGGCTGTTCCAGCGGCTGTGGGGGCAGGTGGGCGCCAACATCGCGTCGTACAAGACCTACCCGCGGCTGGTCGGTGAGACCGGCGGCAAGGACTTCGTGGTGGCCCACCGGTCCGCCGACCCCGACGTCGTGCGGGTCGCGCTGATCCGGGGCGCCTTCGAGTACCAGGGACAGAAGTGCTCCGCGGCGTCGCGGGCCTACCTCTCGCGCTCGGTCTGGAAGAAGATGGGCGAGCGGTTCCTCGCCGAGGTCGACGAGCTCGCGATGGGCGACGTCACCGACCTGTCCAACTTCATGGGCGCCGTGATCGACGACCGCTCCTTCGCGACCCAGAAGAAGGCCATCGAGCGCGCCCGGCGCAGCCGCAGGCTCTCGGTGGTCGCCGGCGGGAGGTGCGACGACTCGGTCGGGTACTTCGTGCGCCCCACCGTGGTGCTCTCCGACGACCCGACCGACGAGATGTTCTCCACCGAGTACTTCGGCCCGCTGCTGTCGGTGTACGTGTTCGAGGACCGCGACTTCGAGAAGGTCGTGCGCCAGATGGAGGGCTTCGCGCCGTACGCCCTGACCGGCTCGATCATCGCCCGCGACCGCCGGGTCATCGACTGGGCGCGCGAGGAGCTCCGGTTCGCCGCGGGCAACTTCTACATCAACGACAAGCCGACCGGGGCGGTCGTCGGCCAGCAGCCCTTCGGCGGGGCGCGTGCCTCGGGCACCAACGACAAGGCGGGCGCGCCGCAGAACCTGCTCCGGTGGACCTCCACCCGCTCGATCAAGGAGACCTTCAACGCGCCCACCGACTACCGCTACCCGCACATGGGATGAGCGGCCCGCACCTGGTGCCCGGGCCGCGGGTGGCACAATGACGACACGATGATCGAGCTGCTGGCCGGCTGGGTGGTGCCGCTGCACTTCGGTGCGCTGCACACCTACGAGAAGTGGCTGGTGCTGGTCCTGGCCTTCGGCCCGTTCCTCGTGCTGGCCACCGTCATCGTGCTGCGCCAGCGGCAGGACGCCGCCGAGGCCGCGGGGGAGGAGGCCGCCCGGTCCGAGGGTGGGTCTGCGCCGACGGGCAACCCGGCACCGCCGGAGGGCTGAGCGGCTGGTGGCGGGCCCTCAGTCGTCCTCGAGCCAGTCCGTGCCCACGGCGTACTCGGCGTCGAGGGCGTAGCGGAACACCCGGGCCACCATCTCCTCGATCTGCCGGCCGACCAGGGGCACCTTCACCCGGATGTCGCCGGTGACCGTCTCGACCGTCCGGCCGTCCTGCTCGCGGAGGCTGATCCGGCCGTCCATGCGCCCCGGCTTGCCGGGGATGGAGACGACCAGGGTCGCGTCGCCGGGGGAGTGCCAGGTCTCGCGCTGCTCGATCTCGATCTCCTCGCCCACGAACCTGCGCACCGAGGTGGCCACGCCGCGCAGCGCCTGGACCTGGTCGATGTCCACGCTGAGCCCGGAGGCGGTGTCCTCGAGGTCCACCCGGTAGCGGAGCACCTGCTGGTGCCGGCAGACCTCCTCCCGGAACCGCCGGTCCGCCTTCATGGCGTAGACGCGGTCGGCGCCCGCGTCGTACGCCATCTCGTGGCGGAACCTCACGGGCGGTCCCTCGACTGCCAGGCCCGGCCGACCTCGTGCTCCGCCTTGATGCTGCGTCGGACCAGGTCGCCCATGATCTTCTCGAGCTTGCCTCCGATGAGGGGGACGCCGGAGTGGATGTCGAGCTCGACGACCTCGACGGCGCCGTTGCCGGCCGGCTCGATGGTGATCGTCCCCTTCATCGTGCCGGGCGTGCCCGGGGTCTCGATCTCCAGCTCGGCGTGGTGGTGGTCCGACCACTCCTCGAGCTGGACCGCACGCGTCGTGGCGCCGATGATCTTCCTGGCGAACCCGGGCACGGGGGTGGGCTGGACCTGGTCGATGCGCACGCTC
This sequence comes from Nocardioides sp., assembly GCF_035429765.1. GTDB lineage: Bacteria > Actinomycetota > Actinomycetes > Propionibacteriales > Nocardioidaceae > Nocardioides. The sequence continues at coordinate 20,247 of NZ_DAOMFK010000020.1, read as the reverse complement.
ATCCCCTTGCCCGCCTTGGTGATCGTCACCTCCACCGACACCACGTCCTGGGCCGCGCACACCGCCTCGCGGAAGGCGGGGTCGGCGAGCATCGCGTAGACCTGGGCGGGGGTGGCGTCATAGGGCATGTCCTCACGGAACCTCATGGGGACATCATGACCGAGTGCCCCGGCGCTGGCCATCGCCGGCCGCCCTCCGGCGGGGGACGGCAGCGTGGCGCTGTTGTGGCGGTCCTCACTCCGGTCCTAGGGTCGAGGGGTGGCAGCAACCCTCGAGGACACCAAGGCCGACCTGCTCACCAAGGCCGCCGAGCTGGCGGCGCACCGCCGTGGCTCGGGGGGCCCGCCGGTGGACGCCACCGCCGACCTGCTGCGCACCTACTACCAGCACGTGGTCGCCGAGGACGTGGTCGACCGCGCGGAGGTCGACCTGTACGGCGCGCTCGCCTCCCACTACCGGCTCGGCACGAGCCGGCCGCTGGGCACCGCCCGGGTGCGGGTGTTCACCCCCAACATCCCCGAGCACGGCTGGTCGGCCGGCGGGCACTCCGTGGTCGAGGTCGTCACCGACGACATGGCGTTCCTGGTCGACTCGGTGACCATGGCCCTGGGGGAGCAGGACCGCAACGTGCACGCCGTGGTCCACCCGGTGCTCGAGGCGGTCCGCGACATCGCCGGCGAGCTGCTCGAGCTGCACCCCGCCGTGCGCGGCACCACGGTCGAGGACCTGGAGGCCGGCCACCAGGTGCTGCGCGAGTCCTGGATGCACGTGGAGATCGACCGGATCAGCGACGAGGAGGACCTCGCCGAGATCGAGCGGACCCTGCAGCACGTCCTGCGCGACGTGCGGGACGCCGTTGAGGACTGGCCTCGGATGCAGTCGCGGCTGCTCGACATCGTGGCCGAGCTGGAGGAGTTCCCCCCGCCGCTGCCCGCCGAGGAGATCCGCCAGGGCATCGAGCTGCTGCGGTGGCTGGCCGACGACCACTTCGCCTTCCTGGGCTACCGGGAGTACCAGCTGGAGGAGCAGGGCGAGGAGCTGGCACTCACCGCCCTGCCGGCGACCGGGCTCGGGATCCTGCGTGGCGACCAGCTGCAGTCCTCGGCCTTCCAGAAGCTGCCCGGCCCGGTCCGGGCCCGCGCCCGCGAGCCGAAGCTGCTGGTGCTCGCCAAGGCGAACTCCCGGGCGACCGTGCACCGTTCGGCCTACCTCGACTACGTGGGCGTGAAGAAGTTCGGCACGGACGGCACCGTGGTCGGGGAGCGACGGTTCCTGGGGCTCTTCTCGGCCGCCACCTACACCGAGTCGGTGCTGCGCATCCCCGTGCTGCGCGAGAAGGTCACGGCCGTCCTCCAGCACAACGGGGTCGAGGCCAACAGCCATGCCGGCAAGGCCCTGGTCAACGTGCTGGAGAACTACCCGCGCGACGAGCTGTTCCACACCCCGATAGAGGAGCTCGTGCCCATCGCGGAGTCGGTGATGCTCACGCGCGAGCGGCGCCAGCTGCGGTTGTTCACCCGGCGCGACACCTACGGACGCTACGTCTCGTGCCTGGTCTACCTGCCCCGTGACCGGTACAACACCGCCGTACGCGAGCGGCTCTCCTCGATCCTGCGCGAGGAGCTGGGCGCCGAGCAGCTCGAGTTCACGGTGCGGGTCAACGAGGCCTACCTGGCCCAGGTGCACTTCGTGGTGCGACCCCCGCGCGGGGAGACCATCGCCCAGTTCGACATCGTCGCGCTGGAGCGCAAGCTCGCCGAAGCAGCCCGGTCGTGGAAGGACGAGCTGATCACCGCGGTCATCGCCGACCACGGCGAGGAGGTCGGGTCCCGGCTCGCGCGGCGCTACCTGAACGCGTTCCCCGAGGCCTACAAGGAGGACTTCCCGGCTCGCACCGCCTCCGTCGACCTCGGCCGGCTGGAGGCGGTCCAGGGCGACCAAGGCATCGACCTCCTGCTCTACGAGCCGCTGGACTCCGGCCGCGGGGAGGCCCGGCTGAAGGTGTTCCGGATCGGGTCACCGCTGTCGTTGTCCCAGATCCTCCCGATGCTGTCGTCGATGGGCGTCGAGGTGGTCGACGAGCGCCCGTACGGACTGGAGAACCTGCCGCGCGAGAGCTACATCTACGAGTTCGGCCTGCGCTACGGCCAGCACCTGCCGGGGAACGCCCGCGAGCTGTTCCAGGACGCGCTGCGGGCGGTGTGGGACGGCCTGAACGAGATCGACGGCTTCAACTGCCTGGTGATGCGGGCCGGGCTGACCTGGCGCCAGGCCACCGTGCTGCGGGCCTACGCCAAGTACATGAAGCAGGGGAACACCCCGTTCGCGGTCGACTACATCCAGGAGGCGCTGCTCAGCAACGTCGACATCACCCGGCTGCTGGTGCGGCTGTTCGAGGCGCGCTTCGACCCCGCCCACGGCGCCCACGACTCCGAGGTCCGCGCGGCGAAGACCGCCGACCTCACCGCCCGGATCGGGCGCGCCCTCGACGACGTGGTCAGCCTCGACCACGACCGGATCCTGCGCTCCTACCTGACCCACGTCCTGGCCACCCTGCGCACCAACTACTACCAGTCGAGCGCCGACGGCGGCGTGCGACCCTACATCTCCTTCAAGCTGGAGCCCTCCCAGATCCCCGACCTGCCCGCGCCGCGGCCCCGGTTCGAGATCTTCGTCTACTCCCCGCGTGTGGAAGGGGTGCACCTGCGGTTCGGCGCGGTCGCCCGAGGAGGCCTGCGCTGGTCGGACCGACGTGACGACTTCCGCACCGAGGTGCTCGGCCTGGTCAAGGCGCAGATGGTCAAGAACACCGTGATCGTCCCGGTGGGCGCCAAGGGCGGCTTCTTCTGCAAGCAGCTGCCCGACCCCGGCAACCGGGACGCCTGGCTGGCCGAGGGCGTGGCCTGCTACCGCACGTTCATCTCCGGGCTGCTGGATCTCACCGACAACCTGGTCGGCGGTGCCACGGTCCCCCCGCCCGACGTGGTCCGGCACGACGGTGACGACACCTACCTGGTCGTCGCCGCGGACAAGGGGACCGCGACCTTCTCCGACATCGCCAACGCCCTCGCCCAGGAGTACGGCTTCTGGCTGGGCGACGCGTTCGCCTCCGGTGGGTCCGTGGGCTACGACCACAAGGCGATGGGGATCACCGCCAAGGGCGCCTGGGTGTCGGTCCAGCGGCACTTCCGTGAGCGGGGCATCGACTGCCAGACCGAGGACTTCACCGCGGTGGGGATCGGGGACATGTCCGGCGACGTCTTCGGCAACGGGATGCTGTGCTCGGAGCACATCCGGCTGGTGGCGGCCTTCGACCACCGCGACATCTTCGTGGACCCCGAGCCCGACGCGGCCACGTCGTACGCCGAGCGGCAGCGGCTCTTCGCCCTGCCCCGGTCGAGCTGGCAGGACTACGACACCAGCCTCATCTCCAAGGGCGGCGGGGTGTTCCCGCGCTCGGCGAAGGCCATCCCGATCAGCGCCCCGGTCCGTCGGGCGCTGGGTCTGGAAGGGTCGGTGAAGTCGATGACGCCCGCCGAGCTGATGCGGGCCATCCTCGTGGCGCCCGTCGACCTGCTCTGGAACGGCGGGATCGGCACCTACGTGAAGGGCTCGACCGAGCTCCACTCCGCCGCCGGCGACAAGGCCAACGACGCCATCCGGGTGGACGGGCGCGACCTGCGCGCCAAGTGCGTCGGCGAGGGCGGCAACCTGGGCTTCACCCAGCTCGGCCGGGTCGAGTACGCCCGCAACGGCGGCCGGATGAACACCGACTTCATCGACAACTCCGCCGGCGTGGACACCTCCGACCACGAGGTGAACATCAAGATCCTGCTCGACAAGGTGGTCGCCGAGGGCGACCTGACGGGCAAGCAGCGCAACACGCTGCTGGCGAGGATGACCGACGAGGTCGCCCAGCTGGTGCTGCGGGACAACTACGAGCAGAACCTCGCGCTGGCCAACGCCGCCGCCCACGCCCCCTCACTGCTGCACGTGCACGAGGAGTGGATGAGGCAGCTGGAGCGGGACGGGGTGCTCGACCGCACGCTGGAGGGACTGCCGGGCAGCAAGGACGTGGCCCAGCGGATCGAGCGGGGCGAGGGGCTGAGCGTGCCGGAGCTCTCGGTGCTGCTGGCGTGGACCAAGATCGTGCTGGCCGAGGAGCTGCTGGCCTCCGACCTGCCCGACGACCCGTTCCTGCACACCGACCTGTTCGTCTACTTCCCCTCCCGGATGCGCCAGGAGTACCGCGCCCAGATGCTGGCGCACCCGCTGAAGCGCGAGATCATCGTCACGCAGGTGGTCAACGACCTGGTCAACGGTGCCGGCATGACCTTCTGGCCGCGGTTGTCGGGGGAGACCGGGGCCAGCGCCGCGGAGCTGACCAACGCCAACTTCGTGGCCCGGGAGATCTTCGGCTCCCTCGCGCTCCGCGACGAGCTCAAGTCCTACGACAACGTCCTGGACGCGTCCGTGCAGACCCGGATGCGGATCGAGATGCGCACGCTGGTCGAGCGGTCCTCGCGCTGGCTGGTCAACAACCGTCGGCCGCCGCTGGACAGCGAGGCGGTCGCCGACTTCTTCACCGTCCGGGTCCAGCGGGTGATGGCGCTGCTGCCGGAGATCATGAGCGGCCGCGAGCTTGCGGCCTTCGAGAGCCGCCGCCAGGCGCTGGTCGACGCGAAGGTCCCCGACGAGCTGGCCACCAAGGTGGCGGTGCTGCACCCGGCGTACATGCTGCTGGGCATCGTCGAGATCGCCGACCGCGAGGGGCTCACGGCAGACGAGGTGGCGCGCGTCCACTTCACCCTCGGTGAACGGCTCGGACTGCCCTCGCTGGTCAGCCGCATCCTGCAGCTGCCGCGGGCCGACCGGTGGCAGACGATGGCACGAGCCGCGCTGCGTGACGACCTGTACGCCGTGCACGCCCAGCTGACCGCCCAGGCGATCAAGGCGAGCTCGGCGGAGGACTCCGCGCCGGGGCGCGTGGCGGAGTGGGAGGACCGGCACGGTGTGCTGGTGCAGCGGGCGTCCGACACCCTGGACGAGATCTGCGCCGACGAGAGCGCGGACCTGGCCCGGATGTCGGTGGGCCTACGGGTGGTCCGCGGGCTGCTGGCCGGCGGCTGACGGAGGGGTGCAGTGAGCGACCTGACCAGGCTGGGGGTGGCCGAGACGGTGCGCCGCACCACCCGCGGGGAGGTGAGCGCCGCCGGTGTGCTGGGCGACCACCTGGCCCGGATCGAGCGCGACAACCCGGCGTTGAACGCCTTCTCCGTGGTGCTCGCCGACCGTGCCCGGGCCGAGGCCGCCGCACGGGACCGCGCCCTCGCCGACGGGGCCTCCCCGGGCCCGCTGCACGGCGTCCCGGTGGCCATCAAGGAGGAGATCGACGTCGAGGGCTGCGTCACCACCTTCGGCGGCCGCGGCAACTCCACACCGGTGCCCGCCGACGCCGAGGTGGTGCGCCGACTGCGGGCGGCCGGTGCCGTCGTGGTGGGCAAGACGACCATGCCCGAGTTCGGCTCCTACCCGTTCACCGAGTCCGACGCGTACGGCGTGACCCGGAACCCCTGGCGGCGCACGCACACACCCGGCGGGTCCAGCGGCGGCACCGCGGTCGCGGTGGCCACCGGCATGGTGCCGGTCGGGATGGGCGGCGACGGGGGCGGGTCGATCCGCATCCCGAGCGCGTGCTGCGGACTCTTCGGGCTCAAGCCGCAGCGCGGGCGGGTGACCAGCGCCCCGATGGAGCACCTGTGGTGGGCGCTCGGCACGGCGGGTCCACTGACCCGGTCGGTGCTGGACAGCGCCCTGGTGTACGACGTGGTCCGGGGTGCCGCCCCCGGCGACCGGTTCCGTGCCGGGGACACCGACTCGTTCGTGGCCGCCGCCGCCCGCGCCCCGGGACGGCTGCGGATCGGCTGGTCGGCCCGGCCGGTGACCGCGGGGATCCGGCCGGACCCGATCCAGGTGCGGGTGCTCGAAGAGACCGCGCGGCTGCTCGCCGGTCTCGGGCACGACGTGCGCGAGGTCCGGCCGCGCTACCCCGACCCCACTGCGGCGTTCCTGCCGCAGTTCTTCGGCGGGATCCGCGCCGAGGCCGAGGGGGTCGAGCACTTCGAGCGGCTGGAGCGCAGGACCCAGGAGACCTGCCGGCTCGGCGCCTGGGCCACGCCCCAGGTGATCGAGTCGGCCATCAGCGCGGGCGAGAAGGTGGCGGCGAAGGCCAACCGGGTCTTCGACTCGGTGGACGTGCTGATGACCCCGGTGATGGCGAACCGGCCGCCCCGGGTCGGGGTGCTGGCCGGAACCGGCACCGTCCGCGCCTCGCTCCGGTCGATGCCGACGATCGCCTACACCGCGCTGTGGAACGTCACCGGCAACCCGGCCGCCTCCGTGCCGCGTGGGCTGGCCGAGGACGGCCTGCCCACGGCGGTCCAGCTGGTCGGGCGCACCGACGACGAGCCCACCCTGGTCAGCCTGGCCGCCCAGATCGAGGCGGCGAGCCCCTGGCCGCTGCTCACCGACCGTTCCTGACCGCGGGGCGAGCTGCTCAGCTGGCCTTGGCCTTCTTCTTCGCCGCGCCCTTCTTCGTGGTCCGCTTGGCCGGCTTCTCCGCCGGCTCCTCGGCGTCCTCGCCCCGCGCGCTCCGGGCCGCCTCGACCGAGCGCTGCAGCGCGGCGAGAAGGTCGACCACCTCACCGGAGGTCTTGTCCGCGGCCGCGGTCCGGGTCACCTCGCCGCCCTCGACCTTGGCCCTGACGAGCGCCTCGACCGCCTCGGCGTAGTCGTCCTCGAACTCCTGGGGGTCGAAGTCGCCGGACAGCGTCTCCACCAGCATGTGCGCCATCGAGACCTCGGCGTCCTTGACCGCCCCGGGCTCCACGCTGAAGTCGGGGCGGCGGATCTCGTCGGGCCACATCATGGTCTGCAGCACGATGACGTCGTCGCGCACCCGCAGCACCGCGACCGACGTACGCTGGCGCAGCGCGACGGTGACCACCGCGACCCGCCCGGCGTCGAGCAGGGCCTGCCGCAGCAGGGCGTAGGGCTTGGCCCCGCTCGCCTCGGGCTCGAGGTAGTAGGACTTCTCCAGCAGCATGGGGTCGATCTGGTCCGCCGGCACGAACTTCTCGACCGCGATCTCGCGGGAGGAGGCCAGCGGCAGCTCGGCGAGGTCCTCGTCGGTGAGGATCACCATCTGCCCGTCCTCGGTCTCGTAGCCCTTGGCGATGTCGGCGTAGGCCACCTCCTCGCCGTCGAGCGAGCAGACCCGCTGGTACCGGATCCGGCCGCCGTCCTTGGCGTGCACCTGCCGGAACGACACGTCGTGGGACTCGGTGGCGGCGTACAGCTTCACGGGCACGCTGACCAGGCCGAAGGACACCGCGCCCTTCCAGATCGCACGCATGGGGACGTCCTTTCGCTCGGCCGAGACGTCAGTGCATTCCCCCAGTATCCAGGGTCGGCCCCTTCACACGCACCTGTCGTGCGCGAGGATGGGGCGCATGCGCCCGATGCTCGCCACCCGCGGGACCCGGATCCCGGAGGGCCCGCAGTGGCGCCACGAGGTCAAGTGGGACGGCATGCGCGTGCTGGCCGACCTCTCGGACCGGCGGGTCCCCAGGGTGCGGCTGACCAGCCGCACCGACAAGGACGTGACGGTGTCCTTCCCCGAGCTGCACGCGCTCCCGGGGGCCGACGTCCTGCTCGACGGCGAGGTGGTCGCGCTGGCCGAGGGGCGCCCGTCCTTCTCCGCACTGGCTGAGCGGATGCACGTAGGTCGTGCCGACCGGGCCGCCCGGCTGTCGCGGATCACGCCGGTCACCTTCCTGGTCTTCGACGTGATGCGGCTGGACGGGCGGGACCTGAGCCCGGAACCGCTCTGGCGGCGGCGCGAGATCCTGGAGGAGCTGGGCCTGGCCGGCGTCGCCTGGCAGGTGCCGGCGACGTACGAGGACGGGCAGATGCTGTGGCGGGCCACCGCCGAGCAGCGGCTCGAGGGGATCGTGAGCAAGCGGCTCGCGTCCCGCTACGAGTTCGGCGTGCGCAGCCCCCACTGGCTCAAGTTCCCCCGCCGGCGCCGGGAGTCCTACGTCGTCGGCGGCTGGCGGCCGGAGACCGGGTCGGCGACCCGGCTCGGCGCGCTGCTGGTGGGCACCCCCACGGCGGGCGGGCTGCGGTTCCGGGGGCGGGTGGGCAGCGGCATCGCCGGCAGGGCGGCGGTCGGGCTGCAGGAGGCGCTGGCGCCGCTGGCGAGCAGCACCAACCCGTTCGCCGACGAGGTTCCCCGCCCCGACGCGCTGGGTACCCACTGGGTGGAGCCCCGGCTGGTGGTGGACGTCGAGGCGCTCGGTCCGTCCGCGAGAGACCGGCTGCGGCAGCCGTCGTACCGGGGGATGCGTCCCGACCTGACGCCTGAGGACCTGGACACCGAGGAGGAGCGTTGAGGATTCTGACCGTGCTGCTGGTCCTGCTGGTGGGGTTCCCCGCCTCTGCGCACGCCGACTCCGTGGTCCTCGACGGCGTCCGGGTGCGGGTGCACGAGGCCACCGGGCAGGTGGTGACGGTCAACCGGACGAGCGGGTACCACGCCCGGGTGGGCTGGTGGGTGCGCACCTCCACCGGCTGGGTGCGCACGATGCGCTCCACGGACGGACGGATCGGGTACGGCGGGCTGGTCCGTCCCGCGCGCCGCCAGCAGGGCACCGGCACCACCCCCCTGGGCACGTTCCGGCTCCCGTGGGCGTTCGGGACGCACCGGCGCGAGGACTCCTGGTCGCTGGCCTACCGCCGGATCCGCGCGGGCGACTACTGGGTGCAGGACAACCGTTCCGCCTTCTACAACCGCTACCGGAACAGGTCGCGAGGCGGCTTCCGCTGGTGGCTCCCGGCCAGCCGGGTCAACTCCTCCGAACGGCTCACCGACTACCCGGTCCAGTACGAGTACGCCGTGGTGACCTCGTTCAACCAGGGGCAGGTGCGGCACCGGGGGGCGGGCATCTTCCTGCACGTCAACGGCAGCGGGGCCACCGCGGGCTGCGTCAGCGCCCCGCGCCGGTTCCTGGTCCGGCTGATGGCCCGCCTCGACCCTGCGGAGCACCCGGTCATCGCGGTGGGCCGGTGAGCGAGGTCCAGGTCGAGGTCGAGGGCCGTCGGCTGCGGCTCAGCAACCTCGAGAAGGTGCTCTACCCCCGCACCGGCACCACCAAGGGGGAGGTGCTCCACTACTACGCGCAGGTCGCGCCGGTGCTGCTCCCGCACCTCAAGGGCCGCGCGGTGACCCGGATCCGGTGGCCGCACGGGGTGGCCGAGGCGAGCTTCTTCGAGAAGAACGCGCCTGCCGGCACCCCGTCCTGGGTGCGCACGGTGCGGGTGCCCACCTCGGGGTCCCGGGGCGAGTCCCGGCACGGCGACCACCTGGTCTTCCCCGTGGTGGACGACCTGGCCACCCTCACCTGGCTGGTCAACCTGGCCGCGCTGGAGCTGCACGTGCACCAGTGGCGGGTGGGCCGCCACGGCCGGCCCCGCAACCCCGACCGGCTGGTCATCGACCTCGATCCCGGTGAGCCGGCCGGGCTGCCCGAGTGCGCGAGGGTGGCCCTGCTGGTGCGTGACCGACTCGCCGAGCACGGGCTGACCGGCCGTCCGGTGACCAGCGGCAGCAAGGGCCTCCATCTGTACGCCGCCCTGCCGGGGCGGCTCAACCCGGAGGAGACGACCGCCCTGGCCCGGGCGATCGCCGAGGAGCTCCGGGCCCGGCACCCGGACCTGGTCACCGCCACCATGGCCAAGGCCCGCCGGCCGGGGAAGGTGTTCCTCGACTGGTCGCAGAACGCCGGCTCCAAGACCACGATCTCGCCGTACTCGCTGCGCGGCCGTGAGCGTCCCTTCGTGGCAGCCCCTCTGACCTGGGCCGAGGTGGAGGCCGGGGCCCAGGATCCGCTGGCCCTCGAGCAGCTGACCTTCGAGCAGGTGCTGGAGCGGGTCGCCGCGCACGGTGACCTGTTCACCGGCTGAGGGTCAGCCCCACGACACCAGCACCACACCGGCCAGCGCCGCCACCACCCCGACCTGCTGGATGCGCAGCAGCCGCTCGTGCAGCAGCCACCACGCCAGCAGCACGGTGACCACCGGGTAGAGCGAGGCGAGCACCGCCGTCACACTGACCAGCCCCAGCTGCGTGGCCAGGGCGTAGAGCAGGTTGGCGCCCACGTCGGAGACCCCGATCAGCAGCAGCGGACCCAGGTCGCGCTGCTCCAGCCCGCCCACGCTCCTGGTGGCCAGCGCGGCGCAGCCGAACCCGAGCACGGTCGTGGTGCGCATCCCCCACAACGTCATCACCGGGCTGTGGTCGGCCCCCACCGCGAGAAAGGTCAGGGTCGCCCCGAACGCGACGCCCGCCAGGGCGGCCAGCAGCACCGGCCGGGCGCCGGTCCCCCCGCTGAGCTCCGGCCCGCTGGCGGCGACCACGCCGGCCAGCGCCACCACCACCCCGACCAGCACCACCGCCGCGGGCTGCTCCCCGGACAGCACTCCCACGACCACCGGCACGATCGCGCCGAGCGCGGCGATCGGCGAGACCACCCCCATCGTCCCCTCGGCAAGGGCCGCGTAGTAGCTGACCAGCCCCAACGCCCCGGCCACCCCGGCCAGCACCGACCACGGCACCCAGCCCCGCGGCTCGGCGAACCCAGCGGTGGCCAGGGCCACGACCGTGGCGACCAGGAGCCCCACCGCCTGGGAGGCCCCCACCACGGCGTACGCCGGGCGGCGCCGCGACAGCAGCCCGCCGGCGAAGTCCGAGGTGCCCCACAGCACGCTCGAGAGCAGCGACAGCACCACGGACACGACTGGACACCCTAGCCCGGACCGGGTGGCTACGCGTCGGCAGGAGTTCGCATGCAGTAGCGTGCGACTCACGTCGACGACGTGGGAGGGACAATGCCGGAGCGGCTTCCGCGCATCGTGCTCGTGGTGCTGGTCGCTGCAGGGCTCACGGTGACCATCGCCGGGATGCGTGCCATGGCCGGCATCGTCGGCCCCGCGATGCTGGCACTCGTGCTCACCATCTCCGTGCACCCGCTGCGGGCGCCGCTGCGCAGGCGACGGCTGCCGGAGTGGGCGGTCTCACTGGTCCTCGTGGTGCTGGTCTACGCGATCCTGCTGGCCATCGTGGTGGCCCTGGTCGTCGCGCTCGCCCAGCTCGCGACGATCCTGCCCCAGTACGCCTCGGAGATCCAGGACGACCTGAAGTCGGCGAGCGCCTGGCTGTCCGACCACGGGGTCGGCAGCACCCAGGCCTCGGCGATGGCCGACGCGCTCAACACCGGTCAGCTGGTCACCCTGATCACCGAGCTGTTCGGCGCGATTCTCTCGGTCGCCTCGAACCTGTTCTTCATCATCACCGTCGCCCTGTTCATGGCCTTCGACACCACCTCGACCCAAAAGGTGTTCGCCCACCTGCACGAGACGAAGCCCGACCTGGTGGACGCGCTGCGCCACTACGCCCACGTGACCCGCGTCTACATGGCGGTGACCACGATCTTCGGCCTCATCGTCGCGGTGATCGACGGCCTGGCCCTGTGGCTGATGGACGTCCCCGGTGCGTTCGTCTGGGCCGTGCTGGCCTTCGTCACCAACTTCATCCCCAACGTCGGGTTCGTCATCGGGGTGATCCCGCCGGCGATCATCGGCCTGCTGGACGGCGGGGTCAGCCAGATGCTCGCGGTGCTCGCGGTGTACTCGGTGATCAACGTGGTGATCCAGTCGATCATCCAGCCGCGCGTCGTGGGAGACAACGTCGGGCTGACCCCCACCATCACCATGCTCTCGCTGGTGTTCTGGGGCTGGGCGATCGGCGCGCTCGGGGCGTTGCTGGCCGTTCCGCTGACCCTCGCGATGAAGTCGGTGCTCATCGAGGCGGATCCCAGCGCCCGCTGGGTGCTCCCGGTGATCTCGGGGAGGCTGCCTCGGCCCGAGGACGAACCCGGAGAGGCCGTGGCGGCCGCCGTTCCGACCCACCGGGCCTGACGGCGGCTACTGCAGGCCCGCGGTCAGCCGCATCACGGTGTCGACGTAGCGGGTGCCGGCCGACCGCTCGCCCCACTCCTCGAGGGTCAGTCGCCGGCTCAAGGCACGGTAGGTGTCCTCGACCTCGCGCATCGCCCGGACCACCTCCGGGCCGAGCATCATCAGGCTGATCTCGTAGTTGAGCGCGAACGAGCGCATGTCCATGTTGCTGGACCCGAGCACCGCCACGTCGTCGTCGATGCTGAAGTGCTTGGAGTGCAGGATCCAGGGGGCGGGGTAGAGGTAGATCGCCACACCCGCCTCGAGCAGCGCACGGTAGTACGACGCCTGCGCGTGGCCGACCATGAACTGGTCGGACTGCTCGCTGACGAACAGCTCCACGTCGATGCCGCGCCGGGCGGCGGTGGTGACGGCGTACAGCAGGGACTCGTCGGGCACGAAGTAGGGGCTGGTGAGCGAGATGCGGCGGGTGGCGGAGTAGATCAGCGTGGTGAACAGGCGCAGGTTGTTCTCCGCCACGTAGCCGGGCCCGCTGGGCACCAGCTGGCAGGTGACGTCGTTGAGCGCCGGCGGGGGAGCGGGCTGGAGCGGGGCCGGCACCACCTGCACGTGCCCGGCCTCCCCGGTCTCGGTGAACCAGTCCTGGGCGAAGACGGCCTCGAGCGTGGCCACGACCGGGCCCTGCAGCCGGGCCATCAGCTCGACCCACTTCCGGCCGGCGGCGTGGTTCTTGGGCTTGTTGTAGCCGGGCTCGGTGAGGTTCTGGGAGCCGGTGAAGCCGACCTTGCCGTCCACGACCAGCAGCTTGCGGTGGTTGCGCAGGTCGGGGCGCCGGACGACGCCCTTGAGCGGCTGGATCGGCAGCATGTTGTGCCACTCGATGCCCGTCCCCTCCAGCTTGGCGAGCATGTCCTGGTAGCCGGGGATGCCCCGTGAGCCGAGGTGGTCGAAGAGCATCCGCACCCGCACGCCGCGGTCGTGGGCGGCGGCCAGCGCCCGGAACAGCGGGTCGGTGATGTCGTCCCAGGCGGTGATGTAGAACTCGACGTTCACGTAGCTCTCCGCGCTCTCGACCGCTGCCGTCATCGCGGCGATCGACCCCTCGTAGTCCGGGAGCAGCTCGACGGTGTTCCCGCCCACCAGGGGGAGGGACCCCAGGTTGCGGTTGAGCGCCACTGCGGAGTGGACGTACGCCGGCAGCTCGGGGTCCATGGCCACGTCCGGGATGGTCCCCGTGCGCTCCCGGATCCTCTCGACGGCCTCGTCCTGGCGCTTCTGCCGGCGCCGGTCCAGCCGGGGCGAGCCGAAGAGGGCGAAGGCGATCAGTCCGACGCCGGTGTTGAGCAGGATCAGCAGCAGCCAGGCCATGCCGGTAGAGGGCTTCCGGTTCGCGGGCAGGACGCCCAGCGCGACGATCTTGATGCCGAGGCTGGCGAGGCTGATGAGGACGCCGACGACCGCAGCGATCGTCCAGTTCTGTGCCGACATGGGGGCACGGTACCGGTGGTGGGGCTCCTAGCGGGGCACGCCCTCCTCGGCGGGCAGGTCCTGCCGCTGGCCGCAGGACTCGAGCATGCCGACGAGCACGCGGTGCAGCTGGTCGGCGCCCTCGATGTGCTCGGGCACTCCGTCGAGCAGCTCGGTGGGCGCCAGCAGCACGGCGTGGTCCTGCCAGCCGCCCAGGCCGCCGTGGGAGCCGACGAGCCCCTCGAAGGCGTGCACGTCGGAGGTCACCGGGTCCACGGTGCTGTTCACGTAGAGGTCCGGTGCCTCGGGGAGGAGCACGGCCCGGCGGAGGGTGCGCGGCGCGTGGGGCTCGAACGGCTCCATCGGGTCGCTCCCCTCGAGCTCCCCGGTGTCGAGGTTGCGCCGGCCCTCGGGCCCGATCGCCCACGGCACCCCGGCGTCGTCGACGCCGGCCACGAAGGCGATCCCCGGCCGGGCGACGAGTCCCGGTACCAGGGCGGGCCACTGCGCCTCGAGCTCGTCGAGCGTGGAGCGACGCGGGTTGCGCAGGTAGACCAGGCCGAGGTTGCCCGAGCCCAGCACGATGACCGGCTCGTCCCCGGTGTCCTCCGGGCCCTCGGTGCTCTGCGCCTCGGCCAGGCTGCTTCCGGCGCGGGAGGCGACCTTGCCGCTCAGTCCGTCGGTGCCGAGGTCGCCGACCAGGCTGTCGGCCCGGCCCAGCCCCTCGACCGCGGCGTCGACGTTCTGGACGTCCTGCTCCATCAGCTCCGCGCACAGGTCGGCCAGCGTGACGCCGTACTTGTCGGCGTACACCGCCCCCTGGGACTGGCCGTGGTCGGAGACGATCACCAGGTGGTAGCGGCGAGGCGCGCCCTCCGCGAGCCGGGCGAGTGTGCCCAGGGTGCGGTCGAGGCCGTCGAGGGAGGCGAGCGACTCGGGGCGGAACATGCCCGCGTGGTGGGCGATCTCGTCGTAGTCGACGTAGTCCACGTACACGCTGCGGGTGCCGCGCCTCATCTCCTCGGCGACCAGTGCGGTGTTCAGGTCGCGGAGCAGGGCGTTGGTCAGGGCACGGAGCACGGCGAAGTCCCAGCCGCGGTGCACCCGCGGGTCCAGGTCACGGCGGACCTGGCGCGAGGCCTGCCAGCGCTCCTTGACGATCTCGGCGACGGTGCGGGTGAAGCTGCGCATGAACCCACTGGGGGAGGCCAGGAACCAGGCCACCGCCCGCCGGGTCTGCGTGGTGCCGCGGGTCGCCTTGGTCCGGCTCATCGTCAGCAGGGAGCGGGCGGCGTCGCCGGTGAAGATGTTGGAGATCGACACCCCGTCGTCGCAGAGCAGGCCCCGGCCGTTGCTGGCCCGCTCCTCGATGATCCGGGCGTCCGCGGGGCGGTTCGCCACCAGCACCCGGCCCAGCTCCCGGTCGTACCACCGGAACGCCGGCACCCGGTCGATCGTGCCGTGGAGGATTCCCTGCTGGCTGGCCGGGGTGGTGCAGGGGATCTGCGGCGTCCAGCCCCGCAGCTGGTACTCGCCGGAGGCGAGCCACCGCCGGATGTTGGGCACCCCGCCGGACTGCACGGCCCACTGCAGCACCGGGAGCGGCACGCCGTCCATCTGGACGAACACGATGCCGTCGACGTCGGGGTCGGGCACCTCCTGGACCCGCTTGGCGCGTCGGGCGAGGGAGGTGACCAGCCCGTCGTCGGTGCCGGCGGTGGTGGCCCAGGCGATCAGTGTGCCGATCGCGGCGCTGACCCACGTGGCGATCAGGGCGGTCCGCGGGGTGGCCTGGATGCCCGGCGTGTAGAGGATCGCGATGTACATGATCAGCGCCTCGCCGGCCAGGGCCAGCAGCAGCACGGCGATCCAGCCGACCCGGGCCGAGACCTCGACCAGGACCGGCCGCAGCACCAGGCCCACGATCCCGGCTACGGCGGCCACGCCGGCGTAGCTCCACAGGGTGGTGGCGGACAGGCCGGGGAGGAGCGCGCCGGTCACGATGAGCGCGAACGTCGCGGACACCCAGGCCGCCAGGAGCCGGGTCAGGTCAGCCAGGCGGAGTCGCCGGCGAGGTGCTGCGGTGGTCGCCATGGGGGTCAGTATCCACGTCCGCGTCGGTGACGTCTCTCCCTGTCCCGGCGCGTGTCAGCCTCTCCGCCCGCCGGGGACCGCTAGCGTGGGAGCGTGACAGTGGTGTCTTGGCAGCTGATGCTCGTGCGCGGCGTACTGGCTGTGCTGTTCGGGGCGATGGCGATCGCGTGGCCCAACGCGACGATCACGGTGATCGCGGTGCTGTGGGGCGTGTGGGCGCTGATGGACGGCATCTCCTCCCTGGCTGCCGCGTTACGCCCCGGACCCACCGGAGCGCGCCTCGCGCTCGGCCTGGTCGGCGTCGTGGCGCTGGTGGCGGCGTTCTTCGCGATCTTCCGGCCGGTCGAGGCCGCCACGTTCCTGACGTGGGTGCTGGGGCTGTGGCTGATCGCCCGTGGCGTGATGGAGCTGGCGCTCGCCTTCAGCGACCGCCGGCTCGCCCCGCGGTGGTTCATCCTGCTCGGTGCAGCGCTGGACTTCCTGCTCGGCCTGGTCTTCGTGGCCAACCCGGGCAGGAGCGTCGTGGGCATCGCCTGGCTGCTCGGCCTGATCGCGCTGGTCTGGGGCCTGGTGTTCATCACCCTCGCGCTCGTGCTGCGCAAGCAGACCGAGACCCTCGGCGGGCCCACCCCGCCGCCGCCACCACCCCCTGCCGTCCCTGCCTGACCCCGCGGGGGTCGCGCTCACGTCTATCCGGAAGATCCCAGTCATCAGGTGGCTGTTGATCCTCCGCGCTCTCGACGTACGCCCGTCGGTGGTCGCCGGTGCGTGCCTGGGCAAAGTTTCTCCACAGATCCACCGCACCCCTTCCGGGGCCCGCGCGGGCATGGCTAGGTTGCGGGCACTGACCTTCGTCCGGGGGAGGCGCCATGACGGTGGTGCGCACCGCCGCCCACGACGAGCTCGTGGAGCTGCTGGACGCGCGCGTGCGTCAGCTCGTGCGCAGCCAGGGCGTCGACCCGCAGCGGGAGCCGACGATGGTGCGCCGGATCGCCGAGACCGTGGTCCGCGACCACGACGAGACCAGTCTGACCGGCGCGGTCGCGTCGGTTCCGGAGCCCGCCGCGGTCGTCGGGGAGCTCGTGGCGCGGGTGTCGGGGTTCGGACCGCTCCAGCCCTACCTCGACGACCCCGAGGTCGAGGAGATCTGGATCAACGACCCGAGCCGGGTCTTCGTCGCGCGCAACGGACGCCACGAGCTCACCACCCTGGTGCTCACCACGGCTCAGGTGCAGGAGCTGGTGGAGCGGATGCTCAAGTCCAGCGGTCGCCGGGTCGACATCAGCCAGCCGTTCGTCGACGCGATGCTGCCCGACGGCCACCGCCTGCACGTGGTGCTGGAGGGGATCAGCCGCGGCTTCACTGCGGTGAACATCCGCAAGTTCGTGCTGAAGGCCGCTCGGTTGCCGGACCTGGTCGAGCTCGGCAGCCTGACGCCCTCGGCCGCGTCGTTCCTGGACGCGTCAGTCCGGGCCGGTCTGAACATCCTGGTCGCGGGAGGAACCCAGGCGGGAAAAACCACGGTCCTGAACTGCCTTGCCGCGGCCATCCCCGGCGGTGACCGGGTCGTGTCGGCGGAGGAGGTCTTCGAGCTTCGCTTCCACCATCCCGACTGGGTGCCCCTGCAGACCCGGCAGGCCGGTCTCGAGGGGACCGGTGAGATCCGGCTGCGCGACCTGGTCAAGGAGAGCCTGCGGATGAGACCCAGCCGGATCATCGTCGGGGAGGTCCGCGCCGAGGAGTGCATGGACCTGCTGCTCGCCCTCAACGCGGGGCTCCCGGGGATGTGCACGATCCACGCGAACAGCGCCCGTGAGGCTCTGGTGAAGGTCTGCACGTTGCCGCTGCTCGCCGGGGAGAACATCTCGGCGAGGTTCGTCGTGCCCACGGTCGCCGCGTCGGTCGACCTCGTGGTGCACCTGGGCATCGACCCGCACGGGGTGCGACGTGTCAACGAGATCGTCGCCGTCCCCGGCCGGGTGGAGAACGACGTGATCGAGACCGAGTCGGTCTTCCACCGTACGCCGGGCGGCGACCTGGTCCGGGCGAGCGGGCAGCCGCCCCGGCCCGAGTGGTACGCCCGGGTCGGCGTCGACGTCCACCGCCTCCTGCGGGAGGCGGGGTGATGGGGGCCCTGGTCGGGCTCGGCCTCGGCCTGGGTGCCCTGCTGGTGTGGTCCGCGCTCGCCCTGCCGCGGACCCACCGGGTGGCCGCTCCGCGGCCGGGCCGGCTCACCCGGCTGCTCGCGGCCGCGGGGCTGGGGGCGGTCGCCCCGGCAAGTCTGGTCGCGCTGTGCGTCGCGCTCGGTCTGGTGTCGACGGTGCTGGTCCAGCTGGTCTCCCGGACCCCGCCCGTCGCGCTCGTGTTCGGGTCGATGGCGGCGTACCTCCCGGTCGCCTTGCTCAGGAGCCGAGCCCGCCGCCGGCTGCGCGACTTCGCCGAGGTCTGGCCGGAGGCCGTCGACAACCTCGCGTCGGCCGTGCGGGCCGGTCTCTCGCTGCCGGAGGCGCTGGCCGGGCTGGCGGTGCGCGGCCCGGAGCCGCTGCGTCCGGCGTTCGACCAGTTCGCCCTGGACTACCAGGTCACCGGGCGCTTCGGGGAGAGCCTGGACCGGCTCAAGGACCGCCTCGCGGACCCGGTCGGCGACCGGGTGGTCGAGGGGCTGCGGATCGCCCGCGAGGTCGGCGGCGGGCAGCTCGGTCGGCTGCTGCGCAACCTGTCCGGCTACCTGCGGGAGGAGGCGCGGACCCGGTCGGAGATGGAGTCGCGGCAGGCCTGGACCGTCAACGGCGCGCGGCTCGCGGTGGCCGCCCCCTGGCTGGTGCTGCTGCTGATGTCCCTCCAGGGCGCGGTCATCACGCGGTACTCCTCCCCCGAGGGTGTGGCCGTGCTCGTCGTCGGTGCGGTGCTGTGCCTGGTCGCCTACCGGCTGATGATGCGGATCGGACGTCTGCCCACCGACCGGCGGATCCTGTCATGACCCCGGGGCTGTGGGGGGCGCTGCTGGGTGCCGTGGCCGCCGGCGGGCTGCTGCTCACGGCGTCGCGGATCCGGCTCGTGCGCCGTCCGCAGCTGGCCTCCCGCGTGCTGCCCTACGTCCGGGACCTGCCCCAGGTGGGTCGGGTTCCGGCGGTGCGGGCGGGTGCGTCCTCGGCGCACACCTCGGTGGCCGCCGGCGTGTTCGGCCCGCCGCTGCGGGCGGCAGCCGACGGCGTGGAGCGGGTGCTCGGCGGCACCACCTCGGTCCGTCGTCGCCTCGAGCGCGCCGGACTCGATCTCTCCGTGCACGACTTCCGCGTGGAGCAGGTGGTGTGGGGGCTGGTCTCGCTGGTCGCCACCGCGGCCTACGGAATGCTGCGCACCTTGCACGACCCCGACAAGGCGCTCTCCTCGGCGGTGCTGTGCCTGTGTGCGTTCGCCCTGGGGGTGGTCGCCCGCGACAACCATCTGACCGGTCAGGTCACCCGCCGGGAGCGTGCCATCCTGCTGGAGTTCCCCACCGTGGCCGAGCTGCTGGCCCTGGCCGTGGCGGCCGGCGAGAGCCCGGTCGCCGCGCTGGACCGCGTGGTACGCCGCAGCCGGGGCGAGCTGTCCCGGGAGCTGGAGCGGGTGCTTGCCGCCGTACGCACCGGCGAGCCGGTGGGCGTCGCCTTCGACCGGCTGGCCGCCACCACCGGGGTGCCCCTGGTCGCGCGCTTCGCCGACGGCATCGTGGTGGCCGTCGAGCGCGGCACCCCGCTCGCCGACGTGCTGCACGCCCAGGCCGCTGACGTCCGGGAGGCCGGCCGCCGCCAGCTCATCGAGACCGCCGCCCGCCGGGAGGTCCTGATGATGGTCCCGGTGGTGTTCCTGGTGCTGCCGGTAACTGTGCTGTTCGCGTTCTACCCAGGTGTCGTCGGGCTGAGCCTGACCACGCCGTAAACCGAGGAGTGAGGAGCCACGCAATGGGGACGAGGGATGGGGACCTCATGACCTGGGCGCTCGGGCGAGCGCGCCCGCGGGACGAGCGCGGCGACGTGCCCGGGTGGGTGCTGGTCACGGTGATGACCGCCGGGCTGGTCACCGCGATCTGGGGCGTCGCCGGGGACCAGCTCACCGCGCTGGTCTCCGACGCCCTCGGCTCGGTGCGGTAGCAGCCGTGCCCCGTCGGGCACGGGGCCGCGAGGACGGGTCGGCGGTCGTCGACTTCGTGCTCGTGCTTGTCGTGCTGCTCCCGCTGTTCCTGGGCATCCTCCAGGTGGCTCTGGTGCTGCACGTGCGCAACACGCTCGTCGCCGCGGCCTCCGAGGGCGCTCGGTACGGCGCCACGGCCGACCGTGGACCGGCCGACGCCGTCGCCCGGACGCGGCAGCAGATCGCCGCCGCGATCGACGACCGGTACGCCGAGCACGTCACCGCGCGACCGGTGCCGGTCGGGGGTGCACCGGGGCTCGAGGTGCGGGTCGAGGCCACGGTGCCGGCCCTGGGGCTCGGTGGACCCGGGGTCCACCTGTCCGTGTCCGGCCACGCGGTGGAGGAGGAGGCGTGGCGGTGAGGGGTCGCGGTGAGGCGGGGAGCGCCCTCGTCGAGCTCACCTGGCTGGGCATCCTGCTGCTGGTCCCGATGCTGTGGATCGTCCTGTCGGTGTTCGAGGTGCAGCGCGGCGCCTTC
>NZ_DAOMFK010000019.1:0-29680 GCF_035429765.1 Nocardioides sp. | reverse complement strand
ACACGTTGAAGCGGAACTCCACGACGTCGCCGTCCTGCATGACGTAGTCCTTGCCCTCCATCCGGACCTTCCCGGCCTCCCGCGCCTTGAGCATGGAGCCGGCGACCACGAGGTCGTCGAAGGAGACCACCTCGGCCTTGATGAAGCCACGCTGGAAGTCGGTGTGGATGACCCCGGCGGCCTCGGGGGCGGTGGCGCCCTTGCGGATCGTCCAGGCGCGGGTCTCCTTCGGCCCGGCGGTGAGGTAGGTCTGCAGGCCCAGGGTGTCGAATCCCACGCGGGCCAGCACCTCGAGCCCAGGCTCCTCCACCCCCAGCTCGCGCAGCATCTCCCGGGCCTCCTCCTCGTCGTCGAGCTCGACCAGCTCGGCCTCGAACTTGGCGTCCATGAAGATCGCCTCCGCGGGGGCCACGAGGTCCCGCATCCTGCCCTTGAGCCCCTCGTCCCCGAGCTCGTCGGCGTCGCAGTTGAACACGAAGATGAACGGCTTGGCCGTGAGAAGCGACAGCTCCCGGATCAGGGAGCGGTCGATCGTGGTCGCGCTGACCGGCGTACCTGCCTCGAGCACCTCGCGCGCCTCCTTGGCAGCGGCGACCACGGGCGCCAGCTCCTTCTTCCCCTTGGCCTCCTTCTCCAGCCGGGGGATCGCCTTCTCCAGGGTCTGCAGGTCGGCGAGGATCAGCTCTGTGGAGATCGTGGAGATGTCCGAGGCAGGGTCCACGGCTCCGTCCACATGGGTCACGTCCTCGTCGCGGAACACCCGGGTGACCTGGCAGATCGCCGCGGACTCGCGGATGTGGGAGAGGAACTTGTTGCCGAGGCCTTCGCCCTCCGAGGCACCGCGCACGATGCCCGCGATGTCGACGAACTCCACCGTCGCGGGCAGGACCCGCGCCGAGCCGAAGATCTCCGCGAGCGTGGCGAGCCGACCGTCGGGAACGCCGACGACGCCCACGTTCGGCTCGATCGTGGCGAAGGGGTAGTTCGCCGCCAGGACGTTGTTCCTGGTCAGCGCGTTGAAGAGCGTGGACTTGCCCGCGTTCGGGAGGCCGACGATGCCGATGGTGAGTGCCACGTGCGGGGAGTCTACGGCGAGGGTCGCGGCGGGGACGAAAGCCCGCGCTGCACCGGGTGTGACAGGCTCGGTGGTGTGAGCGGGGAGACGAGTGCGGGACTGCCGGAGGTCGACGTTCCGGCCGCCGACCGTGCCGCACTGCGTGAGCCCGCGCACCAGGTCGACCCGCGGGCGGTGTCGCTGTGGCGGACCACCGCGCTGGTGGAGGCGGCCTTCGTCAGCGGTCTGGCGGGGGTGGGCTACGCCCTGCTTCCGGAGAGGCCGTGGTGGGCGACGCTGGCGCTGGCGCTGCTGGTCGCCGCCGCGCTGGCCCGCGCTGTGGTGATGCCCGTCGTCAGGTTCCGGATCCACCGCTGGGAGGTGACCGGCACGGCCGTGTTCACCCGGTCCGGGTGGCTTAGCCGGGAGCAGCGGATCGCCCCGCTCTCGCGCGTCCAGACCGTCGACTCCCACCAGGGGCCGATCATGCGGCTGTACCACCTCGCCACGATCACGGTCACCACCGCGTCTGCGGCGGGGCCGGTGCGGATCGACTGCCTCGACGAGGCACTGGCCCGACGGGTGGTGGCCGATCTGACCGAGATCACCGGCGCGACCGAGGGCGACGCCACGTGACGCGTCCGGACGAGGACGGCTGGCAGCGGCTCGACGCCCGGATGCTGCTGATCGGGCCGCTGGACACGCTGCGGCAGTTCGCCGTACCCGTTGTGATCGCGCTCGTGGGGATCAGCAGCTCCCGGGGCACCTTCGACCCCGGGCTGCTGCTGATCATGCTCGCCGTGCCGGTGGTCCTGGGCCTCCTGCCCTGGCTCACCACGCGCTACCGCATCACCGACACCCAGTTCCAGCAGCGTCGGGGGCTGCTCTCGCGCCAGCAGCTCACCGCCCCGCTCGACCGGGTGCGCAGCGTCGACCTCGAGTCGTCGCTGCTGCAGCGGGCGCTCGGCCTGGCGAAGGTGAAGATCGGCACCGGCGTGGACGAGACGCGCATCGAGCTGAACGCGCTGTCGCTGGCCCAGGCCGAGGAGCTGCGGCGCTTCCTGCTGGCCCGGGGGGCCGCCGCGGTCCCCGCTCCACCCCCTGTCGTTTGGACCCAATCGACAGACAACCAGGCCTCGGACGTGCCGTTTCGGAACAATCGGCAACCACCCCCGGACGATCCTCCCGCCGTGCTGGCACGCATCGACTGGTCCTGGCTGAGGTTCGCACCGTTCAGCCTGGGGCGGCTGGCGATCGTCGCCGGAGCTGTGGGCGTCCTCGCCCAGTGGGGCGAGGACCTTCCGTTCCTCGACGCCGAGCACATCGACGCGGCCTGGCGGTGGGTGACCGGGTTCGCCCTGGTGCTGGTCGTCCTGGCCACGCTCGTCGTGGCGCTCCTGGCCTGGTTGGTGATCTCCGTCGTCGGGTACGTCGTGCAGTGGTGGGACCTGCGGCTGACCCGCGAGCACGGCACCATCCGGCTCGCTGCCGGGCTGCTGACCACCCGGTCCACGTCGGTGGAGGAGGCGCGGGTGAGGGGGGTCGAGCTGGTGGAGCCGGTGCTCCTGCGCACCGTCAACGGAGCAGAGCTGTCGACCCTGGCCACCGGTGTCGGAGAGGGCGGGGTGACCAAGGTCCTCCCACCGTGCCCGCGCGAGGTGTGCCAGGAGGTGGGTCAGGCGATCCTGGGAGCCCCCCGTCCGCTGGTCGCGGCCCTGGTGCCGCACGGCCCGGCGGCGCGGCGGCGTGCCCACGTGCGGGCGCAGCGGCCCGCGGTCGTGGTCACCCTGGGGCTGCTGGCGGCCACCGGGTTCGCGGGATGGCCGTGGTGGCCGCCCGTGGTGGCAGCGCTGGTGCTGGTGCCCGGTGGCGCGGCCGCCGGCGAGGTCGCGTACCGCAACCTCGGCCACCTGCTGACCCCGGCCCACCTCACCTCCGGCGACCCCGCCGTGCAGCGACGTCGTCAGGTGCTCGAGCGCGACGGCGTGATCGGCTGGGTGATCGGCCAGAGCCTCTTCCAGCGGCGCCGGGGTCTGGCCACCCTGACCGCCACGACGGCCGCGGGCAAGGAGCGGGTGGCCGTGCGTGACCTGCCGCTGGAGCAGGCGGTGCGGCTGGCCGCGCTCGTCACCCCGGGCGCCGTGGTCCCGTTCCTCGCCGACCCCTAGGCTCGCTGCGTGCGCCTCGCCACCTGGAACGTGAACTCCCTGCGCTCCCGCATCGGTCGGGTCGAGGCCTTCCTCGAGCGCCACGACGTCGACGTGCTGGCGGTGCAGGAGACGAAGGCCAGGGAGGACCAGCTCCCCCTGCTGGGGCTGCAGTCGATGGGGTACGACGTCGCGGCCGCAGGCGTCAACCAGTGGAACGGCGTGGCCGTGGTCAGCAGGGTCGGGATCGACGACGTCCAGGTGGGGTTCGACGCCATGCCTCCTTTCGGCGATCCCCCGGGGCCGGAGGCGCGCGCGATCGGCGCCGTGTGCGGCGGCGTACGTGTCTGGTCGCTGTACGTCCCGAACGGCCGCAAGGTCGGCGACCCGCACTACCTCTACAAGCTGGAGTGGCTCGCCCGGCTCCGCGCGGCCGCCAGGCCGTGGCTGGCGGAGGACACCGCCCTGGTCGGCGACTGGAACATCGCCCCGCTCGACGAGGACGTCTTCGACATGGCGGCATTCGCCAAGGACACCCATGTCACACCGCCGGAGCGGGCGGCGTTCCGCGGCTTCCTCGAGGACGGGTACGCCGACGTGGTCCGCCCGCACGCCCCCGGCCCAGGCGTGTACACCTACTGGGACTACTACCGCCAGCGGTTCGAGCGGAACCGGGGCATGCGGATCGACTTCGTCCTCGGCTCCCCGTCGCTGGCCGCCCGGGTGACCGGCGCGTTCATCGACCGGGAGGAGCGAGCCGGCGCCGGGGCCTCCGACCACGCCCCGGTGGTCGTGGACCTGGCCTGAGCCGGCCGTCCGCTGGCGCCTCCCCAGCGTTGTCGGTGGTCCCCGGCATGCTGGCCCGCATGGACACCGCGACACTGCTGATCGGCCTGCTGCTCGGCCTCGCCGCCGGCGCCGCGCTCGGCCTCCTCTGGGCCCGCTCGCGTCCGGCGGGCGAGTCCCGGCTGGCCGCGGCGCTCGACCAGCGCGCCGCCGACCGGGCGCTGGTCCAGGAGGGGCTGGCCCGGCTCCACGACCAGCTGCGCGACCTCGAGCACCACGGGGTCTCCTGGCAGGGACAGCTGGCCCAGCAGGTGCTCGACATGCGGCACACCACCGAGTCGCTGCGCCGGGAGACGCAGTCGCTGAGCACAGCGCTGCGCCGACCACAGGTGCGGGGGCGCTGGGGCGAGATGCACCTGCGCCGGGCCGTCGAGCTGGCCGGAATGGTCAACCACTGCGACTTCGAGGAGCAGCCCCAGCTCCAGGACGGAGCCCGCCGCCCCGACCTGGTGGTCCGGCTGGCCGGCGACCGGAGCGTGGTCGTGGACGCCAAGGTCCCGCTGGAGGCGTTCCTCGACGCGGGCGCGGCGCCCGACGAGGAAGGCCGGCAGCACGACCTGGTGCGCCACGCCACGCAGCTGCGGCAGCACGTCGACGGGCTGGCCGCCAAGCGCTACTGGCAGGCCCTCCCCGAGACCCCGGAGTTCGTTGTCCTGTTCGTCCCGGCGGAGTCCTTCCTCTCGGCCGCCCTGGAGGTGCAGCCCGACCTGCTGGAGTACGCCGCCCGCAAGCAGGTCGTGCTGGCCACCCCCACCACGCTGATCGCCCTGCTGCGCACGGTCGCCCACGGGTGGAGCCACGACGCGCTGGCCGCCCAGGCCGGCCAGATCCACCAGCTCGGACGTGAGCTGCACGGCCGGCTGACCACGATGGCGGGTCACCTCGACCAGGTCGGTCGCGCCCTGAACACGGCCGTGACCCACTACAACCAGGCCGTGGGGTCCTTCGAGTCGCGGGTGCTCGTCTCGGCACGCCGGTTCACCGAGCTGTCGGTCACCGAGGAGGAGCTGGCGGCGCCGCGGCAGGTGGAGTCGGCCGCGAGAGCGGCGGTGGCGGTCCCGCTGCGCGCAGCCGACCGGCGCGCCGCCACGCCCGGGGCGGAACCGGACCATACCGTGGCCCTGTGAGCGCGCCGCCGACGCTGTGGGAGGAGGGCCGGGAGCCGGCCCCGCAGGTGGTCGCGCTCGGCCTCGCGGCGATCCTGACGGTGGTGGCGCTGGACCTGGTGCTCGTCGGCCAGCTCACCCTGTTCTTCGACCTGTGGTTCGTGGTGGTCAGCCTCGCGCTCGCGCTGGCGGTGCGGCCGGGGGACTTCTTCACCGTCGGCGTGCTGCCGCCGCTGCTGATGCTGGGGGTGTTCACGCTGCTCGCGTTCGTCTCCCCCGGTGCCGTCGCCGAGCCGGGCGACTCCGTGGTGCAGGCCGTGGTCAGCGGGCTGGCCACCCACAGCGGGGCGCTGCTGGTCGGGTACGTCCTGTGCCTGGTCACGCTCGCCCTGCGGCAACGCGTGGCCCGACCTGCGCCCGGGAGGGGCGCGGCGCCTCAGGCCTCGAAGCGGGCTGGGTCGCCGGCGCCGCGACGGACCACGACGGGCTGACCCTCCGACCAGTCGATCACCGTGGTGGGCTGGGCGGTGACCTCGCCCGCCTCGATCACCAGGTCGACCTCGTGGTCCAGCTCCTCCTTGACCTCCCACCCCTGCGTGCGCGCCTCCTCCTCCCCGGGCAGCAGCAGCGTGCTCGAGAGCAGCGGCTCGCCGAGCGCCTCGAGCAGGGCCCGGACCACGGGGTGGTCGGGGATGCGCACCCCCACCGTCCGCTTCTTCGGGTGCATCAGCCGCCGGGGCACCTCGGGGGTGGCGGGGAGGATGAAGGTGTACGGGCCGGGGGTGGCGGCCTTGATCGCGCGGAACGCCGCGTTGTGCACGTGCACGAACTGGCCCAGCTGGGAGAAGTCCCGGCACACCAGCGTGAAGTGGTGCCGCTCGTCGAGGTGCCGGATCCTCAGGATGCGGTCGCGGCCCTCCCGGTTGCCGATCCGGCAGCCCAGCGCGTAGCCGGAGTCGGTGGGGTAGGCGATCAGCGCGTCCTCCTCGCGCAGCGCCGAGACGACCTGGTCGACCAGCCGGGGCTGGGGGTTCTGCGGGTGCAGGTCCACGTAGCGAGCCATCCGGATCACCCCTGCTGCGCGGCCCGCAGGTCGCGACGCAGCTCGGGGGGCAGGGCGAAGATCAGGCTCTCCTCCGCGCTGTGCACCGCGGTGGCGTCGGGGAAGCCGTGCTCGGCCAGGAAGGCCAGCACACCCTGGACGAGCTCCTCGGGCACCGAGGCACCGGAGGTCACACTGACCCGTCGTACGCCGACCAGCCAGGCCTCGTCGATCTCGCTCGCGTCGTCGACCCGGTGGGCCGCCCGGGCCCCGGCCTCGAGGGCGACCTCCACCAGACGGACCGAGTTCGAGGAGTTGCCGGAGCCGACCACGATGACCAGGTCGGAGTCGCGGGCGATCTCCTTGACCGCCAGCTGCCGGTTCTGGGTGGCGTAGCAGATGTCGTCGCTGGGCGGGTCGAGCAGCTGCGGGAACCGCGCGCGGATGGCGGCCACGGTCTCCATGGTCTCGTCGACGGAGAGCGTGGTCTGCGAGAGCCAGGCGACCTTGGCAGGGTCGCGCACGGTGATCGCGGCGACGTCCTCGGGGCTCTGGACCAGCTGGATGTGCCCCGGTGCCTCACCGGCGGTGCCTTCGACCTCCTCGTGACCGGCGTGGCCGATGAGCAGGATGTCGTAGTCCTCGTGGGCGAACCGCTTCGCCTCGTGGTGCACCTTCGTCACCAGCGGGCAGGTCGCGTCGATCGTCTTCAGCCCCCGCCGCTCCGCCTGCCGGTGCACGTCCGGCGAGACGCCGTGCGCGGAGAACACCACGGTGGCGCCTTCGGGGACCTCCGTCAGCTCCTCGACGAACACCGCCCCGCGCGACTCCAGGTCGGCGACGACGTGCTTGTTGTGCACGATCTGCTTGCGGACGTAGACGGGGGCGCCGTACAGGTCCAGCGCCTTCTCCACGGTGATCACGGCGCGGTCGACGCCTGCGCAGTACCCACGCGGCGCAGCGAGCAGGACGGCCCGCTCGGCCTCGTCGGGGGTGAGGATCGGGGGGGTGCCCAGGTCCATGGTCATGGCCCCACTGTAGTTGGCGGCGGGGTACCCCGGGTCGTGCCGACGACCGGGCTGTCGGTGCCGGGCCCTAGGCTCCCGCTGTGGCCCTCCAGACCTCGCCCGAGCAGCCCGCCCCCGTGCGGCAGATCGCGAACGCGATCGCGGGCTGGGTCGACCGGCTCGGCGCGGTGTGGGTCGAGGGCCAGATCGCCCAGGTCAACCGCAGGCCCGGGGTCGGCACGGTGTTCCTCACCCTGCGCGACAGCGCGGCCGACATCTCGGTGCCCGTGACCTGCTCACGGGTGCTGTTCGACAGCCTGAACCCGCCACTCGTGGAGGGCGCGGGCGTGGTGCTGCACGCCAAGCCGGTCTACTACGCCAACCGGGGCACCCTGTCGCTCGCCGCCCGCGAGATCAGGATGGTCGGGCTCGGTGAGCTGCTGGCCCGCCTGGAGCGCCGTCGTCAGCTGCTCGCCGCCGAGGGGGTGTTCGCGCCCGAGCGCAAGCGGCCGCTGCCCTTCCTCCCCCACCAGGTGGGTCTGGTCGCCGCGCCCGGCTCGGCGGCCGAGCGGGACGTCCTGGAGAACTCCCGCCGGCGGTGGCCCTCGGTCGCGTTCCGGGTCGTCCACGCGGCGATGCAGGGTCCCCGCTCGGCGTCGGAGGTGATCGAGGCGGTGGAGCGGCTGGACCGCGATCCCGACGTGGACGTGATCGTGGTGGCCCGCGGGGGCGGGTCCGTCGAGGACCTGCTGCCCTTCTCCGACGAGGCGCTGGTGCGGGCGGTGCACCGGGCCCGCACCCCGGTGGTCTCCGCGATCGGGCACGAGCAGGACACCCCGCTGCTGGACCTCGTCGCCGACGTGCGGGCCTCGACGCCGACCGACGCTGCCCGTCTCGTGGTGCCCGACATGGCCGAGGAGGTCCGCGGCGTGGCCTGGGCGCGAGAGCGGGTCCGCGCCGTGCTGGACCAGCTCCTCCTCCACGAGCAGGCCGGGCTGGACTCGGTGCGTTCGCGTCCGGCGCTCGCGGATCCCACCAGCCTGGTCGGGGCTCGCTCCGAGGAGGTGGCGCAGCTCCTGACCCGGGCCCGGCGTACCCTCAGCCACGCCCTGGACCGCGCCGCGGACGAGATCGGCCACCAGCGTGCGCGGGCACGGGCGCTCTCGCCGCTGGCGACGCTCCAGCGCGGGTACGCCGTGCTCCAGGACGACCGCGGCCGCGTGGTCACCTCGGTCGGCGAGGTGTCCCCCGGTGAGCCGCTGCGGATCCGGGTCGCCGACGGCCGGGTCCACGCCACCACCGACCGCGTCGAGGCGCTCGACGGAGCAGGAGAGACCCATGGCTGAGAAGCGCAGCACACCGGAGGAACTCGGGTACGAAGCCGCCCGCGACGAGCTCATCGAGGTGGTCCGCAGGCTGGAGGCGGGCGGGGTCACGCTGGAGGAGTCGCTGGCGCTGTGGGAGCGCGGCGAGCACCTGGCCACCGTGTGCCAGCAGTGGCTCGACGGCGCCCGTCGCCGGCTGGAGGAGGCCCGCGGCACGCCGGGCGACTGACCCGGATTCAGGCTGAGCCAGCGTCAGGCCGGGTCGGTGGTGAGGCCGGACACGACCTCGCGGAGATCGGCGTCCGGGGCGGAGCCGTAGACGAGCACGGTCCAGTCGCCCACCTCGGCGGCGTACGCCCGGTCCCCACCGCTGTCACTGAAGGAGCGCCACGTCCCGGCCACCGACCCGTCGACCCGGATCGGGTCGCCCTCGGTGGTGTCCTGGTCGACGTAGGTCTCCAGCAGGTCGCCCAGCGGCTCCACGGACTGCTGGACCCCGACGAAGCCCCCGGTGTCGGTGAGCATCCCGATCCCCCAGTCCCGCTGGTCGCCCCGCGGCACGTCCACGCTCGTGGCGGTCCAGCCGGCCGGCAGGGCCCGTGGGTAGACCGGGCGCTGGCCCGTCTCCTGCAGCGCGACCACGGCCGCGCGGTAGTCGACGGGGTCGGGGTGCACCTCGAGATCGGTGCGGTTCAGCGCCCGGAGCAGCACGAAGGCGGTGATCACCACCAGTGTGATCACCAGAGCACCGATCAGGCCGCCGGTCGACCGCTGGTAGCGGGCGGGGCGTTCAGGAGTCGGCTGGCTCACGGGAGCGATTCTCACAGGTGACCGGTCACCGGCCCGGGCCGCCCCGCTCCCGGCTCGGTCTCAGGTTTCCCCCGCGCTGACGGTGCGGAGCCGTGATGGCTACGATCAGGTCATGACCGGCATCGAGGACGACCTCCCCCCGACAGAGCGCCCCGACCGCAACCTGGCGATGGAACTCGTGCGGGTCACCGAGGCCGCTGCGATGGCGGCGGGCCGCTGGGTGGGCCGCGGCGACAAGAACGGCGCGGACGACGTGGCGGTCAAGGCGATGCGCTACACGATCTCGGGCATCGGGATGGCCGGCACCGTGGTCATCGGCGAGGGCGAGAAGGACAACGCCCCGATGCTCTACAACGGTGAGCAGGTCGGGGACGGCACCGGCCCCGAGTGCGACGTGGCCGTGGACCCGATCGACGGCACCACGCTGACCGCCAAGGGGATGAACAACGCCATCGCCGTGCTGGCGGTGGCCCCCCGCGGCTCGATGTACGACCCGTCCGCGGTGTTCTACATGGAGAAGCTGGTCACCGGCGCCGAGGCCGCCGACGTGGTCGACATCCGCCACTCGGTCGCCGAGAACATCCGACGAGTCGCGCGGGCCAAGGGCTCCACCACCCAGGACGTCACCGTCGTCCTGCTCGACCGCCCGCGGCACGAAGAGCTGGTGCGCGAGATCCGGGCGACCGGCGCGCGGATCAAGTTCATGGTCGACGGCGACGTCGCCGGCGCCATCATGGCCGCCCGCCACGACACCGGCATCGACCTGCTGCTCGGGATCGGCGGCACCCCGGAGGGCATCATCGCCGCCTGCGCCATCAAGGCCATGGGCGGCGTGATCCAGGCCCGGCTGTGGCCCCGCCACGACGAGGAACGCCAGAAGGCGCTGGACGCGGGTCATGACCTCGACCCGTACCACATCCTGACCACCGACGACCTGGTCACCGGGGACGACTGCTTCTTCGCCGCGACGGGGATCACCGACGGCGAGCTGATGCGGGGCGTGCGCTACCGCGCGGGTGGCGCGACCACCCACTCGCTGGTGATGCGCTCGCACAGCGGCACGATCCGCTCGATCACCTCCGAGCACCGGCTGGAGAAGCTACGCTCCTACGCCTCGGTGCAGTTCTGACCCGTCGCGGCTGACCGAGGGCGACCGGTCCCGCAGCAGTGCCACCACGTGGTCGCGTACGCGCGGGTCCACGGCCATCCCGATGTGCGAGGTGGTGACCTCCACGGCCACCGCCGGCGGGTCGAGGCAGGCGCGCCAGTCGACGACCCCGTCACGCCGGGAGTAGATCACGGCGAATCCCATCCCCGCAGGTACGGGCCGGCGGGACTCCTCGAAGCTCTGGCGCGCGCAGGTGCCGGCCACGCACTCCTCCGACATCAGCCCGGGCAGCCCCGCCCTGCTCAGCCGCACCAGCGCCTCCACTCCGGCCGAGATCCCGAGATGGTGCGCCCCGGGGGCCTGGATGGGGCTCCCCATCGTGATGATCCCCTCGATCAGGTCGGGCCGGCGCGTCGCAAGCGCCCGGGCCAGCAGGCCGCCGAGGCTGTGCCCGACCAGCTGGACCCTCTGTCCCCGGCGGAGGACGATCGCCTCGATCCGCCGCTCCAGCAGGATGGTCGCGTCCACGGTGCACCCGACGTTGGCGTGGATGTGCGAGCGGTAGGTGCGGAACCCCTGCTGGCGCAGTGACCGGGCCAGCAGCGTCAGGCTCCCGTCGCCGGCCATGAACCCGGGGACCAGCACGACCGGGAGGCCGGAGCGGTCGGCCTGTCGCACGGCCAGGGGGAGGCCACGACGGTCACGGTGCTCGGCGCGCTGGCGCACGACGTACCGAGCGCCCTCGGTGAGGACGCTGGCCTCGCGGAGCACCGCGGCCACGTGCGGCCGGGCGAAACCCTGCGGCTGGAGGAACGGCGCCAAGGGTCCCATGGGGGGACCTTACGGTGTCGGCGACGAAAACATGCGCAATTACCCCACCCGACTTCCGGATCCGGCGGCCGACGGGGTTGACTGTGCCCATGTCGTCAGCAGCGGAGCCGGTCCCGTCGGTGGTGGTCTCGGAGGAACTGTTCGCCCCGGTCAGCCCGGGGATCGAACTGTGCTACCAGACGTTCGGCGACCCCGGTGACGACCCGCTGCTCCTGGTGATGGGCCTGGGCGGCCCGATGAACTGGTGGCACCCCGACCTCTGCTCGCTGCTGGCCGCCCGCGGCTTCTTCGTGGTCCGGTTCGACAACCGGGACGTGGGCCGCTCCACCAAGATCGGTGGGCGGGTCAAGCGGTCGGCGCTGGTCCGGGCCTTCGCCGGCCGAGGAGGTCGCCCGCCGTACACGCTGACCGACATGGCCCACGACGCCTTCGGCCTGCTCGACCACCTCGGCATCCAGGCCGCGCACGTGGTGGGCGTGTCGATGGGCGGGATGATCGTCCAGACGATGGCCGTGGAGAAGCCCGAGCGGATCAGGTCCCTCACCAGCATCATGTCGACCAGCGGCAAGCGGTCGGTGGGGTGGCAGCACCCCAAGCTCCTGCCGATCCTGCTGGCACCGCGCGGCCCGGGCCGCAAGGCGTACGCCGAGACGTCGGCGCGGCTGTGGCAGATGATCGGCTCGCCGGCCTACCCCACCGACCACGAGGAGATCCTGGCCCGGGCCGAGGAGACCTGGGACCGGGGGTTCAGCGCCAACGGGGTGATGCGGCAGATGCTGGCGATCCTCAACCAGCCCAACCGCAGCCTGCGGCTGCGCAGCCTGACGATGCCGACGCTCGTGGTGCACGGGCTGTCCGACCACATGGTCCACGTATCGGGCGGGCGGGCGACCGCAGCAGCCATCCCCGGGGCGGAGCTGCTGCTGGTCGAGGGCATGGGCCACGACCTGCCGCGCGCGCTGTGGGGCACGTTCGTCGACGCGATCCGCCACACAGCCGACCGCGCCACCCGCTGACCCGTCACCTACGGTGGGCGACCCGTCACAAATGGCGGCGGATCAGGCGATGACACCTCGCCATTTGTGACGGGTCAGCGGTGGGTCGGGTCGGCGGTCAGTCGGAGAGCCGCAGTCCGGTGTCGGTCTCGAAGACGTGCACGTTGGCGGGGTCGGTCATCACGTAGACCGTGTCGCCCTTGCGGACGTGCTGCCGCGCCGACACCCGGATGGTCACGCTGGACGGGGTCCCCTCGACGCCGCAGGTGCCGTAGACGTAGCCGTCCGCGCCCAGCTCCTCCACGAGCGTCACGTCGACCGGCAGACCGCCCTCCTGGGCGGTCACCATCCGCCACGCCTCGGGCCGCACGCCGATGGTGATGTTGCCCTTCATCTTCGCGGCCGCGGCCGGGTCGACCGCGACGTTGTACTCGCCGATGTAGGCCTTGCCGTCGCGGACGCGTGCCTCCATCAGGTTCATCTGCGGCGAGCCGATGAAGCCGGCGACGAAGAGGTTGACCGGCTTGTCGTAGAGCTTCAGCGGCGTGTCGACCTGCTGGAGCTCACCGAGCATCATCACCGCGACCCGGTCGCCCATGGTCATGGCCTCGATCTGGTCGTGGGTGACGTAGACCGTGGTCACGCCGAGGTCGCTCTGCAGCTTGGCGATGTCGGTGCGGGTCTGCACGCGCATCTTCGCGTCCAGGTTCGACAGCGGCTCGTCCATGCAGAACACCTGCGGGCTGCGGACGATCGCGCGGCCCATGGCCACCCGCTGCCGCTGGCCGCCCGACAGCGCCTTGGGCTTGCGCTCCAGGAACTCGGTGAGCCCGAGGATCTTGGCCGCCTCCTCGACCCGCTGCTGCCGCTCGGCCGTGGGCACCTTGGCCATCTTCAGCGCGAAGCCCATGTTCTCGGCCACGGTCATGTGCGGGTACAGCGCGTAGTTCTGGAAGACCATCGCGATGTCGCGGTCCTTGGGCGGCAGGTGGGTGATGTCGCGGTCGCCGATGAAGATCTTGCCGGCGTTGACCTCCTCCAGGCCGGCCAGCATCCGCAGCGTGGTGGACTTGCCGCACCCGGACGGTCCGACGAGGACCATGAACTCCCCGTCGCCGATCTCGAGGTCGATGCCCGGGACCGTCGGGGTGTCGTTCCCCGGGTACCACCGTTGGGCCTTCTCGAACGTGACTGTGGCCATGACTGACTGCTCCCTCCACCGGCAGGTACGTGCCGGACGATCCGTCGTGAAGTGACTGCCCTCACGCTAGCGGCTCCCTGTGGCGCTGTCGACGCTGCTGCGCGTGACGTGCACCAACGTCGCGGTCTCCGGGCGGCAGCGCGGCATCCAGAACCCCCGCACCTCCAGGGCCCGCCCGGTGACCAGCCGACCCTGGGTGGGTCCGGCCTCGGGGAGGGCCGGCGCCATCGAGACCTCGAACGGGATCACCGGCCCTTCCCACGCCAGCGCGTAGGCGGCCTCGGGGTCCAGCCCCGGCACGCGGACCTGCACCCCCCGGTTGTGGGCCGACTCGTCCAGCTGGACGTGCGCGAGCAGCGCCTCGTCCCGGGACGGCGAGACCACGCCGTGCAGCAGCACGGTCGGGTCGCTGGACTCCGGGCGCACCACCCGCCCACTGTGCAGGAGCGGCCGCAGCCGCTGGTACCTCCGCACCCACACCGCCAGCCGGTCGAGGTCGTCCTGGGTGGCGGCGGTGAGGTCCCACTCGATGCCGAACGCCCCGAAGAGCGCGGTCGCGGCGCGGAAGTCCAACGACAGCGTGCGCCAGGTCGTGTGCGACACCGGCGAGGAGATGTGCGCACCGAGGTACTCCGGCGCCACCAGCTGCACGGTCCAGCGCTGGATCTGCTGCCGGGCCAGCGCGTCGGTCATGTCCGAGGTCCACACCCGCTGCACCCGCTCGAGCACACCCAGGTCGATCCGGCCGCCGCCGGAGGCGCAGGACTCCCAGGCGACGTGCGGGTGCGCGGCTCGCAGCCGGTCCAGCAGCCGGTAGTAGGCGAGGGTCTGCTCGCGGGCCGCGGGGGCCCCACCCCGGCCCGCGGTGCCGGCCTCCAGCAGGTCTCGGTTGTGGTCCCACTTCACGTAGTCGATGGGGTACGTCGAGAGCAGGTCGTGCATCCGGTCGAAGAGGAAGTCGGTGACCTCGGGACGGCTGAGGTCCAGCACCAGCTGGTTCCGGTGCAGCAGCGGCACCCGGTCCCCGGTCGCCAGGATCCAGTCAGGGTGCTCGCGGTAGAGGTCGGAGTCAGGGTTGACCATCTCCGGCTCGAACCACAGGCCGAACTCCATGCCCAGGCCGCGCACGTGCTCGACCAGGGGGGTCAGCCCCTCGGGCAGCACGTCGGGGTCGACCCACCAGTCCCCCAGGCCGGCCGTGTCGTCACGTCTCCCCCGGAACCAGCCGTCGTCCAGCACGAAGCGCTCGACCCCGACCGAAGCGGCCCGGTCGGCGATGCCGGCCAGCCGATCCGGCTTGAGGTCGAAGTAGACGGCCTCCCACACGTTGAGCGTCACCGGCTGCTGCGCCGGATGTGCCGCCAGCCCGCGCTGGTAGGTGTGCCACACCGCGGCGAGGCCGTCGAGCCCATCCTCGGCGGCCGCGAAGTAGACCCAGGGGCTCTGGTAGGTCTCGCCGGTGCCGAGCGCCACCTCACCGGGCTGCAGCAGCTCGCCGCCGCCGAGCGTGGTGCCGGTGGCCGCGCTGCGCTCGAGGCGGAGCACGCTGTTGCCGCTCCAGGCGACGTGCGCCGCGAGCACCTGGCCCCGGGTGGTGGTGAACCCCGGGCTCCCCAGCACCAGCATGGTGGCGGAATCGAGTCCGGGGCGCCCGCCCCGGGACTCCCGCAGCCAGAGCCCGTCGGTGACGGGGTGCCGCTGCGGCGTCCGCTCCCGCTCGTGCCTGCCGGTGAAGTCGAGGGCCTCGGTGAGATCGTCCGCGACCGGCAGGACCACCTCGAGCCCCTCCACGACGTACCAGCCCGGCGCCGTGTTCGTGACGCTGCACCGCCCGCGCAGGGCGCCTCCGGGCACGCCCTCCAGCTCCACCAGGAGCTTCAGACCCGCCGCGACGTCGGAGGCGGCTACCTGAAGACGGTCCGTCTCGACGTCCACCCGGTCCACGACGAACCGGGTGCTCCAGCCCAGCCCCGTGGCCAGTCCCCCACCCTCGGGAGAGACGCGGTGGCCGCGCAGGTGCGGCCGGGTGTACCGGCCGTGCGCATGCTCGCCCAGCAGCGGCGTGCCGGGCCCCTTGGGCAGCAGGGGAACGGCACCGTCGAGGTCCGCCGCGCCGTCGACGTACCCGGTCCACAGCACGGTCGGGAGCCCGGCGTCGGTGAGCTCGAGCTCGACTGCGGTGTGGCCACCGCCGCCGGCCGGGGCGGGGAACAGCATGGGCCCTCCTCGGGCAGCGTCGCCGGGGACGCCCGCGCCGGACCGGGACCGGCACGGGCGTCGGCCCGTGGGGGTCAGCCCTTGACAGCTCCCGCGGTGAGGCCTCGGACGAAGAACCGCTGCAGCGCGAGGAACACCGCGATCGGCACGATCATCGTGAAGAAGCCACCCGCGGTGGTGAGGTTCCAGCCTTGGCCCAGCTGGCCCTTGAGGTGGGTCAGCGCCACGGTCACGGGCTCGTTCTCACCCGGGCCGATGAAGACCAGCGCGACCAGCAGGTCGTTCCACACCCACAGGAACTGGAAGATCGCGAACGCCGCCAGCGCCGGCACCGACATCGGAAGGATCAGCCGGAAGAAGGTCTGGTAGTGGCTGGCACCGTCGATCTTCGCCGACTCGATCACGGTCCGGGGCAGCGTGGCCATGTAGTTGCGCAGGATGTAGATCGCCAAGGACATGCCGAACCCGATGTGGGCCAGCCACACCGCCGGGAAGGTCCCGCTCATGCCGAGGTTGCCGTAGATCTTCGACAACGGCACGAAGGCCACGTAGTTGGGGACCACGAGCAGGCTGACGATGGCCAGGAACAGGAAGTCGCGGCCCCAGAACTCCATGAACGTGAAGGCGTACGCCGCGAACGCGGCGATCAGGATCGGGATGAACGTCGCGGGCAGCACGATCGCGAACGAGTTGATGAACGCGTCACCCATGCCCTTCCCGACCAGCGCCTCGTGGTAGTTCTCGAGGGTGAAGTCCTTGATGTAGGAGGGCTGGGTGAACACCTGCCACCAGCCGCTGGACTCCGCCTGCTCCAGCGGCCGGAACGAGGTGATGAAGGTGCCCAGCACGGGGATGAACCAGGCCAGGCACAAGACGGTCAGCACCAGCTTGGTCGCCCACCCCGCCTTCGCGGGGTTGGCGTCGAAGTGGGTGGCCTTGCGCTTCTGCTTGGTCTCCGTGGCGGTGACGGGGGGAACCTGTGCGGTGCTGCTCATGCCGCAGCCTCCTCGGCCTTGAAGTGCCGGACCTGGTAGATCATGATCGGGATCACCGCGATCATCAGCATGACCACGATCGCTGACGCGGTCCCGTTGTTGAAGTACGTGCTGAACTGGTTGTAGAACTCGTTGCCGACGACGTTGGTGTTGAAGTTGCCGTTGGTCATCACGTAGATGATGTCGAAGATCTTCATCACGGTGATCAGCACGGTGATGAACACGGTGATGATCGTGCCCTTGATCTGGGGGATCACCACCCGGAAGAAGATCTGCCACTCGTTGGCACCGTCGATGCGGGCCGCCTCCAGGGTGTCGACCGGGACGCCCTTGACCGCGGAGGACAGCAGCACCATCGAGAAGCCGACCTGGGCCCACAGCAGCACCACCATCAGCATGAAGCTGTTGAAGTGGAGCTGGCTCTGCTCGAGCCAGGCGACCGGGGCGTGGCCGAAGGCGGTGACGATCGCGTTGAGGAGGCCGATCTGGGGCTGACCCTCGGGCCGGGTCTCGTAGACGAAGTTCCAGACCGTCGCGGCACCGATGGCGCTGATGGCCATCGGCAGGAAGATGATCGTCTTGCTGAACTTCTCTCCCCGCGGGCTGAGCCGGTCGGCCAGCGTCGCCACCGCGAGCCCGATCACGATGCAGGCGGCCGGCACCACCAGCATCCACAGGAACGTGTTGTAGATGGTGCTCCGGAACGCCGGGTCGCTGAGCAGCTTGGTGTAGTTGTCGGTCCCGACCCACTCGGTCCCGATGTCGTTCTGGAAGCTGGCGATCACCGACTGGATCGTCGGCCAGATCAGGTAGACCGTGATCGCGAGGTACGCCGGCAGGATGTACAGGTAGGGCTTGATCCGGTCCTCGTTGCGACCGGGCAGGAGCTCGGCGAGCTTGTTGAGCACCCAGTAGAGCGCCAGCGCGATGCCGATGCCGGCCACCACCGCCAGCACCGCGTTGATCAGCTTGATGGTGATGTCGGTCATGGGCAGCACCTTTCCGTGGCCACATGCGGCAGGTCAATCACCCCGGCCGGATTCGAAGCCGGGCGGTGGGTCCGGGCGGGAGCGCACCGACGGGGGCTGCTCCCGCCCGGACCGTGTCATCGTCAGGTCAGCTGGGCCAGCTGTTGTCGATGTTCTTCAGCGTGGTGTCCAGGTCCTGCTGTCCGGAGATCCACGCGGTCATCTCCTTCCAGAACGAACCCGCACCGACCTCGCCCGGCATCTGGTCGGAGCCGTCGAAGAGGAACGTGGTGGCGTTGTAGCCCACGTCGGCCACCTGCCGGGTGATCTCATTGGGGTACAGGCTCATGTCGAAGTCCTTGTGCGGCGAGATGAACGAGCTGTTCGGCGCCGCGTCGTTGCCGATGTCGGTCTCCGACAGGTACCCCATGACCTTCTTGGCGTTGTCGCTGTCGCTCATCAGCACCCCGAGGTCACCGCCACCGAGCACGGGCTTCTGGTCCTCGGTCGCCCACGGGAACCCGAAGACGCCCACGTTCGTGTCAAGGTCGCTGGTCGTGCTGTCGGGGAAGAACCCGGTGATGAAGCTGCCCTGCTTGTACATCCAGCACTTGGGCGGGTCCTCGAACATCGGGTTGCCGGCGGTGCCGAAGTTGGTGCTCGAGATCGCCTTCTGGCCACCGAGCACGTTGCCCTCGGT
The DNA here is from genome assembly GCF_035429765.1 of Nocardioides sp. Lineage (GTDB taxonomy): Bacteria > Actinomycetota > Actinomycetes > Propionibacteriales > Nocardioidaceae > Nocardioides. The sequence continues at coordinate 11,328 of NZ_DAOMFK010000019.1, read as the reverse complement.
GAACATCAGCTCCTCGAACTCCTTGGCCGCCTGCCTGACCACGTCGGAGTCGAACGGGATCTCGTGGGTGACCCACTGGTTGTACACGTCCGGGCCGCCGTACTTCATGATCAGCTCTTCGAACCAGTCGGTGGCCGGCCAGCCGGTGGCGGTGTCGGACTCGATGCCCATGCACCACGGGGTGTTGCCGTCCTTCTTCATCTGGTCGGTGAGCGCGTTGAGCTGGTCGATGGACTCGGGCGCGGTGTAGCCGGCCTTCTCCCAGGCGGGCTTGTTGTACCAGACCAGGCTCTTGATGTTCATCGAGATCAGCAGGCCGTAGAGCTTGCCGTCGACGGTTCCGGCGTCCAGGGTGCCGGGGACCATGCTCGACTGCAGCGCGCTCATGTCGACCACGTCGTCGAGGGGGTACGCCGCGCCGCGCCGGACGATGTCGGCGACCACACCGGGCTGCGGGATCATCGCGATGTCGGGGGCGTCGTTCGCCTGGATCTTGGTCATGATCAGCTGGTTGATGTTCTCGACGCGCTGCCAGTCGATCTTGATGCCGTCGGCGTCGGCCTTGGCCTTGACGGCCTTCTCCAGGCCGTCCGAGACGGGCTGGTCGACGCTTGTCCAGACCGTGACCGTGTCGCTGCCGCCGCCTCCGTCGTCACCGCTGGACAGGCAGCCGGTGGCCGTGAGCGCGAGCGCCGCGGTCACGCTGAGCGCTGCCACCCGGCGCATGGAACTCCTTGCCATTGCGATTTCTCCCTACCTCGCATCGACGGCCGCGCGGGTGGCCTCACACACCGGCCAACGCGGCCCTGCTGTGCTGCTCCGCGTGTGCGTTCGTCGGTCCCGGAGGGTGGCGATCGTCACGCAAACGCTTGCGTGCAAGCCTGCTGCACCCGCACACTGCAAGTCAATGCCCCACGTCACACCGCGAGGTTGCGACTGTGCAACGGTTGGACGTCGAGGGCGCGCCAGGAGGAGGTGAGCACGCTGCCGCAGAGGCACCAACTCACCATGGCCGACGTCGCCGCCCGGGCCGGGGTGTCGACCGCCACCGTGTCGCGTGCCCTGCGCGACCTGCCCGGAGTCAGCGACCAGACGCGCCGCCGGATCAAGACGATCGCCGAGGAGATGGCCTACGTCGTTTCCCCAGAGGCGTCCGCGCTCGCCAAACGGGTCACCGGCCGGGTGGCCGTTGTCCTCCCGCGCGCGGACATCTGGTTCTACGCGACGATGCTGGCCAGCATCAACCGGGTGCTCACCGACGCGGGCCTCGACGTCCTGCTCTACCAGGTCGACGGCGTCGAGCAGCGCACCCGGTTCTTCCGCGAGCTGCCGGCGCGCCGCAAGGTGGACGCACTCGTGCTGGTCGCGCTACCCGTCCTGCACCACGAGGCGTCCAGGCTCGGGCTGATGCGCGTGCACGTGGTGGTGGCGGGCGGGCAGATCGGGCAGCACCCCCACGTGCGGGTGGACGACGCGGCGGTGGCCGCCACTGCCGTGGGACACCTGACCCGGCTGGGTCACCGCCGGATCGGCATGATCCGCACCAGCGACACCGAGGGCACCTACTGGTCCTCCGACGCCGAGCGCAGTCGCGGCTACCGGGAAGCCCTGCTGGCCGCCGGGCTCGAGCCCGACCCGGCGTACGTCGTGACCCGGCCCTTCGGCATCGAGGCCGGCGCCAGCGGGATGGCGGCTCTGCTCGACCTGCCCGAGCCACCCACCGCCGTCTTCGCCTTCTCCGACGAGATCGCCCTCAGCGCGACGCACGAGCTGCACACCAGGGGCCTGCGGGTGCCCGAGGACGTGTCGGTGATCGGCGTGGACGGGCACCCCCTGGCCGGCGTGTTCGGTCTCGACACGGTGGACCAGTCGGTGGCCGAGCAGGGCCGGCTCGCGGGCGAGATGGCGCTGGCTCTGGTGTCCGGCGACGAGCTCTCCCGCCACCACGTCGTCGTGCCCACCCGGCTGGTGCTCCGGGGCTCCACGAGCGCCCCGGGGGCCGGGCGCCGCCGAGACCCGCTGCGCGCGGTCGAGCACTGACGCGCGACTCGGCCTCAGTCCGCCGGCTCCCCCGGCTCTCGAGCCCGGCGGACCACGGTCACCCCCGACATCAGGGCCAGCCCCTTCACGCGCACCACCGGAGAGTCCGGCGTGACCCGGGCCGGCACCTTGTCACGACCCTGGGTGAACTCGCCCATCACCCCGACGCCGTCCACGATCACGTGCGTGCGCTCGTCGACGATGACGTCCACGCCGGCCATCACAGCGCCCACCCGGATGGTGGTCTCCTGAGCCATGAAGCTGGCCTCGCGCAGGTCCAGCCGCACCGACCCCATGACCGCGAGCACCGCGTGCTCCTCGGGCACCTGCCAGGCGCCGTGGCGCACGCACTCCGACATCAGCGCGAAGGACCGCGCGTGGGTCGCCGCCGGCACCGGGGCCGCCCGGCGCGGCACCGGGGGCTGCGCGCCGGGGCCGGGCCGTTCGGGCAGGTCGATCGTGATCGGCACCAGGTCGGCGTAGGTCTTGGCGGCGTAGGTGGCCTCCAGGCGCTGGTCGAGCTCGTCGAGGTCGATGCGCCCCTCGCCCGCGGCGGCGCGCAGCACCTCGGCGACGTGGTTGCGGTCGGTGTCGGAGATGCGCAGCAGCGACGGGTCGGGAGGTTCGAGCTCTCCAGCCATGACGCCAGCGTAGTGGGCTGGACTAGCCTCTGAGTGTGACGACCAGCCCCTCGACCGACCCCGAGTTCCGCTACTCCGACCTGCTGCCGACCGGGCCGGACGACACGCCGTACCGGCTGGTGACCACGGAGGGGGTGTCCACGTTCGAGGCCGACGGCCGGACCTTCCTGCGGGTCTCACCGGACGCGATCCGACGGCTCACCGCCGAGGCGATGCACGACATCGCCCACTACCTGCGACCTGCGCACCTGGCCCAGCTGCGGCGGATCATCGACGACCCGGAGGCCTCCGGCAACGACCGGTTCGTGGCGCTCGACCTGCTGAGGAACGTCAACATCTCTGCCGGCGGGGTGCTGCCGATGTGCCAGGACACCGGCACCGCCATCGTGATGGGCAAGAAGTCCGAGGGGGTGCTGACCGGCGTCGACGACGGCGAGGCGATCTCGCATGGCGTGTTCGACGCCTACACCCGGCTGAACCTGCGCTACTCCCAGCTCGCACCGCTGACGACGTACGAGGAGCGGAACACCGGCACGAACCTGCCGGCCCAGATCGAGCTCTACTCCACGCCCGACCACGACGGCACCCCGGCGTACAAGTTCCTGTTCATGGCCAAGGGGGGCGGCTCGGCCAACAAGTCCTTCCTCTTCCAGGAGACCAAGGCGGTGCTGAACCCCGAGCGGATGCTCGGCTTCCTGGACGAGAAGATCCGTTCGCTCGGCACGGCCGCGTGCCCGCCGTACCACCTCGCGGTGGTGATCGGCGGCACGTCCGCGGAGTTCGCGCTGAAGACCGCGAAGTACGCCTCGGCGCACTATCTCGACCACCTGCCGACGTCGGGCTCGATGGCGGCGCACGGCTTCCGCGACCTCGAGCTGGAGCAGCAGGTCGTCGAGCTGACGCGCTCCTTCGGCATCGGGGCGCAGTTCGGTGGCAAGTACTTCTGCCACGACGTCCGGGTGGTGCGGCTGCCGCGGCACGGCGCGTCGTGCCCGGTCGCGATCGCGGTCTCCTGCTCGGCCGACCGGCAGGCGCTGGGCAAGATCACGGCGGAGGGAGTGTTCCTCGAGCAGCTGGAGACTGATCCGGCACGGTTCCTGCCCGACACGACCGAGGCGCACCTGATCGAGGGCGGCGAGGTGGTCGCGATCGACCTGAACCGGCCGATGCCGGAGATCCTCGCCGAGCTCAGCCGGCACCCGGTGAAGACCCGGCTGTCGCTGACCGGACCACTGGTGGTCGCGCGAGACATCGCGCACGCCAAGATCAAGGAGCGGCTGGACGCCGGCGAGCCGATGCCGGCGTACCTGCGCGACCACGCGGTCTACTACGCCGGGCCGGCCAAGACGCCGGCCGGGATGCCCTCGGGGTCCTTCGGGCCCACCACGGCCGGGCGGATGGACTCCTACGTCGAGCAGTTCCAGGCCGCGGGCGGCTCGATGGTGATGCTGGCGAAGGGCAACCGCTCGCGTGCCGTGACCGAGGCCTGCGCGGCGCACGGAGGGTTCTACCTCGGCTCGATCGGCGGCCCGGCCGCGCGGCTCGCGCAGGACTGCATCAGGTCGGTGGCGGTGCTGGAGTACCCCGAGCTGGGCATGGAGGCGGTCTGGAAGATCGAGGTCGAGGACTTCCCCGCCTTCATCGTCGTCGACGACAAGGGCAACGACTTCTTCGCCGACCCGGGTGGTGCGGTGACGGTGCCGCTGTCGGGGCTCCGGGTCCGCTCGGCCGAGTAGGCGCCGCCGGGCCGCGCGCCCCGCACAACGTCGTACGGACGGAGCCGAGGTCGGCTCCGTCCGTGTGACGTCCTGGGATGCTGGTGGCCATGGAGTACGTCGAGCTCGGCCGTGCCACGTCCCCGCGCGGGGAGCTGGTGCTGCGCGAGCGGCGCGCCGAGCGGGGTCCCGGGGTCGTCGAGCTGCGGGCCAACGGGGTCTACGTGATGGACAGCGCGGAGACCGGGACCGAGCAGGCCCTCGCCGCCACCGCCCTGGCGCTGGTCGAGGAGCCTCGCGAGGTGCTGGTGGGCGGGCTCGGCCTGGGCTTCACCATGCACGCCGTGCTCGCCGACGCCCGCGTCCACCGGTGCACCGTGGTGGAGATCGAGCCCGCCCTGGTCGGCTGGATGCGGGACGGGACCGTCCCGCACGGCCCCGGGTTCCTCGCCGACCGGCGGCTGCGGCTGGTGGTGGCCGACGTCGGGCAGGCCCTCGCCGAGGCGGGGGCGGCGTCGTACGACCTGGTGCTGCTCGACGTCGACAACGGCCCGGGCAACCTGGTGCACACCGCCAACGCCTCGCTGTACGACGTGCCGTTCCTGCGCATCGTCCGTCACGTGCTCCGGCCGGGCGGCGTCGCCGTGGTGTGGTCCGCCGCGCGGGCGCCCGGGCTCGAGCAGGCGATGGGCCAGGTGTTCGACACCACCGAGGAGCGGGCCCTCGACGTGCGGCTGCAAGGACGGGCGGAGCAGTACTGGCTCTACGTCGCGCGGGTAACCTCGAAGGGATGAGCACGCAGCCGGCAGCACGCACGGAGCACGACTCGATGGGGGCGGTGGAGGTCCCCGCGGATGCCCTGTGGGGGGCCCAGACCCAGCGTGCGGTGGAGAACTTCCCGGTCAGCGGCACCCGGCTGGAGCCTGGGCTGGTGCACGCCCTCGGCCTGGTGAAAGCAGCAGCCGCCCGGGTCAACGGTCAGCTGGGCGTGCTGGACCGCGCGACGGCGGAGGCGGTCGAACGGGCGGCCGAGGAGGTCGCCGCCGGACGCCACGACGCGCACTTCCCCGTCGACGTCTTCCAGACCGGCTCCGGCACGAGCAGCAACATGAACGCGAACGAGGTGATCGCGCGGCTCGCCACGGAGCGCACCGGCACCCCGGTCCACCCCAACGACGACGTCAACGCCGGGCAGTCCTCCAACGACATCTTCCCCACGGCGCTCCACGTCGCCGCGACGGTGGCGGTGACCGGGGACCTGCTCCCCGCCCTGGCCACCCTGCGCGACAGCCTGCGGTCGAGGGCCGACGAGTACGCCGACGCGGTCAAGGCCGGCCGCACCCACCTGATGGACGCCACCCCGCTGACCTTCGGCCAGGAGCTGGGCGGGTACGCCGCCACCGTGGAGCGGGCCGCGGAGCGGCTGCAGGCCGTGCTGCCGCGAGTGCGCGAGCTGCCGCTGGGCGGTACCGCGGTCGGCACCGGCCTGAACGCGGTCCCCGGGTTCGCCGCCGCGGTCATCGCGGACCTCGACCGGCGTACCGGCGCCGGGTTCACCGAGGCCCGCGACCACTTCGAGGCCCAGGGCACGCGCGACTCGCTGGTCGAGCTGAGCGGGGTGCTGCGCACGATCGCGGTGGGCCTGACCAAGATCAGCAACGACCTGCGCTGGCTGGCCAGCGGGCCGGCGACCGGCCTCGCCGAGATCCACCTGCCCGATCTCCAGCCCGGGTCGAGCATCATGCCCGGAAAGGTCAACCCGGTGGTCCCGGAGGCCACGCTGATGGTGTGCGCCCAGGTGGTGGGCAACGACGCCACGGTGGCCTGGGCCGGCGCCGCCGGCAGCTTCGAGCTCAACACGATGATGCCCGTGCTGGCACGCAACCTCCTGGAGTCGGTCCGGCTGCTCGGCGCGGCCGCGCGGCTGCTGGCCACCCGGTGCGTCGACGGCCTCACCGCCGACCGCGCGCGGATGCGCGCCTACGCGGAGTCCTCCCCGTCGGTGGCCACCGGGCTCAACCGCCACCTCGGGTACGACGCCGTCGCCGCCGTGGTGAAGCGGGCTCGCGCGGACGGGACCACGATCCGAGAGGCCGTGCTCGCCCAGGGGCACCTGGAGCGCGGCGAGATCACCCGGGAGGAGCTGGACGAGGCCCTGGACGTGGACCGGATGACCGGCCGGTGACCGGCTCCGCCCCGCACGACGTCCTCCGGACGGAGCAGACGTCGGCTCCCCCCGCATGGCGTCCGCCGGGTGGGTGGGTCAGTACCAGCCGTGGCCCTGCTTGAACGACCACGCGCCGCAGGGAGTGCCGTAGCGCTCGGCGATGTAGCCGAGACCCCACCGGATCTGGGTGACCGGGTTGGTCGCCCAGTCGGCCCCGGCCGAGGCCATCTTCGACCCCGGCAGCGCCTGCGGGATGCCGTACGCCGAGGAGGTCGGGTTGTCCGCGTCGACCCGCCAGCCGCTCTCGCCGACGTACAGCGGGTCCAGGCAGGCGAACTGGTCGGCGGAGAAACCGAACTCCGGCAGCAGCGCCATCGCGATGGTGCGCGGGTCCGCGCCCGACAGGTCCTCGGTGTGCGCGACCGCCGGCCTCGGGTCGGTGGACAGCGTGGCCGCCTTGGCCGGGTCGGTGCTGGTCCGCTGGTCGGAGCGGGAGACCGTCTCCTCACGCGCGGCCGGCTGCTCGACGGTCGTGCCGGTCTGGGGCCGCAGGCCCAGCCGCGGCACCGGCACGGAGACGTCGGCGCTCACCTCGCTGAGCGCGTCGGCGGCCGCCGGCAGTGCCGGGTCGCCGGACAGGACCCCTCCGGACACCACGACGCCGGTCGCAGCCGCCGCCACGGAGGTCATCACGACCCCGGTGCGCAGCGCCTTCGCGGGCCCGCGCCGGGGCGCCGCGTGCGCGCCGGCATGGGTACGACGGGCGGGAGCACGCCGTGCAGGGACCGACGCTTTGTGCTTTGACACAGAGGGACCTAGGGGCTCGACAGCGGGGGCAGCGACCGCTCCTCATCCCCGGGGACCCAACCCAGGTCACGAAACGGTCACGGAACACCTTGGCCGAGTGATCGGCCTGGTGCAAACCGAACACGGGTTTTCGCACGCGAGTCTCGTCACATCACCGCCCGTTCAGCCCCATGGACCACACCAGCCACTCGTGCCACAGGCGGTCCAGACGGCCCGCGCCGGAGGCGGTCAGAGTGCGACGTTCTCGAGCATCTCCGTGACCAGGGCGGCGATCGGCGAGCGCTCGGACCGGGTCAGCGTGACGTGCGCGAACAGCGGGTGGCCCTTGAGCTTGTCCACCACCGCCACCACCCCGTCGTGCCGGCCCACCCGCAGGTTGTCGCGCTGGGCCACGTCGTGGGTGAGCACCACCTTGGAGTTCGCACCGATCCGGGAGAGCACGGTCAGCAGCACGTTGCGCTCCAGCGACTGGGCCTCGTCGACGATCACGAAGGCGTCGTGCAGCGACCGGCCGCGGATGTGCGTGAGCGGCAGCACCTCGAGCATCCCGCGCTCGAGCACCTCCTCGATGACCTCCCGTGAGGTGACCGCACCCAGGGTGTCGAACACGGCCTGGGCCCAGGGCGACATCTTCTCCGACTCCGACCCGGGCAGGTACCCCAGCTCCTGCCCGCCGACGGCGTACAGGGGGCGGAAGACCACCACCTTCTGGTGCTGGCGGCGCTCCATCACCGCCTCCAGCCCCGCACACAGGGCCAGCGCGGACTTGCCGGTGCCGGCGCGGCCGCCCAGGGACACGATGCCGACCTCGGGGTCCAGCAGCAGCTCCAGCGCCACCCGCTGCTCCGCCGAGCGCCCGTGGATGCCGAACGCCTCGCGGTCGCCACGCACGAGGTGGACCAGCTTGTCGGGACCCACCCGGCCCAGGGCGGTGCCGCGGTCGGAGACCAGGACCAGGCCCGAGTGGCAGGGCAGGTCGCGGGCCTCGGCCAGCGCGAGCGTCCCGTCCGCGTAGAGCTCGTCGAGCTCCGCCGCAGTGAGGTCGAGCTCGGCCATCCCCGTGTACCCGACCTCGGGGTCCGAGCCGGAGCCGCCCTGCTCGGCGGCGTACTCCTCGGCGGCCAGACCCACCGCGGAGGCCTTGATCCGCAGCGGCAGGTCCTTGGAGACCAAGGTGACGTCGCGACCCTCGTCGGCGAGGTTGCGGGCCACCGCCAGGATCCGGGTGTCGTTGTCGGCCAGCCGGAACCCCGAGGGCAGGGCGGCCGCGTCGGTGTGGTTCAGCTCCACGCGCAGGGTGCCGCCCTGCTGCCCGACCGGGACGGGCTCGTCCAGGCGCCCGTGGGTGACCCGCAGGTCGTCGAGGGCGCGCAGGGCGGTGCGGGCGAAGTAGCCCAGCTCGGGGTGGTGCCGCTTGCCCTCCAGCTCGGTGATCACGACCACCGGGAGCACGACCTCGTGCTCGGCGAACCGTCCCAGCGCCCCGGGGTCTGCCAGCAGCACGCTGGTGTCCAGGACGAAGGTGCGGACGGTGCCGGGCACGGGGGCGGTCCGGGCTGGATCCTGGGACACGACCGACACGGGCTTCCCCTCACCGGCCGGCGCGCGCACCCTCGCCCCGGCCCTCGTTCACGCAGACGGACCGGGATCACGCCCGGGGGCCGGAGTGCCGGCTCCCCAGCACACGGCCGCGGGCCGTGCGGTGCACTCGTGAGCTCTCACGAAAGGGGCCTCCCGATACGGTGAGCTTCCCCACTCACCGTTGCCCGCGAACGTACGACGCGAGCCGGGCCGATCCGGGGCGACACGCCCGACCGCGAGGTGAAGTGCTGGTGACTTCTGGACCGGCTCAGCTGCCGAAGCGGCGCTCGCGCGCGGCGTAGGCCCGGATCGCGCGCAGGAAGTCCACCTTGCGGAAGTCCGGCCACAGGGCCTCGCAGAAGTAAAACTCGCTGTGCGCGCTCTGCCAGAGCAGGAAGCCGCCGAGGCGCTGCTCGCCGGAGGTGCGGATGACCAGGTCGGGGTCGGGCTGTCCTTTGGTGTACAGGTGATCGGCGATGTGCTCCGGGTCGACCACCTCGGCCAGCTCCTCGATCGTGCGCCCCTCGGCGGCCTGCTCGAGAAGCAGCGAGCGGACCGCGTCCGCGATCTCCCGGCGCCCGCCGTACCCGACGGCGATGTTGACCAGGAGCCCGTCGACGTCGCGGGTGGCGTCCTCTGCGGCCTTGAGCCGTTCCGCGGTGGAGGCGGGGAGCAGGTCGAGAGCGCCGACCGGGTGCAGCCGGTAGCGGTGCGTGCGCACCAGGGAGTCCACCGCACCCTCGATGACGTTCAGCAGGCCGGCCAGCTGGTCGGGCGGCCGGTTGAGGTTATCGGTGGACAGCAGCCAGAGCGTGACGACCTCGACGCCCACCTCCTCGCACCAGCCCAGGAGGGGATGGATGTGGTCCGCGCCGGCCTGGTAGCCCTCGGCGGTCTCCGCGCCGACGGACTTGGCCCAGCGCCGGTTGCCGTCCAGCATCACCCCCACGTGCTTGGGAATGCGGTCGGCCGGCAGCCCCTTGACGACGCGGGCCTCGTAGGCCGGGTAGAGCACCCGTCGCACCGCGTCCTTCCACCTGGCCACCAGACGATCGTATCCGCCGCAAGCCTCGGGCGAGGCCTGGACGCGGCCACCCGATCCGCCGTGGCCGGGCGCGTCGCTGGGGGCGTCCCGTACCTTGGTGTCCATGAACGACCTCCTCCGCGGCCGGGTCGAGGACCTGCACGAGCAGCTGGACGGCGTGCTCGCCGAGGTCAAGCCGCGGCTGCGCGGGTGGCTGCACGCCGCCACGGCCCCGCTGACGCTGGCCGCGGGGATCGTGCTGATCGCGCTGTCCCCCGACGCACCGACGCGCACCGGGTCGGCCATCTACGCCGCCTCGGCCCTGCTGCTGTTCACGGTCTCCGCGGTCTACCACCGGGGGCACTGGTCACCGCGGGTGCACCGTTTCCTGGCCCGCTTCGACCACGCGAACATCTTCCTGCTCATCGCCGGCTCCTACACCCCGTTCAGCCTGCTGCTGCTGCACGGTCGCGACCGGGTCGTGATGCTCACCGTGGTGTGGGTGGGGGCCGCCGTCGGGGGCCTGTTCCGGATCTTCTGGATCACCGCGCCGCGCTGGCTCTACACCGCGATCTACATCGCCCTCGGCTGGGCGGCGGTCGCCTACCTCGGCGAGTTCGCCGCCGGCGCCCGCCAGCTCGGTGTCGGCGTCGGCACGGCGGTGCTCGTGCTGGTGCTGGTCGGCGGGGCGCTCTACACGCTCGGCGGCGTCGTGTACGGCTTCCGGCGCCCCGACCCGTGGCCGCGCTGGTTCGGCTTCCACGAGGTGTTCCACTCCTTCACGATCCTCGCCTTCGTCACCCACTACGTGGGGGTCTCGCTGGCGACGTACTCGCTGCGCTGAGGCTAGGCCTCCAGCTCGGCCCGGCGGGCCCGCACCAGCGAGACGACCAGGTCCGCGGGTAGCGGGTGCTCGGGCGTGAAGCGGATCGCGCCCTTCGAGGTGCCCCAGCCGGTGAGCCGCTCGGCGTGGGCTCCGATCACCTCGGGGCTGAACGGCAGGTAGGACAGGTGCGAGGTCGCGGCGGAGAAGCCGGCGAGCGGGCGGCCGTGCAGCCGGAAGGCCGGCGCCCCGTAGCTGATCCCGCGCTCGGCGTCCGGCGCGGCCGCCGCGATCTGGTCGCGCAGGGTCTCGAGGGCGGCCCGCTGGGGATCGGGAAGGGCGGCGAGGTAGGCGTCGAACCGGTCGATCTCACTGTGGTCGGGTGCGGGCATGGTGCCTCCTCAGAGGTCCTCTGGTCGGGTCACGGGACGGGCGCACACCTGACGATGGCAGACGTACGCCGCGGGTCGGCCGTCGACGGGCGTGCGACCGACGAGCAGGGGGATGTCGCTGCGCGGCCCGTCGGCCAC
>NZ_DAOMFK010000018.1:0-31301 GCF_035429765.1 Nocardioides sp. | reverse complement strand
GGGCGGTGGAGACCGGGAGGGGCGGGCTTGCGCGGGTCGAGGAGCTCGCGGGCGTCGTGGTCCGTCGGGGCGCCTGCGCGCACCCCGACGGCACCGTACGGCTGGTGCGCTCCCTGCTCGCGGCGTTCCCCGGCGAGGTCGCCGAGCACGCCGCCGGCGCCTGCGGCTCGGCCCTGCAGGAGGCGTCGTGAACCAGCTGCGCGTGGACTGGCCCGCCTGCCGTGGCCGGGGGCTGTGCCACGAGGTACTGCCCGAGCTCGTCGACCTCGACGAGTGGGGCTACCCGGTGGTCACCGGGCCGGTTCCCACCGAGCTGGTCGAGGAGGCTCGGGAGGCGGTCCGGGTCTGCCCCCAGCTGGCGCTGCGCCTCACCCGCTGACCCGTCACTGTTTGCCCGCTGACCCGTCGCTGTTTGCCCGACGCACCACCCGTCCCATCCGTCACTGAGTGTGCGGGAACACCCGCGCCGCCTCACACCCGATCGAGGAAGGCGTCCACCAGGGCCTCGGCGCGGGCCCGGGCGGCCGGCTCCTCGGCGACGGTGGCCGCACGCAGCTCCTCCACGGACAGTCCCCTCTGGTGGACGAACCGATCGCCGCCGTTGTCCAGCCAGCCGTGCAGCATCCCGGCGGTGAGCTCGGGGTGGAACTGCACCGCCAGGTTGCGGCGCAGCACGAACGCCTGCGACGACACCGGGTTGCGGGCGATCTCGCGGGCCCCCGGCGGCAGTGTCCAGCAGTCCTGGTGCCACTGGAACCACGGGCCGCGCGGCACCAGCGACGGCTCGTCGGACTCCACGCTCACCCAGCCGATCTCCGCCTCGGACGCCCGCGACACGGTGCCTCCGTGCGCGGAGGCCAGCAGCTGGCCGCCGAAGCAGATCCCGAGCACCGGGATCCCCTCCCGGTCCGCGGTCCGCAACAGCTCCAGCTCGGGCAGCACCCAGCTGGCGACGCCCGGGTCGTACGCCGACCACGGCGCACCCATCGGGATGACCAGGTCGAACCCGGTGACCTCGGGGAACTCGGTGGCCACCCCCGGCGAGTGGAAGTGCTCCTCGGGCACCACCTGGTGGAGCACCATGTCGACCAGCCGCTCCTCCAGCCGGTCGCCGATCGGCCCCGGTGGTGAGACGTGGTCGTGCTGGATGACGAGCGCGCGCACCCGGCCTCCTCTGATTCCTCCTTGTCGACCGGGTACCCGGCCATTATCGTTCGGAGCCTAACGGTCGCGCGGCGGCGTGCGCGACCCCAGCCGAAGCCTGGAGCGTGTGCATGAGCCAGCCGACACCCACCGTCGTCACCGAGTTCGAGGCCGACGTCGTGGTCACCGGACTGACCCACCCCGCCGAGGACGTCGTCGAGCTGACGCTCAGCGCTCCCGACGGCCGCGCGCTCCCGCCGTGGACCCCGGGCGCCCACATCGACCTGCTCCTGGACAGCGACCTGGTGCGCCAGTACTCCCTGTGCAGCAGCCCGGCCGAGCCCACGTCGTACCGTGTCGCCGTGCTGCGGGCCCCGGACGGCCGCGGCGGGTCTGAGCGCGTGCACGCGCTCAGCGAGGGTGCGAGGGTGCGCATCCGCGGGCCACGCAACAACTTCCCGCTGCTCGCCTCACCGCGCTACCTGTTCATCGCGGGCGGCATCGGCATCACCCCGATGCTGCCGATGATCGAGGAGGCCCAGGCCGCCGGCGCCGACTGGCACCTGCACTACGGCGGCCGCAGCCGCGCGTCGATGGCCTACCTCGCCGACCTCGAGAAGTACGCCGACCGCGTCACCGTGGTCCCCCAGGACGAGCAGGGTCTCCTCGACGTGGCCGGGATCCTCGGCACGCCGCAGCCCGGGACACTGATCTACTGCTGCGGGCCGGAGCCGCTGCTGGCGGTGGTGGAGGAACACTCCTCCCAATGGCCGGCCGGTGCGCTGCACCTGGAGCGGTTCGCGGCCAAGACCGTCGAGCGCGAGGGCGAGGACGCCTCGTTCGAGCTGGTGCTGCAACGCTCCGGGATCACCGTGACGGTGCCGCCGGACAAGAGCGTCTTCGACACCATGCGCGACGCCGGGGTGTCGGTGCTGGGCTCCTGCCTGGAGGGGATCTGCGGCACCTGCGAGACCGGCGTGCTCGAAGGCGAGGTCGACCACCGTGACTCGGTGCTGGACCCTGACGAGCAGGAGGCGATGGACTGCATGATGGTCTGCGTCTCCCGCTGCCAGGGCGACCGGCTGGTCCTGGACGCGTGAGCGGGAAGGAACGACCTGCGATGAGCCACTCCACCACCGGGCGCCGCTGCCCCGACGTACCCCACCACGCGTGGTACGCCGCAGCCACCACCGACGAGGTCGGCCGGACCCCGCTGGCCCGCCGGGTGCTCGGCACCCGGCTGGTGCTCTACCGCGCCACCGACGGCCGCGCGGTCGCCCTGGAGGACCGGTGCAGCCACCGGCCCGTGCCACTGAGCAGCGGGCGGGTCGCCGGCGACGACATCATCGCGGGCTACACCGGCTTCCGGTACGCCCCCGACGGCTCCTGCGTCGCCGTGCCCACCCAGGAGAAGGTGCCGTTCGGTGCGGCGGTCCGCGCCTTCCCCGTGCACGACGACGGCTCGTTCGTGTGGGTGTGGACCGGTGACCCCCGGGTCGCCCGGCTGCGCCCGCCGCCGACCGCCCCCTGGCTGCGCGACCCCGCCTGGGCCTCCTTCGGTGACACCTGGGAGACGCGGGCGTCGGTGCGGCTGCTGCTGGACAACTTCTCCGACATCACCCACGTCGCGCACGTGGACCCCGAGATCGCGCCTCCGGCGCTCGGTGCGGGTCCGACCCCGCCGCTGGAGGTGCGGGTCAGCGAGACCACGATGCAGTTCTCGCGCGACTACCCGCCCGCGCCGGTCGCCGACTGGCAGGCGGCGCTGCTCGGAGTACCGGCCGAGTCCGCCCACGCCCACCGCGAGGAGGGCGAGTTCGTCTCCCCGGGGCTGTGGGTGGACCGGTGGCACACCACGGTGAGCGGCCAGGGCGCCGCGGACGGCGTGCACAGCTTCGTGTTCACCCACGCGCTGACCCCGGTGGACGAGACGACGACCCGGCACGTGTGGCGGGTGAGCCGCAACTTCGCGTCCTCCGAGGCCGCGGAGGGCACGCTCCGACCGCTGTTCGACCGGTACTACCGGCGCGTGCAGCAGGCGCTGGAGACCATGCAGGAGCTCGTCGCCGAGGACGGTCCGCGACCAGAGGTGAGCGTCGCGGCCGACGCCGCGGCGACGACCGTACGCCGGATCATGGACCGCCTCGTCGCCGACGAGACCGGCGTCCGCTGAACTCCCCGCCGGTCGGGCACGACCGGCCGGGAGAATGGGCCGGAGCAAGCGCTCGGCCCAGCCCAGGAGGCCCCCGTGTCCCCAGACCACACTGGATCCGTCGGCGAGCGGGCCCGGGCCCTGGTGGCCGGGCTCACGGTGCCGCAGAAGATCCGCCTGGTGTCGGGCAAGGACTTCTGGCGCACCGAGGACCTCGAGGCGACCGTGCCCGCGATCACGGTCGCCGACGGCCCGCACGGGCTGCGCAAGCAGGTCGGCGCCTCCGACCACGTCGGGCTCGGCGGTTCCGTCCCCGCCACCTGCTTCCCCGTGGCCGCGGTGCTCGCCTCGACGTGGGACCCCGAGCTCGTGGAGGAGGTGGGCCGGGCGCTCGGTCGCGAGGCGAAGGCGGAGGACGTCGCGATCCTGCTCGGGCCAGGGCTGAACCTCAAACGGCACCCGCGGGGGGGCCGGAACTTCGAGTACCTCTCCGAGGACCCGCTGCTGTCGGGCCGGATGGCGGCGGCGCTCGTGCGTGGCATCCAGGCCGAGGGGGTCGGCGCCTGCGCCAAGCACTTCGCCGCCAACAACCAGGAGACCGCGCGGATGGTGGTGGACACCGTCGTCGACGAGAGGACGCTGCGCGAGACCTACCTGCGCGGCTTCGAGATCGTCCTCGCCGAGTCGTCCCCCGCGGCGGTGATGACGGCGTACAACCAGGTCAACGGCGAGTTCTGCTCCGACCACGCCCACCTGGTCGGCGAGGTGCTGCGCGGAGAGTGGGGGTACGACGGCCTGGTGGTCTCGGACTGGGGCGGCACCAACGACCGCGTGGCGGGGCTGGCGGTGGGCCTGGACCTGGAGATGCCCGGGGGTGCGCACGCCTTCGACGCCGAGATCGAGGCTGCGGTCGCCGCGGGACGGCTGCCCGTGGCGAGCCTGGACCGGGCCGCGACGCGGGTGCTCGAGGCCGCGCTGCGCTGGCAGGAGGTGCCCGGACGCGGCACCCCGGCCGACCTCGACGCCCACCACACGCTGGCCCGCCGGGTGGCCGCCGCGGGCACCGTGCTGCTCACCAACGACGGGATCCTGCCGCTGCGTCCGCAGGGGACGCTCGGCGTGGTCGGGGCGTTCGCCACGCAGCCGCGGTACCAGGGGGCGGGCAGCTCACAGGTCACCCCGACCAGGCTGGACTCCCTGTGGGACGTGCTCACCGCCACGCTCGCCGAGCAGGCGCCTGACGTCTCGGTGCAGCACGCGCCGGGGTACGACGCCGCCACCGGCGCCACGACCGACACCCTGGTGGGCCAGGCCACCCGGCTGGCCGCGGCCGCCGACCAGGTGGTGCTCCTGGTCGGGATGCCGGGCCGGGAGGAGGCGGAGGGCCGCGACCGGGCCGGCGTACGTCTGCCCGACGGGCACGAGCGGCTGGTGCGGGCGGTGCTCGAGGTCAACCCCCGCACGGTCGTGGTGCTCTGCCACGGCGGCGGCGTCGAGCTCGACTGGGCCGACCGGCCCGCCGCGCTGGTCGAGGCGTACCTCGGCGGCCAGGCCGGTGGCGCCGCGCTGGTCGACGTACTGCTGGGGGCCGCCGAGCCCGGCGGCCGGCTCGCCGAGAGCGTCCCGGTCCGGGTGGTCGACCTGGCGGCCGACGCGAACTTCCCCGGGCACCCCCGACAGGTGGAGTACCGCGAGCGCTCCTTCATCGGCTACCGGTTCCACGACACCTGGAGCGTCCCGGCCCGCTTCCCGTTCGGGCACGGCCTGTCCTACACCCGGTTCGAGCACCGCGCGGTCGAGGTCTCCGGCATCGGCACCGACCTCACCGTCACCGTCGAGCTGGCGAACGTCGGGGACCGCGCGGGCTCGGAGGTGGTGCAGGTGTACGTCGCGGGGCCCGGCCGGCTGCTCCAGCGTCCGCTGAAGGAGCTGCAGGGGTTCGCGAAGGTGCACGCGGCAGCCGGGGAGAGCGTCAGGGCACGCGTCCGGCTGTACCGCCGGTCGTTCACCGTGTGGGACGTGGCGTCCGGCCGCTGGGTGGTGGAGCCGGGACGGCACGAGGTGCTGGTCGGGTCCTCCTCCGCCCATCTCTACCACCGCCACGCCGTGGACCTCGAGTCCGACGACCCGCCGGCGCCTGCGGCGCGCACGGTCGGGCCCGTCGCCGGCGACGAGGAGTACGCCGACCTGCTGGGCCACCCGGTCCCGGTCCCAGCCCGGGCCCGTCCGTTCACCCGATCCTCCCCGCTCTCCGACCTCGGGTCGAGCTGGGCGGGCCGCCGACTGCTGGGGCTGGTGGGCCGGCCGATGGCGCGCCGGTTCGCGGACGGTGGCTCCGCGGAGCGGGAGGAGCTGCTCGAGAGCGTGCTTGCGGGGCTCCCCGTGCGCGCCCTGGCCCAGATGGGGCCGGGACCGGTGACCTTCGCCCGCCTGGACCGCCTGCTGGCCCTGCTCAACGGCGAGCCGCTCCGGGCGGTGGGGCGGCGGCGTACGGACTGAGCGGGTGGCGCGGCCGGGTGCTGGCTCGATGCCCCGGGTGCTGAGCCGCGCCGCGCGGAGCCGCCCCCCCGACTACTGGTGCGTACGACGCGCCTGGTACGTCGTACGCACCAGTAGCCCGCCGGGCGGGCGAGGCGGGGAAACCAGCAGCGCACTCAGGCAGGCGTCACCTGCACCGGGAACGCCTTGATCCCGTTGACGAAGTTCGAGCGCACCCGGCGTACCTCCCCGGCGAGCTGGATGTCGGCCAGCCGCGGCAGCAGCTCCTCGAACATCAGCCGGATCTCCATCCGGGCCAGGTTGTTGCCCAGGCACAGGTGCGGGCTGCCCTTGCCGAAGGTCATGTGGTCGACGTTGGCTCGGGCGACGTCGATCCGGTAGGGGTCCTCGAAGTGCGCGTCGTCGCGGTTGCCCGAGGCGAACCACATCACGACCTTGTCCCCCTCCTTGATCTGCTTGCCGCCCAGCTCCACGTCCCGCGTGGCGGTACGCCGGAAGTGGTAGACCGGCGACGCCCAGCGCAGCAGCTCCTCCACCGCCCCGGAAATCAGCGACGGGTCGGCCTTGAGGGCGGCCATCTGGTCGCGCTGCTCCATCAGCCCGAGCATCGAGCTCGAGATGGCGTGGCGGGTGGTCTCGTTGCCCGCGATCACCAGCAGCGTGAAGTACATGTTGAAGTCCTGCTCGGACAGCGGGCCGCCGTACTCGGGCATCTTGTTGGCCAGGATGCTGATCAGGTCGGTGCCGTCGCCGCCGGTCCGCTCCCGCTTCAGCCCGTTGCCGTAGTCCCACACCTCCTGGACGGTCGGCGAGCGGAACGGCAGGTGCTTGTACTCCTCGGACTCCTCCAGGTCCGCGCGGACCTTGGCGAAGTCCGGGTCGGTGTTGCCGACGAACTCGTTGCCCCAGGCGATCAGCTGGCCGGTGTCCTCCGCGGGTACGTCGAGCAGCCGCGCCAGCACGTTGATCGGGAAGTCGGCGCTGATCTCCTCGACGAAGTCGATCACCCCGCCGTTGTCGGCCGCCTTCGCGAACGCCTCGTCGAGGGTGCGCCGGGTGAGCTCGCGCAGGAACCCCTCGTAGTTGTTGAGCAGGTTGCGGGGGGAGAACTCGCGCTGGATCAGCTTGCGCATCGCCAGGTGCCGCGGCCCGTCGGTCTCCAGCAGGGAGCGCCGGACCTCGCGGTCCTCGGCGGCCACCTCCTCGAGGTTCACGAACTGCTCGGAGGTGAAGGTCTCGGGGTCCCGGTCGACGGCCCAGATGTCGTCGTACCGGGTGACCGCCCAGAAGCCGTGGTTGGGCGCCGGCTCGGGGTTCCAGTGCACGGGGTCCTCGGCACGCAGCGTGTCGAGCTGCGCGAAGCCGCGCAGGTTCGCGAACCCGTCGATGTCGGACAGGTCGACCTCTTCCAGCGGCACAGGCTCGTGGCGGGGCATCGGGGATCTCCTTCGTGGTCTCGTCCGGCCGGACCGGCTGGCCGGCCAGTGGGGGCGCGACGGGCGCTCGACCCGGTGGTCAGAGGTGGTAGGTGTACTCGTGGAACTCCCAGTCGGTGATCCAGTGGTTGAACCGCTCGATCTCGTCGCGCTTGTAGGTCAGGAACGCCTTGGTGAACGGCTCGCCCAGCACAGCGGCGAAGTCCGTGTCCGCCTCGTAGGCGTCCAGCGCCTCGCCGAGGGTCTGCGGCAGCTGGTCGGACCGGCTGGGGTCGTAGCCGTAGCCGACCAGCGGCTCCGGCGGCTCCAGCTCGTCGCGGATGCCGAGCAGGGCTCCGGCGAGCATGCCGGCGATGGCGAGGTAGGAGTTCGCGCTGGCGTCCCCGAGCCGCAGCTCCATCCGCGACGCGGAGCCGCGCTCCGGCGGGATGCGCACCATCGCGCTGCGGTTGTCCATCCCCCAGTCGACCAGCCAGGGCGCCAGCGTGTCGGGGCCGAAGCGCTTGTAGGAGTTGATGGTCGGGTTGGCCACGGCGGCCAGCGCGGGGGCGTGCGCGAGGATGCCGGCGACCGCGTGCCGGGCCAGCTTCGACAGCCCGTGCGGCCCCTCGGGGTCGTCGAAGAGCGGGGTCTTCCGGTCGGTGGACCACATCGAGAAGTGCAGGTGGTAGCCGGAGCCGCCCTCGTCGTTGAACGGCTTGGGCATGAACGTCGCCAGCCTGCCCTCGTGCAGGGCGAGCTCCTTGACCGCGTGCTTGAAGCGGTGCGCACGGTCGGCGGCGTCCAGCGCCGGCCCGTGCCACAGGTTGATCTCGAACTGGCCGGAGGAGAACTCGTGGTTGGCCGAGATCACCTCGATGCCGTAGTCGCCCAGCTTGCGCAGGGAGTCCAGCAGCACGTTCTCGGGGTCGCCCTTCAGGCCGGACACGTAGACGTTGCCGGTGCCCTCGCCGTAGCGGCGCCACCCCGACGGCGACTCCTTGGACTCCTCGAGGAGGTAGAACTCCAGCTCGGGGCCGACGATCGGCACCATGTCCAGCTCCGCGAACTTGGCCACCACCGTGCGCAGCACCTGGCGCGGGCTCTCCTCCGCCGGCGTGCCGTCGGGGTTGTACATGTCGGCGATGCAGTGGGCGACGCCGGGCTCCCACGGGATCGGCAGCAGCGTGGTGATGTCGGGGAAGGCCAGGATGTCGGGCAGCCCGGCGGACAGGCCCCCCTCGATGTCGACCACGCCGCCGCGGGGCGTGGTGCCGAACACCGAGCGGCAGAAGGCGACCCCGCTGCTGACGGTCCGGGGGAACCGGTTGACCAGCACGTCGCGGCCGCGATCGGTGCCGATGATGTCGGCGTACCCGAGCCGCACGACGTCGATGCCCTGCTCGCCGAGCTGGTCGGCGGCCGCCTGCAGTCCGGACACGTCGAAGTGCGCCACGGGCAACCCCTTCGGATTGGTAGGAGCGAGGTCGTTTGGGTCCGAACAGTACCGACGGCTCCCCGCCCCGGCAAGAGGTTCCGCCCGGCGGATGATCCCGCTATCGTACGGACCCGAACGAATCCGCCTAATCCACGTCCCGGCCACCCCAGGAGCCTCGATGACCCAGATGAAGGGTTTCTTCTTCCCGCGTACGGCGAGTGGCCAGGCCTCCTTGATCCCCTCGCCCCCGTGGTACTACTCCGGCGACCTGCTCACCGTCGAGTACCGCACCGACCCCGCCCGGGTGGCCGAGCTGCTCCCCGCGCCGCTGGAGCCCGCGGCGGAGGACCCCGGGGCGGTGGCGCTGATCTGGGCGGACTGGCAGTCGTGCTCCGCGGGCCGCGAGGAGCTGCTCGACCCGGTGCGCTCGCAGTACAAGGAGTGCTTCGTCGTCGTGCGCTGCTCCTACCGGGGCCGTACCTACTCCCGGTGCGTCTACATCTGGGTGGACAAGGACTTCGCCATCGCCCGCGGGATGCACCAGGGCTACCCGAAGAAGCTGGGCTCGATGTGGCAGACCCGGCCGCACCCGTTCGCCCACGGCGCGCCGCAGATCGCCGCGGGC
Organism: Nocardioides sp.; assembly: GCF_035429765.1. Taxonomy (GTDB): domain Bacteria; phylum Actinomycetota; class Actinomycetes; order Propionibacteriales; family Nocardioidaceae; genus Nocardioides. The sequence continues at coordinate 22,029 of NZ_DAOMFK010000018.1, read as the reverse complement.
GGCGTCTTCGGGGCCACCCTGGCCGCCGGCGACCGGCGGCTGGCCGAGGCCGTGCTGACCCTGCGGGAGGAGTCGGAGACCAACGGGTTCGTCAACGCCCACCCGATGGCCCACCACCGGGTCTACCCCGACATCGCCGGCGGCGGCGACGCGTACGCCGAGCTGATCGAGTCCGGCGGCGCGGAGTTCGCCGGCGGCCAGGCCTGGCGCGGCGACGTGGAGGTGCGGCTGTTCGACTCCCCGACCGAGGAGCTCTCGCGGCTCACCGTCGAGGAGGTCATCGGCGGCTACTACCGCCAGGTGGGCGTGGTGTGGAACGGCGGTACGTCGCTCGAGCGGCTGACCGACTGAGGCGGCCGGAGCCGGCGTACCGTCCACTGGGTAGGGTCCCACCATGCCCGACCAGCACACCCTCGAGGAGACCGAGCGCGCCACGAGCGACCGGGTCGGGCACCTGGCGCTGAACTACCCGGCAGCCCACGCCCTGTCCAGCCTCTACCGTGCCGCCAACGCCGCGCGGGCCCACCTGACCCGGACCGCGCTGCGGCCCCACGACCTGACCTGGACCGGCTTCCTGGTGCTGTGGCTGCTGTGGATCTGGGACCGGATGGAGACGCGCCGGGTGGCCGAGAGCGTCGGCATCTCCAAGGCCACGCTCACCGGGGTGACCAGCACCCTGGTCCGGCGCGGCCTGGTCGAGCGGCTGCCCAGCCTGCAGGACAGGCGCCTGGTGGAGCTCACGCTCACCCCGGCCGGGCGCGAGCTGATGGTGGTCCTTTACCCGCAGTTCAACGGCGCCGAGGCCCAGCTGGTCGCCGCCGTCCCGGGAGAGGCGCTGGCCACGATGACCACGTCTCTGCGCCAGATCGTGACGACCGCGGAGGCTTTGGAGGACTGACCGGAGCGCGTCGGCGACGCGCGGCGGGTCCGGGCGCAGCACCCGCCCTCGTCTCCCCTCCCCTAGTCTCGCGGCATGGCACCGCTTCCTGCCCGGCAGCGCCGGGGCTACGCCCTGGGGGGAATCGCCACCGGCACCTACGGCACGGTCCCCGGCCTGCTGCTCATGCCGTACCTGACCGAGGTGATCGGGATCCAGGCGGCGCTGGCCGGCCTGGTGGTGTTCGTGCCCAAGGGCTGGGACTTCGTGCTCAACCCGCTGGCCGGCCGGGTGAGCGACCGCTCGACGAACCCGCTCGGGCGCCGCCGCCCCATCATCCGGCGCGCCGGGATCGTGATGGCCGCCGGGTTCCTCGCGATCTTCGCCGGGCCCACCGCTCCGCCGTGGCTGGCCACGGCCTGGGTGGTGGCCGCGTTCCTGGTCGCGGCGACGGCCTACGCGTTCTTCCAGGTGCCCTACCTGGCGATGTCGGCGGAGATCACCGAGGACTACGCCGAGCGGACCCGGCTGATGATGTGGCGGGTGGTCGTGATCACCGGGGCGATCATGGTCGCGGGGGCGACCGCGCCGCTCCTGGTCGAGGCGCTCGGCGGGGCAGCGGGCTACCGGCTGATGGCGGTCGTCATGGCCGTGCTGATCCTGGCCGGCACCTGGGGCCTGTGGGTCGGCACCCGCGGGGCTGCGCTGACCCGGCACGAGGCCACCAGCGGGACGCTGCGCGAGCAGCTGGCGCTGGTCGTCAGGAGCCCGCACGTGCGGACCCTGCTCACCGCGTTCGTCCTCCAGGCGGTGGCGATGACGATGGTCCTGGCGGGCATCAGCTACACGGCCCGGCACGTGATGGGCGACTCGGCCGTCGCCACCTACGCGTTCGTGGCGTTCGTGGCGCCGGCGGTCGTCGTCAGCCCGCTGTGGGAGCGGTTCGGCCTGCGCTGGGGCAAGAAGGCGGGGTTCGCCGCCACGTCGGTGGTGCTGGTGGCCGGCCTGCTGGCGCTCACCGCAGCGCGCGGCGGCAGCCTCGGTGTGCTGCTGGGCGGGGCGGCGGTGGTCGGCATCGGGTACGCCGGCAGCCAGCTCTTCCCGCTGGCCATGCTGCCCGACCTGGCCGCGCACGACGCGATGGAGTCCGGCCAGAACCGGATCGGCCTGCTCACCGGCACCTGGTCGGCCTTCGAGCTGCTGGGCTTCGCGCTCGGCCCGGCGGCGTACGGCTTCGTGCTCGCGCTGGGCGGCTACGTCTCCGGGGCCGCGGAGCAGAGTGCCACCGCGACGAACGCGATCCTGCTCGGGATCTCGGTCGTGCCGGCCGTGCTGGTGCTCCTCAGCCTCCTGGCGCTGAGCCGCTACCGGCTGGACCGGGTGCTGCGGGCGGAGGGAGTCGACCATGCGGTCCGCTGACCTGCTGGCCACCATCCAGGACCTGGTCGCGCTCGCCCCGAGGGCCACCGGTACGCCGGGTGGCGAGGCCGCGGCCGACTACGTCGCGGGACGCTTCCGCGCGGCCGGTCTGAGCGACGTCGGCTTCCTCGAGGTCCCCTCGTACTCCTGGCGAGCCACCCGCTGGCGGCTCGGAGCCGGCGGCCAGGACCTGCCCTGCGCGCCGGTCCTGCACAGCGCGCTGACAGACCACCACACGACCGGCCCGCTGGGCGGCCGGGTCCGGGCACCGGTCGTCGACATCGGGGAGGGCACCGTCGAGAAGCACGACGTGCGAGGCCGGATCGTGCTGTTCGACCTGGCCTTCCAGATGTCCCTGTACTCCCTGCTGCCGATCAGCGAGTACATCCACGACCCGGGACGCCGCCTGCTGCGCCACGAGGTGCTGCGCTCTCGCAACCCCTACATCACCTCACTGACCACGGTGATGTCCGCGGCCGCCGAGGCCGGTGCGGTGGGGGTGGTCGGCGTGCTGCGGGACTACCCCGAGTCCCTGCACTACCACAACGAGTACTACCGCCGGTCCGTCCTTCCGTTGCCCGGGGTCTGGGTCACCCGATCCACCGGCAGGACCCTGCGCGGCCTGCTCCGCCAGGACCCGGTGGCCGAGCTCGAGCTGGCCGTGGAGCGCGAGCGGGTTGCCTCGCGCACCGTGCTCGGCGTACTTCCCGGACGGACCCGCGAGACGGTCATGGTGCAGTCCCACCACGACTCGGTCGGACCTGGTGCGGTCGAGGACGCCTCGGGCAGCGCCGAGGTGATCGCCCTCGCCGAGCACTACGGCCGGCTGGCCGCGCAGGGGGCGACCCGGGAGAAGACGCTGCTGTTCGTCACCTTCGACACCCACTTCACCGGCTACCAGGCGCACCAGGAGTTCGCCCGCCGCTACGCCCTGGACCCGGGCAGTCCCTACGACCTCGTGCTCAACGCCACCGTCGAGCACGTCGGCCTGCGAGCGGTGCGCGGCACGGACGGCGCCTTCGCGAGCACCGGCGAGACCGAGCCGCGTGGACTCTTCGAGAACCTCAACCCCCGGCTGAAGTGGGAACTGGTGCGGGCGATCCGGCGGCACGGCCTGCACGGCACCTGCCTCCTCAACGCCTCGCTGCTGGAGTACTCCCGCTCCGGGATACCCACTGACGCCTCCTTCATGCTGCTCTCCGGGGTCCCGACGGTGAGTCTGATCTCGGGACCGCTCTACCTGTACGACGACGCCGACACCCCCGCGTTCGTCGACACCGACCAGCTCGTCCCGGTGGCCAGGTTCTTCATCGACCTCATCGACCGGGCCGATCGGGCACGCGGGGACCGGATCGGTCTCGTGCCTCGCTCGCTGCGCCGACGGCTCCCCCGGGGCCGCTGGTGATGCAGCACGGCACGACCTCCCGGGTGAGCTATCCGTCGACCTCGGCGAGCGGAGCGCCGGTCCGGCTGACCGGCCTGGTGCACCTGCCGCACTCCCCGCCACCGGCGGACGGCTGGCCGGTGGTGAGCTACGGCCACATGACCACCGGGGGCGCAGCGAGCGGCGCCCCCAGCACGGCCGCGCCCGGGCACCCCGAGTGGCGGCGGATCTCCCAGGGCGATGCGCTGTGCGAGCGGCTGCTGGCCCGCGGGGTCGCGGTGCTGCGTCCCGACTACGAGGGGTTGGGCAGCCCGGGCGTGCACCCCTACCTGATCGGCGACCCACTGGCGACGTCGGTGCTCGACATGGTCGCGGCCCGGCGCGACTTCGACCCACGGCTCGGGGACCGCTGGGTCAGCGCGGGACACTCCGAAGGATCGGTGGCCGCACTCTTCACCGCCCGGTCCGGACGAACGCGACCGCTGCCGCTGCGCGGCGTCGCCGCTTTCACCCCGGTCACGCGGATGGACCTCACCATCGGTGCCACCCGCAGACTGCCGGTCGTGCTGCCCGCGTGCGGGATCCTGTCGGCGCTGATCGCCCTGATGATCCGCGGCGCCACCACCGCCTCCGCCCGGGTGGCCGAGCTGGTCGGCGGGGGCGGGCTGAGCACCCGCGCCGAGGCGCTGTGGCCGCACCTGGACGAGCGCTGCGCCTCGGACCTGGCACAGCCGGACTCCTTCGGCGGACTGCCGCCTGCCGCCATCGGAGGTCGGCACGGGGGGGAGCTGTTCGGCGCGCTGTTCGAGGTGATGCGCGCCAACGAGGTGCGGGACCTGCACCTCGCCCCGGTGCCGGTGCGGATCGACGCGGGCTGGTTCGACGAGGTGGCGCCGGCCCCGCTCACCCGGCGACTGATGTCGGCGTACCGCACCCGCGGCGTCGACCTCACCACCTGCTGGTGGCCCAGCCATCACTCCGGCACCATGCAGGCCCGGCACGCGCCGAGCGCGGCCGCGGACTGGATCGTGGCCCGGCTCGCCGAGTAGCGGCCTCGACCCGCCCGGTCGCTCAGCGGCGCGCAGCCTCCACCAGCGCGGCGACCACCGCCAGCTGCTTGGGCTCGCTCGACCAGGTGTCCTCGGGATGCCACTGGACCCCCAGGAACCACCCGTCGTACCCGGACATCTCGACGGCCTCGACCACACCCTCCTCCGAGCGTGCGGTGACCGCCAGCCCCTCACCCAGACCCGCGATGCACTGGTGGTGGTAGCAGGAGACCTCCACCGACTCCCCCAGGATCGTCGAGGCCCTGGTGCCGTGGTCGACGGTCACGTGGTGCATGTGGTTGCGGTGGTGGGAGAGCTCGCTGTCGTGCTCGTCCATGTCCTGCACCAGCGTGCCGCCCTGCACCACGTTGACGACCTGGGTCCCCCGGCAGATGGACAGCAGCGGGACCCGGTGGCGCAGCGCGTGCCGGGCCACGGCCAGGTCGAAGGCGTCCTGCTCCTCGTCCACGTCGTAGAGGGTGTGGTGGTCGGACTGCCCGGCCCAGTGCGCGGCCAGGTCACCGCCGCCCGGCAGCAGCACGCCGTCGGCCCACCAGAGCCGCTCGGACACCTCGGCGTCGTCGGCCGTGCCGTCCGGGGCGTCCGGGTGGACCAGCAGCGGCTCACCGCCGCCGGCGTACACCGCCTCGACGAGGTTGCGCGAGGCGACCTCGGCACGGTGGCGCAGCGCCGAGGCGCTGGTGGAGAAGCGGGAAGGGATGGCAATGAGCGGCCGGCGGGCCATCGGGTCGGTCCTCGGTGTGAAGGCGGGTTGTGGTCAGTGCGCGGGCGGCTTCGGCTTGCGGATCCCCCGGAACTCCCAGTCGCCGCCCTGCGCGGTCGAGAGTACTTCCTCCGACTCGGTCGGCTGGGCACCGACGTCGTCGCGGACGGGGGTCGGCCCGGACACGATGTGGTTGCGCAGGGTGCCCAGCCCCTCCACCTCGACCTCGACGACGTCGCCGGGGTAGACGGTGCGCGAGATCGCCGGGGTCCCCGACAGCAGCAGGTCGCCGGGATGGAGGGTGATCGTGCGGGCGATGTCGGCGACGAGGTAGTGCATGTCCCACTCCATCTCGTCGGTGCTGCCGTCCTGCCTGACCTCCCCGTTGACCCTGGTCTGGATGCGCTTGCCGCGGAAGTCCCAGCCCTCCACCACGCCGGGGCCCACCGGGCACAGGGTGTCCGCGCCCTTGACGCGCAGCATCGAGCCGGAGTCGGTGTCGCGGAAGTCGTGCAGGCCGTAGTCGTTGGCCACGGTGAAGCCGCGGATGTAGTCGCCCGCCTCGGCCGGGGCGATGTTGCGGCAGGTCCGGCCGATGACGATGGCGATCTCGCCCTCGTAGTTCAGCCACTTGCAGCGCTCGGGCCGGACCACGGCGGCGTCGTGGGCGTTCAGGGCCGACACCGGCTTGTGGAAGTACGTCGGCGCCGGGGGCAGCGTCGTCATCATCTCCTCCACCCGCGACCGGTAGTTGAGGTGGACGCAGACGATCTTCGTCGGCGTCACCGGCGGCAGGTGGAGGGCGTCGGCGACGGCGACCTCGCGGCCGTCACCGGCGACCAGGGTGTCGCCGTGCCGGACGACGTCGACGGGGTTGCCGTCCAGCAGGATGCGGCGGGTCTCTCTCATGGTGTCCTTCTCAGCCGGCGGCGGTCAGGTCGGGGCCGGCCATCTGCCGGGTGTACTCCGGGTCCGGGGGCGTGGCGTGCGGGCGCGGGAAGCCGCCCTCGGGGCGGTCGAACCACAGGTGCACCTGCCCGGTGCCGATGGAGTTCTCGTAGTCGCCGTACTGCCGGGCGGTGGCGGTGCAGTCACCCTCGCCCACCGCGCCGGCCAGCATCAGGTAGTGGGCGAACATCGCCTCGGGCCGGTACCGCATGAAGTCGGGCATCGTGTCCAGCACCCGCGCGTGGTCGCCGGCCTTGAACCAGGCGATCCTGGCCAGGTCCGCGGCGTAGGCCTCGGGGGTGCGGATGTGCTCGGGGGCGGCCGCCTCGTGGTCGCGCAGCTGGCGCAGCTTCCAGAACGTGTGCGACAGCGCACCCGAGGCGATCAGCAGCACCTTGCGGTCGACCTCGGCGATGGCGTCCCCGAGCACCCGTCCGGCGCGCAGGAAGTCCTCGGTCTCCCCCGTCTGCGCCACGCTGACCGAGATCCAGCGCTTGTCCAGGCCCTCGCCGAGGTACTTCCACAGGTTGAGCGTGGCGTAGTACATCGGCAGGTACTGGTCGTCGATGGCCGTCATCCACGTGGAGTGCTTGGCGTCGAGCCGGTGCATCGCCCAGGCCAGCTCGGGGTCCCCGCGCCAGTCGTAGGGGATCCGGCACATGCCACGCGGCAGCTCCTCGGCGGTGAACAGTCCCGCCCGCCGGTCCTGGGCGGTGACGACGAACTCCACCGTGGTGAACCAGTGGGAGTCCAAGACGACGACCGTGTCGTAGTCGAGGGTCTCGAAGACGTCGCGGCGCAGCTGGTGCAGGGCCTCGACCAGGCTGAAGTCCGGGCCCCGGTTGAGCTCCCGCCGGGTCTCCTCCGGAAGCATGATCGTCGGCACGTGCGCCAGGATCCCGGCGCCGACCACCTCACCCATGGGTCACTCCCTCAACGCTCGGCGCGCCAGTCATGAGCTCCACCCGCTCGGCGCGAAGACGGTGTTCTTGATGTCGGTGTAGAAGTCGAAGGACCACACCCCGCCCTCGCGGCCGATGCCGGAGCGGCCGTTGCCGCCGAAGGGGGCGCCGAGGTCGCGCACGAAGAAGCAGTTGACCCACACGGTCCCGGCCTCCAGCGCCGCCGAGACCCGCTCGGCCCGCTCGGGGTCTCCAGTGACGAGGGTCGCGGCGAGGCCGAACCGGGTGTCGTTGGCCTTCACCACCGCCTCCTCCTCGGTCTCGAAGGACTCGATCGTGACGACCGGCCCGAAGACCTCCTCGGTGAGGATCTCCGAGCCCGGCTTCGCGTCGACCAGCACGGTGGGCCGGAAGAACAGCCCGCCGAGCTCGTCGTGGGGGCCGCCGCCCAGCAGCGGACGGGCGCCGTCGGCGATCGCCCGCTCCACGAACCCGCTGATCTGCTCGAAGTGGCGGCGCGTGATCAGCGCCGAGACGTCGGTCTCCTCGTCGCGAGGGTCCCCCTGCCGGAGCCTGGCCGCGCCCTCCACGACGCGCCGGGTGAACTCCTCGACGATCGAGGACTGCACCAGCATCCGGGCAGCCTTCAGGCAGACCTGCCCGGCGTTGTCGAACTGCTCGACCGCCAGGTCCACCGCCAGGTCCAGGTCGGCGTCGTCGAAGACCACCAGGGGCGACTTGCCGCCCAGCTCGAAGGACAGCGGCACGATGTTCGGTGCGGCCGCCGCGGCGATGACGCCGGCGGTGGGCACCGAGCCGGTGAAGGCCAGCCGGTTGAGCCCCGGGTGGGCGGTCAGCGGCGCCCCTGCCCCGATCCCGGTGCCCTGGACGACGTTGAACACCCCTGGCGGGACCCCCGCCTCCGCGGTGATGTCGGCCAGCAGGCTCGCGGTGAGCGGGGCCCACTCCGGCGGCTTGAGGATGACGGTGTTGCCGGCGGCCAGCGCCGGGCCGATCCGCCAGGTGGCCAGCATCAGCGGCGCGTTCCAGGGGGTGATCACGGCAACGACCCCGGCCGGGTCGTAGGTGACCCGCTCCCGGTGGCCGCGGACCTCCAGGTCCGGGTGCGCCAGCTGCTCGGCGTAGTCGGCGAAGAAGCGGAAGTTCATCGCCACCCGCGGCATCACGCCACGGCGGTGGCTGCGGATCAGCGAGCCGTTGTCGCGGGTCTCCACGCGCGAGAGGTCCTCCACCCGCGCCTCCACCCCGTCGGCGACGCGCCGCAGGATCGCCGAACGCTCCGCCACCGGCAGGGCCGCCCAGGCCGGAAACGCCGCCCGGGCGGCGGCGACCGCGCGGTCGACCTCCTCGGCACCGGCGGAGTGGACCTGAGCGAGCTCGGTCTCGTCGATCGGCGAGATGTCGGCGAAGGTGCTCTCGGAGGAGACCCGCTCCCCGCCGATCCAGTGTCGAAGGTCGACGCTGACGCCCTCGACCTCGGCGCTGACCGCGTGCTCCGCCATACCGCTCCTCTCCGAACTCGTTAGGGGCCAAACGTATTGGGTCACCTGCAGAGGGTCAAGGAAGGAGCGAATCCTCGAAACGGTGCTTGGCAAGGGGGCCGGGCGGCCTTATCGTACGGACCCAAACGGCCTCACCTGTGACCTGGCGCACCACGTCGCAGCCTCGGGAGGGCCGGTCGCGTCCGCCACCACCCTGGAGTCCTCCATGACCAACGCCGAGTCGAGCCAGACCTCGGATTCGATCGCCCGCCGGGACGAGCAGAAGCTCAAGCACGGGCGTCTGGGCGCCCTCGCCATCGCCTTCTTCGTGGTGTCCGCCGTGGCCCCGCTGACCGGCATGGCCGGTGGCGCGCCGTTCGCCATGCTGCTGGGCAACGGCGCCGGCGTCCCGGCCGCCTACCTGGTGGTCACCACGGTGATGCTCGTCTTCGCCGTGGGGTACGTCGCCATGGCGCGGCACCACACCTCGACGGGGGCCTTCTACTCCTACATCGCCCGGACGCTGGGCGGCCACGCGGGCGGTGCCGCGGCCTGGGTCGCGCTGCTGGGCTACAACACGATGCAGATCGGTCTCTACGGCCTGTGGGGCGTCATCTCCTCGGCGTTCCTGGCCGAGGCGTTCGGCTGGGACGTCCAGTGGTGGCTGCTCGCCTTCATCGCGCTCGCCATCATCGCGGTGCTCGGCTACCGGCAGATCGACCTGTCCCTGCGGGTCCTCGGCATCCTCGTCGCCTGCGAGTTCGCCATCGTGGCTCTCTTCGACCTGATGGTGCTGGTCAAGGGCGGCGGCCTCGGCGGCCCCAACGGGGAGCAGACGCTGAGCTTCTCGGCGTTCTCCTGGTCGGAGTTCTGGTCCGGCTCACCGGCCATCGGCCTGCTGTTCGCCGCGGCGTCGTTCGTCGGGTTCGAGGCGACCACGATCTACTCGGAGGAGGCCAAGACCCCGGAGCGCACGGTCCCGCGTGCGACGTACCTCGCGGTGCTGACGATCGGGATCTTCTTCATGATCACCTCGTGGCTGATGGTCAACGCCTACAGCGACAACCCGACCCTGGTGCCGTTCATCGGCGGTGACCCGTCGGTGAACGGGCTCCCGCAGCCCACGGACTTCCTGTTCGCGATGGCCGACCCCTACATCGGCAGCTTCATGACGAGCAAGGTGATGCTGTTCCTCTTCGCCACCTCGCTGTTCGCGGCGCTGCTGGCCTTCCACAACGCGGTGGCGCGGTACGCCTACGCCCTGGGCCGCGAGGGGCTGGTCCCCGAGACCCTGGGCCGCACCCACCAGGCGCACCTGTCCCCGCACATGGGGTCGATCAGCCAGAGCATCCTCGCCGCGGTCGTGGTCGGCTACTTCTGGCTCAGTGACAAGTCCCCGGACCTGCAGCTGTTCCCGTGGCTGACCCAGCTGGGCACCCTGGCGATCACCTACCTGATGGCGTTCTCCGCCATCGCCGTCGCGGTCTTCTTCGCGAGGAACCCCGGGCTCGAGCCGAGCAGGTGGCGCTCGACGATCGCGCCGATCCTCGCGGCGATCGGGCTGCTGGTGCTGTCGGTGTACGCCACGAGCCAGTTCAAGTTCGTCACCGGGGCGAGCACCGCCGTGACCACGTTCCTGGTCGGGCTGATCCCGGTCGCGGTGGTCATCGGCGCCATCTCGGCCGCCGCACTCAAGCGGCGCGAGCCGGAGGCGTTCGCCCAGATGGGCCGGCACCGCGGCATCCAGCTCCACGAGTAGCCGACCCGTCGCAGTTTTCCCGTCGACCCGTCGCTGTTTTCCCGCCGACCCGTCAGAGGACGGCGCCGGAGTCGGAGGGATCGCCGGGGCGCCGGCCGAGCCCCGAGCCCGGGCCACCCTGGGCAGCCCGCTGGCGCTGCCTGGCCACGCGCGGCATCGGCCACCGCTCCTGCAGGTAGGTCACCAACGGAGTGGCGGTGAACACCGAGGAGTAGGTGCCGATCGCGAGGCCGAGCAGGAGCGCGATCGCGAAGTCCTGCAACGAGTCGCCGCCGAGGAAGGCCAGCGCGGCCAGGATGAACATCGCTCCGAGACCGGTGTTCACCGTGCGTGGCATCGTCTCGACCGCGGCACGGTTGGCCACCTCGGTGAACGCCTCACCGCGCGAGGCGTGCCACCGCTCCCGGATCCGGTCGAACACCACGACGGTGTCGTTCACGGAGAGCCCGATGATCGTCATCGCGGCAGCGAGGAAGATCCCGTCGACCGGCTTGCCCAGCCAGGCGAAGACCCCGGTCACGATCAGTACGTCGTGGAACATCGCCAGCACGGCGGAGAGACCGAAGGTCCACTTGAACCGCACCGCCAGGTAGAGCATCTGCGCAACCAGGGCGATGCCGAAGGCGATCAGTGCCTTGTCCCGCAGCTCGGTCCCGAGCGAGGCGCCGATCTTCTCGTCACGCTCCAGGGTGGCACTGCCGCCCGCCTCGGCGAGGGCGTCCCGGATCGAGGCGGCCTCGTCGTCGCTGATCTGCCCCACCCGGACCGAGATCTTGTCCTGGTCGGACTCTTGCACGGTGGCCTCGGGGAACCCCGCGTCCGCCACCGCGGTGCGGGCCTGGTCAGCCGAGAGCCGGTCCGTCGTGGAGTACTCCAGCACTCGGCCGCCGGTGAACTCCACACCCAGGTTGAGCCCCTGGGACACGATGCCGCCGACGGCGAGGACCAGTGCCGCGCCGGAGATGCCCAGCCACAGCCGGCGTCGTGACATCAGGTCGGGGCGCCTCTCCTCCAGCCAGGTGCGCACCCGGCCCACGGTGGCGATCCCGGTGATCCGCGGGCGGCGGGCCACCGCCGGGACCGAGACGCCCAGCTCGGTCAGCACCCGCGCGATCACCAGCGCCGAGATCATCGAGGCGAGCACACCGATGGACAGGGTGACCCCGAACCCCTTGATCGGCCCGGAGCCGAGGAAGAACAGCAGCGCCGCGGCGAGCAGCGTCGTCACGTTGGAGTCCAGGATCGCCGACCAGGCCTTGTTGAACCCGGTGGTCAGCGCGCGGCGCAGGCCGGCCCGCGGGGCCGCGGCGTACTCCTCCCGGGCGCGTTCGAAGACCAGCACGTTGGCGTCGATGGCCAAGCCGATCGCCAGCACGAACCCGGCCAGCCCCGGCAACGTGAGGGTGGAGCCCAGGCCGACCAGCATGCCGTAGGCGAGCAGGGCGTACGACGCCAGCGCCACCGTCGCGAGCAGCCCGACCAGCCGGTAGACGGCGGCGATGAAGAGCCCGGTGAGCAGCAGCCCGAGGACCGCGGCCTTCCACGACGCCTCGATGGCCGCCTTGCCGAGGGTGGGCCCGACCGTGCGCTGCTCGATGACCTCGACCGGGAGCGGCAGCGCGCCTCCCTCGATCAGCACCGCGAGCTCGTCGGCCTCCTCGAAGGTGAACCCGCCGGTGATCTCGGTGGCGTTCCCACCGATCCCGACCCCGCACGCCACGGAGGAGGCGACGGGCGGTGAGGAGATGACGGCACCGTCCAGCACGATCGCGACCCGCCGACGGTCGTCCTGGTGGCAGGCGGCCTCGGCCGTCATCGTCCGCCAGGCGGAGCCGCCCTCCTTGTCGAAGTCGATCGAGACCGTCCAGTCCGCTCCTCTGGTGGGGTCGTTCTGTGCGTCGGCGGACTTCACCTGTGACCCGTCGACGACGGCCGGCCCGACCTCCAGGAAGCCCCCCTGGTCCTGGTCGGCCAGCACCAGGTTGCCCTTCTGCGAGGGGTCGGCGTCCGCCTGCGCCACCGCGCGCAGCACCGGGTGGATGGTCAGCTGGGCGGTGCGGCCGATGGTCTCCACCGCCTGCCGCGGATCCTGCACGTCGGGCAGCTCGACGATGATCCGGTTCTCCCCGGCGCGGGTCAGCGTGGGCTCGGCGATGCCGAGGGCGTCGACCCGGCCGCGGAGCACCTCGATCGCGCGGTCGGTGGCCTCGGCGTCGGCCTGGACCCGGTCGCTGTCCTTGGCCTGGAGGGTGATCTGGGTGCCGCCCCGGAGGTCCAGTCCCAGCCGCGGCTCCCGGGTCAGCGCCAGCGCCAGGCAGCCGCCGAGCAGGCCCAGCACGAGGAGCAACCGGACCAGCACCGCGCGAGACATGCGCCCCATGCTCTCCCAGACGTTGACCCGGCTCAAATCGCCCGGCGGCCACCCTTCGGGCCGCTTCGGAGACAGTCCGCCGCGAAAATCATCATTTCGGGCTCGACAATGGTGAGAATCGCGGCGGACTATCTGGATCTGGCCGGGGGCGAGGGGCTCCGCCCCGGCGGTACGACGTCCTCGGCGCAGGATCGCAACGAAATCGGTACCCACGAGGTCGTTGTGCAAGGGAATCCGCTGACCTAGGGTGCTGCCCACACCCCACCGACCGGACGAAGGAGACGTCAGACCCCGTGAGTGAGCCAGCCACTCCGGCCATCCGTCTCGAGGGGATCGCCAAGCACTTCGGTCCGGTCACCGCCGTGGACGGCGTCGACCTGGCCATCGAGGACGGCGAGTTCTTCTCCATGCTCGGCCCCTCCGGGTCGGGCAAGACCACCGTGCTGCGCATGGTCGCGGGCTTCGAGGCGCCCACGGCGGGCCGGATCCTGCTCGGCGGCCAGGACGTCACCGGCCGGCCGCCGCACGCCCGCGACGTGAACACGGTGTTCCAGGACTACGCGCTCTTCCCGCACATGGACGTCCAGGCGAACGTCGAGTACGGGCTGCGGGTCAAGAAGGTCCCCAAGGCCGAGCGTCGCGAGCGGGCGCTCGCCGCGCTAGAGACGGTGCGGCTGGCGGGGTACGCCGAGCGGCGGCCCGGCCAGCTCTCGGGAGGCCAGCGGCAGCGGGTGGCGCTGGCCCGGGCCCTGGTCAACCGGCCGAAGGTGCTGCTCCTCGACGAGCCCCTGGGTGCCCTGGACCTCAAGCTGCGGCGCGAGATGCAGCTGGAGCTGAAGCAGATCCAGCGCGAGGTCGGGATCACGTTCGTGTTCGTGACCCACGACCAGGAGGAGGCGCTCACCATGAGCGACCGGATCGCGGTCTTCAACGAGGGCCGGGTCCAGCAGGTCGACACCCCGGCCCGGCTCTACGAGGCGCCGGCGACCGACTTCGTGGCCGGGTTCGTCGGCACCTCCAACCTGCTCACCGGGGCCTCCGCCCGCGCCGTGCTCGGGCGCGACGGCACGTTCAGCATCCGCCCGGAGAAGATCCACTTCGGCAGCGACGGCGAGTTCGGTGACGAGCCGGTCCGGGCGCGCGGGGTGGTGGCGGCCGTGGTCTACCTGGGGCCGGTCAACCACTACCTCGTCGAGCTGGAGGGCGGCGCCACGCTGACCGTGCTGCGGCAGAACCTGCACGGCACCGCCGACCAGGCGCTCAGCCGGCGCGGCGAGCGCGTGGAGCTCGCCTGGGCCGACGAGCACGTCATCGACCTCAGCTCGGGAGGAACCCCCCGGGGTGGCGACGGCGCCGCCCCGGGGCCAGCATCGGCGCCCGCGCCGACACCGATGAAGGAGAACACATGAGAAGGACCCGACTGACCCGGGCCGCCGCCACGGGTGCGGTCCTGGCCCTGGCGCTGGTCGCCTGCGGCACCGACTCGGGGAGCAGCGGCTCCTCGAGCGGTGAGGAGGGGGCCAGCGGATTCACCCCGCCGGACCTGCCGATGGCCGACTCGCTGGGCGACAACGAGGGCACGCTCAGCGTGCTCGCCTGGCCGGGCTACGCCGAGGACGGCTCGACGGACCCGAAGGTCGACTGGGTGACGCCGTTCGAGGAGGCGACCGGCTGCCAGGTCGACGTCAAGGTCTTCGGGACCTCCGACGAGGCGGTCAACCTGATGAACTCCGGGGAGTACGACGTGGTGTCGGCCTCCGGTGACGCCTCGCTGCGGCTGATCGCCAGCGGCGCGGTCGAGCCGGTCAACACCGACCTGGTGCCGAACTACGCCGACGTGTGGGGCTTCCTCAAGGTCCGGCCGTGGAACTCGGTGAACGGCCAGATGTACGGCGTGCCCCACGGCTACGGCGCGAACCTGCTCATGTACAACACCGACGTGGTCAAGCCGGCCCCCACCAGCTGGGGCGCGGTCTTCGACGGGGCCGCCGACTACTCGGGCAAGGTCACGTCGTACGACTCCCCGATCTACATCGCCGACGCGGCGCTGTACCTGATGAAGACCCAGCCGGACCTGGGCATCAAGGACCCCTACGCACTGGACGAGGACCAGCTGAAGGCCGCGGTCGACCTGCTCAAGGAGCAGAACAAGCACGTGGGTGAGTACTGGTCGGACTACCTCAAGCAGATCCAGGCGTTCACCAACGGCGACTCGGTGATCGGGACCAGCTGGCAGGTCATCGTGAACCTCGCCCAGGCCGACAAGGTCCCGGTCGAGGCGATCCTGCCGGAGGAGGGTGCCACCGGCTGGTCGGACACCTGGATGGTCAGCTCGAAGACCGAGCACCGCAACTGCGCCTACGCCTGGCTCGACCACATCATCAGCCCCGAGGCGAACGCCCAGGTCGCGGAGTGGTTCGGCGAGGCTCCGTCCAACGCGAAGGCCTGCGACCTGACCAGCGAGGGCTTCTGCGAGTCCTACCACGCCGGTGACGAGGCCTACGCCGAGCAGATCCACTACTGGACCACGCCGATCGAGCAGTGCCTGGACGGGCGCACCGATGTGAAGTGCACCACCTACCAGGACTGGCAGACGGCCTGGACGGAGATCAAGGGCTGACCCTTGGCAGGTTCACGACGGCACCCCCGGCTGCAGCTCGGCCTCCTTCTCGGACCGCCGATGCTGTGGCTGGGGGTGCTCTACCTCGGGGCGCTGGCCGCGCTGTTCCTCACCTCGCTGTGGACGGTCGGCCCCTACGGCCAGGGCATCCAGCGCACCTGGACGCTGGAGAACTACCGCGAGCTGTTCACCGTCGACGTCTACCGCACGATCACCGCGCGCACCCTGCTCACCGCGGTCGCGGTGACGCTGATCGACGCGGTGCTGGCGCTGCCGATCGCGCTGTACATGGGCAAGGTGGCCTCGGTACGCCGGCAGCGGCTGATGGTGGTCCTGGTCCTCACGCCGCTGTGGGCGTCGTACCTGGTCAAGACCTACGCGTGGCGCGGCATGTTCTCCTCCTCCGGCCCGGTGGCCTGGCTGCTCGAGCCGTTCGGGCTGGGGACGCCGGGCTACGGGCTGGTCGCGACGGTGGTCACCTTGTCCTACCTGTGGCTGCCCTACATGATCCTGCCGATGTACGCCGGCCTCGAGCGGCTGCCGGACTCGCTGCTCGAGGCGTCGGCGGACCTCGGCGCCTCCACCGCGATGACGATGCGGCGGATCGTGCTCCCGGTGCTGTTCCCGGCGTTCGTGGCGGGCTCGATCTTCACCTTCTCGCTCACCCTGGGTGACTACATCGCCGTCAAGATCGTCGGCGGCACCAACCAGATGCTCGGCAACGTGGTCTACGACAGCTTCCTCACCGGCAACAACATGCCGTTCGCGGCGGCGGTGTCGACGATCCCGGTCGTGATCATGCTGGTGTACCTCACTGCGGTCCGCCGCACCGGCGCCCTGGAGAACCTGTGACCCTCACGCGATCGGCGCGCTGGCTGCTGGGCGGGCTCACCCTGCTCGTGCTGGCGTTCATCTACGCCCCGCTGGCGCTGGTGGTGCTGAACTCGTTCAACACCTCCAACACCTTCGCCTGGCCGCCGACCGGGTTCACCACCGAGTGGTGGGCGGCGGCCTGGCGTTCCCCCGGGGCCCGCTCGTCGATCCTGGTGTCGGTGGAGGTGGCGCTGGTGGCCACCACGATCGCCCTGGTGCTGGGGACGATGGCGGCGCTGGCGCTGAGCCGGTTCTCCTTCTTCGGCCGCGACACGGTCTCGCTGCTGATCATCCTGCCGATCGCGCTGCCGGGCGTGGTCACCGGTATCGCCCTGGCCAACGTGTTCCTCACCATGTTCGGGATCAAGCTGGGCTTCCTGACGCTGATCGTCTCCCACGGCACGTTCTGCATCGTCACGGTGTTCAACAACGCGATCGCCCGGCTGCGCCGGATGGGCGGGAACCTCGAGGAGGCCTCCGCCGACCTGGGTGCCGGCTGGTTCACCACGTTCCGGCTGGTGACCCTGCCGATGCTGCGCTCGGCGCTGCTGGCCGGGGCGCTGCTCGCCTTCGCACTGAGCTTCGACGAGATCATCGTGACCACCTTCACCGCCGGTCAGGGGATCCAGACCCTGCCGATCTGGATCCTGCAGAACCTGTTCCGGCCCAACCAGGCGCCGGTGGTCAACGTGGTCGCCGCGGTCCTGATCGTGCTGTCGGTCATCCCGGTGTGGCTGTCGCAGAGGCTCGCGGGCGGCGGCGAGTCGCTGGCCGCCGGCGCCCGCTGAGCGTCGGCGTCAGCTGACGGCGTACGCCGCGAGGTCGCCGGCCAGGTCGGCGTGCGCGCGGCCGCGCACCAGGGTGCCCTCGGCGGTGTGCTCCAGGGAGGCGATCTCCCCCTGCTGGTGCAGCCGGTTGATCAGGTCGCCGCGCTCGTAGGGCACCAGGGCGGCGAAGGCGACCCCCGGCCGGGGCAGCTCGCCCTCGACGAGGGCCCGGGCCTCGGCGATGCCCTCGCCGGTGCGTGCGGAGACCACCACCGAGTGGGGCTCGCGCTGCCGCAGCCGGGCCAGCACCATCGGGTCGGCGAGGTCGGCCTTGTTGATCACGATGAGCTCGGGAACCTTGTCGGCGCCGATCTCGGCGAAGACCTCGCGCACGGCGGCGATCTGCCCCTCGGGGTCCGGGTGCGACCCGTCGACGACGTGCAGGACGAGGTCGGAGTCGGTGACCTCCTCCAGCGTGGAGCGGAACGCCTCCACCAGCTGGTGGGGCAGGTGCCGGACGAAGCCGACGGTGTCGGACATCGTGTAGACCCGGCCGTCGGCGGTCGTGGTCCGCCGGGTGGTCGGGTCCAGCGTCGCGAACAGCGCGTCCTCCACCAGCACCCCGGCGCCGGTGAGCCGGTTGAGCAGCGAGGACTTCCCCGCGTTGGTGTAGCCGGCGATCGCCACGCTGGGCACCTGGTGGCGGCGCCGCTCCTGGCGCTTGGTGTCGCGGGTGCCCTTCATCGCGGCGAGCTCGCGGCGGAGCTTGGCGATCTTGGTGTTGATCCGTCGCCGGTCGGTCTCGATCTTCGTCTCACCGGGGCCGCGGCCACCGATCCCGGCCCCGCCGGCCACGCGGCCGCCGACCTGCCGCGAGAGGCTGCCACCCCAGCCGCGCAGCCGCTGCTTCATGTACGACAGCTGGGCCAGCTCGACCTGCGCCTGGCCCTCCTTGGACTTCGCGTGCTGGGCGAAGATGTCGAGGATGAGTGCCGTCCGGTCGACCACCTTGACCTTGAGCCGGTCCTCGAGGTTGCGCAGCTGTGACGGCGCGAGCTCACCGTCGCAGATCACCGTGTCGGCCCCGGTGGCCGCGACGATCTCGCGCAGCCCCTCGGTCTTGCCGCGACCGATGTAGGTCGCCGGGTCCGGCCGCTGCCGCCGCTGGTAGACGGCGTCGAGGACCTCCGAGCCCGCGGTCTCGGCGAGCAGGGCGAGCTCGGCGAGGGAGTTCTCGGCGTCGGTGACGGTGCCCTCGGTCCACACCCCGACCAGGACCACCCGCTCGAGCCGCAGCTGGCGGTACTCGACCTCGGAGATGTCCTCGAGCTCGGTGTGCAGCCCGGCGACCCGGCGCAGGGCGTGGCGCTCGGCGAGGTCGAGGTCGCCGGTGGTCTCCTCGGGGTCGGGCCCCTCGGCATCCGCGGGCTCCTCGGCGTAGCCGGACTCCCAGCCCTCGTCGTCGGTCGGCTCCTCCTCCCAGCCGCGGGTCGCGGCCAGCTCGGAGCTCAGGTCGAAGTCAGGTGCGTTCGTCATACGGTGTCAAGGGTAGGTCGCCCGGAGGGTCGACGCGACCCGATATCGCGGCGCTAGGTTGGGTCGGTGACCACACAGCTCCCCGACCGGGCCCGCGTCGTCGTCATCGGAGGGGGTGTGATCGGCTGCTCGATCGCCTACCACCTGGCCCACGCCGGCTGGACCGACGTGGTGCTGCTGGAGCGGGACCGGCTCACCTCGGGCACCACCTGGCACGCCGCCGGGCTGATGACCTGCTTCGGCTCCACCTCGGAGACCTCCACCGCGATCCGGCTCTACTCCCGCGACCTGTACTCGCGGCTCGAGGCCGAGACCGGCCAGGCCACCGGCTTCCGGCCGGTGGGGCTGATCGAGGCGGCCGCAGACCGGGACCGGCTCGAGGAGTACCGCCGGGTCGCGGCGTTCCAGCGCCACCTGGGCCTGGAGGTGCACGAGATCCCTCCCGCCGAGATCGCCGAGCGGTTCCCCTGGGCGCGCACCGACGACCTGCTCGCCGGCTTCTGGGTGCCCGGTGACGGGCGGGTCAACCCGGTCGACCTCACCACCGCCCTGGCCAAGGGCGCCAAGCAGCTCGGCGTCCGTGTCGTCGAGGGGGTCGCGGTCACCGACGTCCTCGCCCCGGCCGGGCAGGTGACCGGGGTCCGGGTCGCCACGGGCGAGACCGTCGGGTGCGAGTACGTCGTCAACTGCGCCGGCATGTGGGCGCGTGAGCTCGGCGCGCGCAACGGCCTGGTGGTCCCCAACCAGGCCGCGGAGCACTACTACCTGATCACCGACACGATCGAGGGGATCGACCCGGACGCCCCGATCTTCGAGGACCCCTCCTCCTACGGGTACTACCGCGAGGAGGGCGGCGGGATGATGGTGGGGCTGTTCGAGCCGCAGGCGGCGCCGTGGCGGGTGGAGGGTGTCCCCGCCGACTTCTCCTTCGGCCAGATCCCGCCGGACTGGGACCGGATGGGTCCGTTCCTGGAGAAGGCCATGGCGCGGGTGCCGGTGACCCTCGAGGTCGGGGTGCGGACCTTCTTCTGCGGTCCGGAGTCGTTCACCCCCGACCTCGCCCCCGCCGTCGGCGAGGCCCCCGGCGTGCGCGGCTACTTCGTCGCCGCCGGCATGAACTCGGTGGGGGTGCTGTCCGCCGGCGGCCTGGGCCGGGTGGTGGCCCACTGGATCACGACCGGACGACCCGACGTCGACGTGACCGGCTTCAACGTCGACCGGTTCCGCCCCTACCAGGCCGACGACGGCTACCGCGCGGCCCGGACCACCGAGATCCTCGGCACCGTCTACGCCGCCCACACCCCGGGCACCCAGCTCCGCACGGCCCGCGACCGCCTGCTGTCCCCGGTGCACGACCGCCTGGTCGCCCAGGGCGGCTACCTGCGCGAGGTGTCCGGCTGGGAGGGCGCCGACTGGTTCGCCGGCGCCGGCGCCCGGCCCACCGCCACCCCGACCTGGGGCCGTGCCCCGTGGTTCACGCAGTGGGAGGCCGAGCACCGGGCGGTGCGTGAGGCGGCGGGCCTGATGGACATGTCGTTCATGGCCAAGCTGCGGGTCCGCGGGCCGGGCGCCGGCGTCGCCCTGGATCGGGTCTCCGCCGGCGCCGTCGACGGCCCTGCCGAGACCATCACCTACACCCAGTGGCTCGACGAGGGGGGTCGGATCGAGGCCGACCTCACCGTGACCAAGCTGGCCGAGGACGACTTCTGGGTGGTCGCCTCCGACACCGCCCACGGCCACGTGCTGGCCTGGCTCGCCCGGAACGGGTTCGACGGACGGGGGCTCGACGAGCCGGGCACCGGGCCGGGTGTCACCGACGTGACCGCAGACTTCGCCCAGCTCAACGTGCAGGGCCCGGGCTCGCGCGACGTGCTCGCGGCCCTCACCGACGCCGACCTGTCGACCGCCGCCTTCCCGTTCCGCACCGCCCGGTGGATCGAGGTCGCCGGGGTGCGGGTGCTCTGCGCCCGGATCACCTACCTGGGCGAGCTGGGCTATGAGCTGTACGTGCCGGCCGGGTCGGCGGCGCGGGTGTACGACGCCCTCGGCGCCGCGGGCGCGGCGTACGGGCTGCGTCCGGTGGGCCTCAAGGCGTTGGCCTCGCTGCGGATGGAGAAGGCCTACCGCGACTTCGGCCACGACATCGACAACACCGACTGCCCGCTCGAGGTAGGGCTGGGCTTCGCGCTGGCGCTGGACAAGCCGGGCGGGTTCGTCGGCCACGAGGCGGTCCTGGAGCGCAGGCAGGCCCACGCGGCAGCCGGCGGGATGCCGCAGCGGCTGGTGCAGCTGCGGCTGCTCGACCCCGAGCCGCTGCTCTACCACGCCGAGGTGGTGCACCGGGACGGGATCCCTGTGGGCTACGTGCGCGCGGCGTCGTACGGCTGGACGCTGGGCTCGGCGGTGGGCCTGGCGATGGTGCACGGGCAGGGTGCGCCGGTGACGCCGGACTGGCTGGCCGCGGGCAGCTGGGAGGTCGACGTGGCCGGGGTTCGGCACGCGGCCGAGGTCTCGCTCCGACCGATGTACGACCCCACCTCGGCCCGGGTCCGCGCCTGACCCTCAGCCCCGCGGGACGTCATCCGGAGGGAGCCGACGTCTGCTCTGTTCCCATGACGTCCTGGGAGTTCACTTGGGCGGCATCCGGATGCCGCCGTCGACGCGGACGGTCTCGCCGTTCATGTAGGAGTTCGTGAGGCACTCGAGCACCATCGACGCGAGCTCCTCGGGCCGGCCGAGCCTGCGCGGGAAGAGCACGCTCTCGCCGAGCTTGGCCTTGAACTCCTCGGGGTCCGGGGCGAAGTCGTAGATCGGCGTGTCGACCAGCCCCGGCGCCACGGTGTTCAGCCGGATCCCCGCAGCGGCGAGGTCGCGGGCGACCGGGAGGGTCATCCCGACGATGCCGCCCTTGGACGCGGCGTACGCCGCCTGCCCGATCTGGCCGTCGAACGCGGCGACCGAGGCGATGGCGACGATCGCTCCCCGCTCCCCGGAGTCGGTCGGCTCCAGCCGGCTCATCGCCGTGGCGGCGAGCCGGATGGCGTCGAAGGTGCCCACGAGGTTGATGGCGATCACCCGGCTGAACGCCGCCAAGTCGTGCGCGGAGCCGAACTCCCCGTCGCGGCCGATGGTGCGCTGCGCCGAGCCGATGCCCGCCGAGCTGACCAGCACCCGCAGCGCGCCGAGCTCGGCGGCCCGCTCCACCGCCGTCCGAAGCTGGTCGGTCGAGGTCACGTCGACCGAGACGAAGGCGCCCCCGATCTCGTCGGCCAGGGCCTGTCCCCGGTCGGCCTGCAGG
>NZ_DAOMFK010000017.1:0-31357 GCF_035429765.1 Nocardioides sp. | reverse complement strand
CTTAAAAGCGACGCAGTGTGGGTTCGAGCCCCACCGGGGGCACGGGAACACCGGGGCCGCGTCGACCGTTGGACCAGGCAGACCCCGGTAGGATCGGGGCTCGGCGGTGAGCCGCCAGATGGGCGAGCCACCAAGGCCTCCAAGGAGGAGACCAGATGCAGAGCAACAATCCCGTGTTCAGGCGTTCGGCCGAGTTCAACGGGACCGCCAACGCCTACGGCAACCAGACCTACGCAGGCAACGGCGCGACCTACCAGGGGTACGGCGCGCAGCAGGCCTCTACCGACCCGTCGACCTGGTCCGTGGGCGCGCCGCCCACCACCCCGGTCAGCACCGCGCCGATGACCATCGACTCGGTCGTGCAGAAGACCGGCCTCACCCTGCTCGTGGTGATCGCCGCCGCCGTGGCCACCTGGCTCTACATCGGCGACATCCAGAACGGCACCACGCTGGCCGACCAGACCAACGCGGCCCAGCTCAGCGCCGCGCTGCTCATCGGCTCGGGTGGCGCCTTCATCCTGTCGATGGTCAACTCCTTCAAGCGGGTGATCAGCCCTGCCCTGGTGCTGGCGTTCGCCGCGCTGGAGGGCGTGGCCCTGGGTGCGCTGAGCAAGTTCTTCGACATGTACTTCGGCGACGGCATCGTGATGCAGGCCGTCATCGGCACCTTCGCCGCCTTCGCCGGCACGCTCGCGACGTACAAGTTCTTCGACATCCAGGTCGGCAACCGGTTCCGCACCTTCGTCATCGCCGCCATGTTCGGCATGGTCGGTCTCAGCCTCCTGGAGATGGTGCTGGGCCTGTTCGGCATGCCGATCGGCCTGTTCGGCACCGGCGGCATGGGCCTGCTGTTCGCGGCCGCCGGCCTGGTGCTCGGCGTGTTCATGCTGATCCTCGACTTCGACTTCGTCGAGAACGGCGTCCGCGCCGGTCTGCCGGAGCGCGAGTCCTGGCGGGCCGCCTTCGCGCTGACCGTCAGCCTGGTCTGGATCTACACCAACCTGCTGAGGATCCTCGCGATCATGCGCGGCGACTGACCGAGGCCCGCTCAGCCTCTGGAATCCCCGGCGTCCACGGACTCCGGGGATTCCGTCGTCTCGGGGTGCTCCACGGCGCCGGGTCCCCGCTCCCGGCGGTGACGCAGCTGCACCCAGCGGCCTCGCAGGCCGCGCTGGGAGCCGGCCACCTCCGTGCCGTCGAGCTCGGTGCCAGGGGTGCGCACGGCCTGTACTGCGGCGGCGGCCACCGGCATCACGATCTCGCCGCGTCGGGTGGCCGGCGCGACCTCGTCCTCGGGCAGGACGCCGAGCGCCGCCAGCACGGAGGGCACGACGACCTCGGCGAGCGAGCGGTAGCCGTCGGCGGAGGGATGGAACTGGTCGGGGCCGAAGAAGAGCGCCGGGGCGGCCGCGAACTCCGGGCCGAGGATCGAGCCGAGCGACACACTGCGCCCGTCCGCCTCGACGACCGCGATGGTCTGCGCGGCGGCCAGCCGCCGTGACCAGGAGCGGGCCACCTGCTTCAGCGGCGGCGCGATCGGCTTGATGGTGCCCAGGTCGGGGCAGGTGCCCACGACGACCTCCGCGCCGGCCGCCCGGAGCCGGCGGACCCCCTCCCCGAGGTAGCGCACCGACTGGGAGGGCAGCACCGTGTGGGTGACGTCGTTGGCGCCGATGAGCACCACGGCGGTGTGCGGCTTGGCCGGGAGCGCCCGGTCGATCTGCTCGGCCAGGTCTGAGGACTGCGCCCCGACCACGGCGAGCTGGCGCAGGTGCACCCGACGGTCGGCGGCCTCCGCGACCGCAGAGGCGAGCAGAGCGCCCGGTGTCTCCTCGACCCGGTCCACGGCGTAGCCGGCGGCGCTGGAGTCGCCCAGCAGCGCGATCCGGATGGCCGGCCCCGGCCGGCCCCGCCCGTACCAGCCGGTCGAGTCCGGCGGCGTGCGGTCGCCGGGCTCGCCGATCGTGCGTCGGGCCAGGCTCGCCTCGGCGCGCAGCACGCCGTACAGCGCCCCGCCGAGTACGGAGAGGCCGCCCCCTCCGTACGCCGCGGCGGAGGCCAACCTGCGTGCAGCCGCTGCCTTCCCCATGGCCACCATGCTACGGATGGACGGGGCGGTCTCGTGGCGGGTTAGGTTGGCTCCGTGCAGTACGTCACGTCGCTCCTGGACCTGGTCGGCCACACGCCCCTGCTGCGGCTCCTGCGCGTGGTGGAGCCCGACGACGACCCCCGACCCGGCCCGCGCGTCGAGCCCCGCAGCGGGCCGATGGTGCTCGCCAAGGTCGAGTACCTCAACCCGGGCGGCTCGGTGAAGGACCGCATCGCGGTGCGCATGGTGGAGGCGGCGGAGGCCTCCGGCGAGCTGGTCCCCGGGGGCACGATCGTCGAGCCGACGTCGGGGAACACCGGCATCGGCCTCGCGCTGGTCGCCCAGGAGCGCGGCTACCGGTGCATCTTCGTGTGCCCGGACAAGGTCAGCGAGGACAAGCGCAACGTGCTCAAGGCCTACGGGGCGGAGGTGGTCGTCTGCCCGACCGCGGTCGCCCCCGAGCACCCCGACTCCTACTACAACGTCAGCGACCGGCTGGTCCGGGAGACGCCGAACGCCTGGAAGCCCGACCAGTACGCCAACCCGAACAACCCCCGCTCCCACTACGAGACCACCGGCCCCGAGATCTGGGAGCAGACCGACGGACGGGTCACGCACTTCGTGTGCGGGGTGGGGACCGGCGGCACCATCTCCGGCACCGGCCGCTACCTGAAGGAGCAGAACCCCGCGGTGCAGGTTGTCGGCGCGGACCCCGCCGGCTCGGTCTACTCCGGTGGCACCGGGCGGCCCTACCTGGTCGAGGGCGTGGGGGAGGACTTCTGGCCGGCGGCGTACGACGCCGAGATCGCCGACCGGATCATCGAGGTCTCCGACGCGGACTCCTTCGCGATGACCCGCCGGCTGGCTCGCGAGGAGGGGCTCCTGGTGGGCGGGTCCTCCGGGATGGCCGTCGTCGCCGCCGTCCAGCTGGCCCACGAGCTCGAGGGCACCCCGGAGGGTGAGGACGCGGTGATCGTGGTGCTGCTGCCCGACTCGGGCCGCGGCTACCTGTCGAAGGTGTTCAGCGACGACTGGCTGGCGCAGTACGGCTTTGCGGTCGGGCGTGCCGAGGGGGAGACCCAGACGGTGGGCGAGGTGCTCCGCGGCAAGTCGGGCGTGCTCCCGGACCTGGTGCACACCCACCCCGGGGAGACGATCGCCGAGGCGGTGCAGATCCTGCAGGAGTACGGCGTGTCCCAGATGCCGGTGGTGCGCGCCGAACCGCCGATCGTGGCGGCCGAGGTGGCCGGCTCGGTCTCGGAGCGGGGGCTGCTCGACGCCCTCTTCGCCGGGCACGCCCGGCTGACCGACCGGGTGGAGGACCACATGTCGGCCCCGCTGCCGACCATCGGCGCGAGCGAGTCGGCACAGTCCGCCGTGGCGATGCTGGAGTCCGCCGACGCCGTGCTGGTGCACGAGGACGGCAAGCCGGTCGGCGTACTCACCCGGCAGGACCTGCTGGCCTTCCTCAGCCGCCGCTGAGCCCAGCGCGCGGCAGAGGCCCGGGACCGTGCGGTCCCGGGCCTCGTGTGCCGTCGTGGTCAGCGGTTGAGCTTGGCGGTCACCGGACGGGGTGCGGTCCCGGCCGGCGCGCCCCCGAACGGGGAGTACTCCGCGACGAGCGACTCGTGGTGGATGAACGCCATGCCCGGCCCGCACTCCTGGGCCTGGACCTTGATCGTGTGGGTGCCACGACCCGCCTTGCCGGCGCCGATGCCGACGACCGTCGCGTCCTCGGTGCCGTCGTTCTCCAGGTTCGCCGAGGACTCCTGGCTGATGACCTTCCCGTCCAGCAGGATCCGGGTGGTGAGGATGCCCTCGTTGGGGTCGTCGGTGTCGCGGGCGGCGCTCACCGACGAGGTGACCGAGATGACACCCGCGTGGGTCGTCTTGAACTTGGCGGTGCGGACGTCGGTCATCGCGCAGGTGTCGAAGTCGTCGAAGACCGTGCTCGACTTGAAGTACTGGGTCTTGGTGAGCTGGTTGGCGTGCAGGCCGTCGACCTTGTGGGCGTTCTGCGCGTCGAAGAGGCCCTTGGCCATCCCCGGTGCGGTGAGGGCGACGGCGCCGGTGACGGCGACGGCAGCGACGGCGAGGGAGGCGGTGCGGAAGGTGGTGCGCATGCGGGTGTTCCTCTCGTTGGGTGCCCGACCCCGCTGGTGGCCGGGCGCGTGTGAAATGACAGGAGCCCGCCATGCGTGTGCTGATACCGCGCGGCTCGACGGGCTTGCCGAGCCCTACGATAGGGGCCATGGCCGGGGTGCCGCTGCGTGGCTGACCTCTCCCCGACCGTGGTGGGCCTGCTCCTGCTCGCGGCGCTGGCCGCTGGGTTCGTCGACGCGGTCGTCGGCGGGGGCGGGCTGGTCCAGATCCCGGCCCTGCTGCTGGCCCTGCCGGGTGCCGCGCCGATCCAGGTGCTCGCGACCAACAAGCTTGCCTCCTTCTGCGGCACCTCGGTCGCGGCTGCGACGTACCTGCGCCGGGCCCGTCCGGACCGGTTCACGTTCCTGCCGCTGATGACGCTGGCCTTCGTGGGCTCCTTGGGCGGCGCGCTGGTGGCCACGCACATCCCGCGGGCGGCGTTCGTGCGGGTTCTGCTGGTCGTCCTGGTCGTGGTCGGCGGGTACGTCGCGCTCACCCCGCAGCTCGGCGCCCGGACCGCGTTGCGTTTCTCGGGACGGCGGCACGTGGTGGCCGCGATGCTTACCGGGCTGGTGGTCGGGTTCTACGACGGCGCGCTGGGTCCGGGCACCGGGTCGTTTCTCGTGCTGACCCTGGTCGGGCTGCTCGGCTACGACTTCGTCCAGGCCTCGGCCAACGCCCGCCTGGCCAACTGGGCGACGAACCTGGCGGCGCTGTGCGTCTTCGTCCCCCAGGGGGCGGTGCTGTGGGGGCTGGGCCTGGGGATGGGGGTCGCCAACCTGGTCGGCGGCTACCTGGGAGCGCGCACCGCGGTGGCCCGCGGCGCCGGGTTCGTGCGGGTGTTCCTGCTCTGCGTGGTGGCTGCGTTCGTGGTTCGCCTGGCCGGCGGGATGCTAGGGGTGTGGTGAGCCGATACGTCACCCTCGCGCGCGACGGCGAGGCGGAGATCGAGGTCAAGCGGTCCCGCTTCCTATGCACCCTGGCCCGGGTCGAGGACGAGGAGGCCGCACGGGCCGTCGTGGACCGGATGCGGCGGCAGCACTGGGACGCGCGGCACCACTGCTCCGCCTTCGTCCTCGGGCCGAGCGGGGCCCTCCAGCGCTCCAGCGACGACGGCGAGCCCTCGGGCACGGCCGGCGCCCCGATGCTGGAGGTGCTGCGCGGGCGTGGGGTCAGCGACGTGGTGGCCGTGGTCACCCGCTGGTTCGGTGGAGTGCTGCTGGGCGCGGGCGGACTGGTCCGTGCCTACGGCGACTCCGTGCGCGCCGGGCTGGACGAGGTCGGGCTGCTGACCCGGGAGCTGGTCGGTGAGCTCCGCGTCGAGCTCGACCACGCCGACGCGGGCCGGGTCGAGGGGGAGCTGCGGGCCCGCGGGGTCGCCGTGCTGGACGTCGGGTACGCCGACGTGGTGTCGCTGCTGCTCGGCGTACCCCCCGAGGGGGAGGCCCGGGTCCGCGCGGCCGTGGCCGAGCTGACCGGGGGTGGCGTCACGCCGGTGGTCGTGGGGCAGCGGTGGGTGGACCTGGCGGGGTGAGCCCGGCGTACCCTCGGCCCATGAGCATCCCGGTGGACGTCTCGCGCCTGGCCGAGGCACTCGGCGACTTCGGCTCGGGCTACCTGCTGTCGGTCTCCGGCCAGGGCCGGGTCAAGGCGGTCACGGTCGATCCGGTCGTCCGCGCCGGTGTCCTGGAGGTGCCCGGACCGAGCAGGGGAACCGCGGCCAACGTGGCCGGCAACGCGGCGGTGACGCTGGTCTTCCCGCCTGCGCAGCTGTACGGGTACACCCTGATCGTCGACGGGGTCGCCCAGGTGGCCGGGGAGGGGTTCGTCGTCACGCCGGAGACGGCTGTCCTGCACCGTCCCGCGGCCCACGCCGACGGCCCGCCGCCGACCGACGGGTGCGGGCACGACTGCCGCCCGGTCGGCTGAGCCTCACAGCAGGTAGACGAAGCCCGGCCCCTCGTCGCGGTAGGGGATGCCCAGCGCGTCGAGCGCAGGCCGCCACGACCCGGTGACCTCGGGGGAGGAGGTCTCGAACCCGTGGTCGGCGGTGAGCAGGATCGTCACGTCGTCGAGCACGCCGAGCCGCTCCAGCTGGTCCAGGAACACCGACAGCCTCGCGTCGCTCTGCCTCAGCGAGTCGCGGGCCATCTCCGAGCGCGGGCCACCGCCGTGGTGCCCGCCGTCGGTGACGATGTTGGCCCACCAGGTCAGCCGGGGCGCCAGGGCCGGGTCGGCCCACAGGTCGAGCACCTGCTGCAGACCGAGGTCGTCCACGCGCAGGCACCAGCGGAAGTAGCGGTCCGCCAGGTAGTCGCGGTTGCGTACGAACGCCGAGCTGTGCGGGTCGGGCAGGGCGTCGTCCAGCGCGTCCGCACCGCTCTCCCCGCTCGCCCGGATCACGGCCATCGTGGAGTAGTCCGCGCCGCGGTCGATGGCCTCGTCGATGCTGGCGGTACGCGGGGCGGCGTCGGCGGGCAGGTGGTCGCCGACCATCTCGAAGATCGTGCGGGCGGCCGGGTGGAGCCACTCCGCGCTGCGGTGCCAGGTGCTCTCGTCGTTGGGCACGACGCGCTCGCCGGTGGCACGGTCGTAGTACACGTTGCCCATCACGCCGTGCCGACCGGGCCCGATGCCGGTCAGGATCGCGGTGTGGTTGGTGAGGGTGATGCTGGGGAACTCCGCCACCGCGCCGCCGCGCAGGGCGACTCCGCGCTCCACCAGCCGGGCGACCCCGGGCAGCTCCCCGGTCTCGGCCAGGTGCAGCAGGTCGCTGCAGTGGGCGCCGTCCCAGAGGATGCCGATCACGTGGCTGGGCCTGGTGCCGGGCTGCAGGTACTGGAGCTGGGGCCGTCCGTCCAGCGCCTCGCCCTTGGCGTCGCGCAGGTCGTCCTCGGGCACCCCCGCCAGGTGGGCCAGCGTGGGACCCACGTCCACCAGCCGCGCGTAGGCGTCGACGTACCCCTGCCGCCGGACGCCGGCCCCGCTCAGGATGAACGGTGCCCGGGACTGGATCACGTCCAGCGACCCGTGCTCGCCCACGTGCCCACCCTCCTCGGGGAAGAAGTGCCGGGGCGTGTGGACCACCGCCAGGTCGGGGCTCCGGTCGGGGTCGGCGAAGAAGGACAGCAGCCGGGTGGCCGCCAGCGGGTAGGCGTTGTGCGTGGACCGGGCCGGCGAGGGGTCGGCCAGCTCCCGCTCGTAGGGGAGGAAGGCCAGCGGGTCCTCGCTGCCGATCGGGTCCTGCCCGGACACCACCTCGCGCGGCCGGTCGGGGTGCAGCCGCACCCGGCCGACGCTGTTCGCGGCGTACGCCGTGGGACCGCCCTCGCCGTCCTCCACCCAGCAGACCAGGTCCACGATGTCGGCCAGCCCGGGTGCGCAGAGCGCCTCGATGAACTTCTCGCGGTCCTCGTCACGTGACATGGCCCCACCGTAGTGTCCGCCCCGCCCCCTTCCTGCGACCTGGCGCCGGTGGCGGGCTCCCCGGCGTACGGCGCTCCGTCCCACCAGCCGCAGGGAAACCGACGAACACCGGCATCCACCACCCAGGAGGGTGTGGCCGAGCGACGGCGGTCCGCCGTACTGTGCCGGGCATGAGCGACTTCGTGCCGACCACGCCGCGTGCCGACCCTCCGTTCGCCGCGGACGAGGTGACGATGCTGCGGGGCTTCCTGGACTACTACCGAGCGACCGTACGCCGCCAGGCCGAGGGCCTGAGCCAGGAGCAGCTGGCGACCCCGCTGGCGCCCTCGACGATGACCCTCGGGGGCCTGCTCAAGCACCTCGCCGTGGTGGAGGAGAGCTGGTTCGACGAGACCCTCGCCGGTGAGGAGCTGGGGGAGCCGTGGGCCTCGGTGGACTGGGACGCCGACCGTGACTGGGAGTGGCACACCGCGGCGCAGGACGACCCGGCGTACCTCTTCTCGCTCTACGACCGCGCCATCGCCGCCGGCGACCGGCGGATCGACGAGGCGATGGCCGGGGACGGCCTCGACACCCGGTCGGTGCGGGGCAGCCACCGCACGGGCGAGCAGTTCACGCTGCGCTGGATCCTCGTGCACCTGATCGAGGAGTACGCCCGGCACGCCGGCCACGCCGACCTGATCCGCGAGTCCATCGACGGCGCCACCGATCTGTAGGCTCCCCGGGTGGCCTCCCGCATCCGCGTCGCTGAGCACCGCGACTGGCCGGCGATCTGGCCGTTCTTCCGGCAGATCGTCCAGGAGGGGGAGACCTACGCCTACCCGGCGGACCTGACCTCCGACCAGGCCCGGGCGCTCTGGCTTGAGCCGCCCCCCGCGCATGCGGTCGTGCTGGAGGACGAGGGCCGGGTCGTGGGCTCGGCGAGGATGGGGCCGAACCGTCCCGGCCGCGGCGCCCACATCGGCACCGCCTCGTTCATGGTCGACCCGGCCGCCCAGGGTCGCGGGGTCGGTCGGGAGCTGGCCGAGTGGGTCGTGGAGTGGCACCGCCGGGAGGGCTTCCGCGGGATCCAGTTCAACGCGGTCGTCGAGACCAACACCGCCGCCGTACGGCTCTGGCAGGCACTCGGGTTCCGGACCATCGGCACGGTTCCCGGCGCGTTCCGCTCCGCCCGTCACGGGTACGTCGGTCTGCAGGTGATGTTCCTCGACCTCCTCGGACCTGGGTCGGACGACACCGTGTCCGGTTGACGGACGTGGGTAGCGTGGCAGGGTGACCGTGCCCACCCCACCCGGCCTGCCCACCACGCTCGGTGCCCTGCGCGCCTCCGGCCACCAGCAGCTCCACCTGCGCCAGGAGATCCGCGCCAACCTGCTCGGCAAGCTGCGTGACGGCGAGGACCCCTGGCCCGGCCTGCACGGGTTCGGCGGCACCGTGATCCCGCAGCTGGAGCGGGCGCTGATCGCCGGCCACGACGTGGTGCTCCTGGGCGAGCGCGGGCAGGGCAAGACCCGCCTGCTGCGCACCCTGGTCGGGCTGCTGGACGAGTGGACCCCGGTCATCGAGGGCTCCGAGCTCGGCGAGCACCCCTACGAGCCGATCACCCCCGAGTCGCGCCGGCGGGCCGCCGAGCTGGGCGAGGAGCTGCCGGTCGCCTGGCGGAACCGCGAGGAGAGGTACGCCGAGAAGCTGGCCACTCCCGACACCTCGGTGGCCGACCTGATCGGCGACGTGGACCCGATGAAGGTGGCGGAGGGCCGGACCCTGGGCGACCCGGAGACCATCCACTTCGGGCTGATCCCGCGTTCCCACCGCGGGATCGTCGCGATCAACGAGCTGCCCGACCTGGCCGAGCGGATCCAGGTCGCGATGCTCAACGTGATGGAGGAGCGCGACATCCAGATCCGCGGCTACGTGCTCCGGCTGCCTCTGGACGTGCTGGTCGTCGCCAGCGCCAACCCCGAGGACTACACCAACCGCGGCCGGATCATCACCCCGCTCAAGGACCGGTTCGGTGCCGAGATCCGCACCCACTACCCGGTCGAGCTGGACGACGAGGTGTCGGTGATCCGCCAGGAGGCGCACCTGGTCGCCGAGGTGCCCGACCACCTCATCGAGATCCTCGCCCGGTTCACCCGCTCGCTGCGTGAGGCCAACGCCGTGGACCAGCGCTCGGGCGTCTCGGCCCGCTTCGCCATCGCCGGCGCCGAGACCCTCGCCGCCGCAGCTCTGCACCGGGCCACCACCCAGGGCGAGCCGGAGGCGGTGGCCAGGGTCGTCGACCTGGCCACGGTGGTGGACGTGCTCGGCGGAAAGGTGGAGTTCGAGACCGGCGAGGAGGGTCGCGAGCACGAGATCCTCACCCACCTGCTGCGCACGGCCACGGCGGAGACCGTGCGGCTCCGCCTGCGCGGGATCGACTTCGCCCTGCTCGTCGACGCGCTGGAGGGCGGTGCCATGGTCGCCACCGGCGACCAGGTCAGCGCCCGCGACCTGCTGCACGGGCTGCCGGTGCTCGGCGAGTCCGACCTGTACGACCAGGTGATGGACCGGCTCGAGGCGACCAACGACGGCGAACGGGCGGCCGCGATCGAGCTGGCGCTGGAGGGTCTCTACCTGGCCAGGAAGATCGGGAAGGACTCCGCAGGCGGGGAGACCGTCTATGGCTGACGGGGGCGGGGGATGAGCCCACGTCCGGACCGGCACCGGGCGCGGTACCTCAGGTACGCCGGGGGCGACCCGCTCGCCCCCCCGGTGGACCTCGCCGAGGCGCTGGACGCGATCGGCGAGGACGTGATGGCCGGGTACTCACCGGAGCGGGCGATGCGGGAGTTCCTGCGCCGCGGGGGTGCGCAGCGGCGCGGCCTGGACGACCTGGCGCGCCGGGTGGCGGAACGCCGCCGGGAGCTGCTGCGGACGCACCGTCTGGACGGCACGCTGCAGGAGGTGCGCGAGCTGCTGGACAAGGCCGTGCTCGCCGAGCGCGGCCAGCTCGCCCGCGACGTGGACCTCGACGACGCCGACCGGGCCTTCCGCCAGCTGCGGCTCGACAACCTTCCCGCCTCGACCGCGGCTGCGGTGAGCGAGCTGGCGTCGTACGACTGGCAGAGCAGCGAGGCCCGCGAGGCCTACGAGCAGATCAAGGACCTGCTCGGCCGGGAGCTGCTCGACCAGCGCTTCGCCGGCATGAAGCAGACGCTCGAGAACGCCACGGACGCCGACCGGGCCGCCGTCGGCGAGATGCTGGCCGACCTCAACGACCTCTTGGAGAAGCGCCGTCGCGGCGAGGACACCCAGGAGGACTTCGAGGAGTTCATGGAGCGGCACGCAGAGCACTTCCCCGAGCACCCGCGCACCCTCGACGAGCTGCTCGACACCCTCGCGGCGCGCGCCGCGGCTGCCCAGCGCCTGCTCGCGTCGATGTCCCCGGAGCAGCGGGCCGAGCTGAGGCAGCTCTCCGCGCAGGCGTTCGGCTCGGCCGAGCTGATGGACCAGCTCGCCCGGATGGACGGCAACCTGCAGGCGCTGCGTCCGGGAGAGGACTGGAGCGGCTCGGAGCGTTTCGAGGGCGAGCAGGGACTGGGGCTGGGCGACGGCACCGGGGTCCTGCAGGATCTCGCCGACCTCGACGACCTGGCCGAGCAGCTCTCCCAGTCCTACGACGGAGCCCGGCTGGACGACGTCGACCTCGACACGCTGGCGCGCCAGCTGGGCGACGAGGCGGCGGTCGACGCCCGCACCCTGGCCGAGCTGGAGCGGGCGCTGCGCGACTCCGGCTTCCTCAAGCGGGGCACCGACGGGCAGCTCCGGCTCTCCCCCAAGGCCATGCGTCAGCTCGGCAAGGCGCTGCTGCGTGACGTGGCCACCCGGCTGTCGGGGCGGCAGGGCCAGCGGGACGCGCGGCTGGCCGGTACGGCGGGCGAGCCGTCGGGGGCCGCGCGACCCTGGGAGTTCGGGGACACCGAGCCGTGGGACGTCACCCGCACCGTCGGCAACGCGGTGCGCCGTACGGCGGCGGACCGGGCACCCCGGCGCGGGTCCGGCAGGCCGCGGGTCCGGCTCGAGCTCCGCGACGTCGAGGTCACCGAGACCGAGGCCCGCAGCCAGGCGTGCGTGGCGCTGCTCGTGGACACGTCGTTCTCGATGGCGATGGACGGCCGCTGGGTGCCGATGAAGCGGACGGCGCTGGCACTGCACACCCTGATCCGCACCCGGTTCCGGGGTGACCACCTGCAGCTCATCGGCTTCGGCCGCCAGGCCCAGGTGATGGAGATCGAGGAGCTGACCGGTCTGGACGCGCTGTGGGACAAGGGCACGAACCTGCACCACGCGCTGCTGCTGGCCAACCGCCACTTCCGCCGGCACCCGAACGCCCAGCCGGTGCTGCTCGTCGTCACCGACGGGGAGCCCACGTCACACCTCGAGCCTGGTGGCGAGGTGTACTTCGCCTACCCGCCGCACCCGCTCACCATCGCCCACGCGGTACGCGAGCTGGACGCCGCAGGGCGGCTCGGCGCGCAGGTCACCTTCTTCCGGCTCGGCGAGGATCCGGGTCTGGCGCGGTTCGTGGACTCCATGGCGAGGCGGGTCGGGGGCCGGGTCGTGGCACCCGAGCTCGACGACCTGGGCGCGGCGGTCGTCGGCTCCTACCTGGGCGACCGGTCCCGCGACTCGTCGTACGCCGACGGCTTCGGCGGCTGGGGGACCCGGGGATTCTGGGTCGACTAGCCCCGTCCTACGTCGTCCGGACCGAGCCGGCGTCTGCTCCCTCCGTACGACGTCCCGGGCGCCAGTGGTGACGGGACGCGGTCAGGCGACGGCGTGGCGGCCGACGTGGTGCCCGCGGTGGGCCTGCAGCCCGGCGAAGAGGTACAGCAGTCCGGCCACCAGGACGGGCACTGCCACGATCATGGCGGAGCGCATCATCTCGCCACTGCTCAGCGCCAGCAGCGCCGGCGGCACGAGCGTGGCCGCGAGCATCGCCACCCCCGCGGTCAGCGTGTGCTCGGCGTGCCGTCCCAGGAAGGCCAGCGCCGTGCCGATCACCATCACCAGGACAGCGCCCACCGGCCCGACGTCGTCCTGGAAGCTCCGGTAGGCGTCGATGTCGACCAGGCCCCACGCGGCGAAGCCGATCGGCACCAGCACCGCGACCCAGCACCAGCGGGCCGCCCAGGCCGGCCAGCGCGTCACCACCAGCAGCAACGCCGCCAGCGGCACCGCCCACGTCAGGACGTAGCCGACGGCGGCCCAGCCGCCGGGGTCGTCGAACGTCTCACCGGTCACGAAGGCGAAGCCGAGGCCCATCGTGACCACGACCAGCCAGAACCCCGTCATCCTCAGAGCTCGCGTCCCATCCCCACGCATCTCGACCACCTCGGCCCGCGGCCATGTCGGTCTCCCGACACCTCCAGCCTAGGCCCCTCGCGGGCCGCGGGCGCTGTGGCAATGGTCTCCCGTCACGCGTCGTCCCCGGCGAACCCGGGCAGGAACTCCAGCAGGATGTCGCGGAACGGCGCATCGGCCTCGAGCTGGCTCAGCAGCCCGATGCCGCCGAGCCAGGTGCGGTGGATCAGCATGTACCCGGGCGGCAGGTTGAGCTTGGTCGCCACCGTGTACGAGGGCGCGGAGGGGTCGTTGAGCCGGTTGAACTGCTCCCTCATCCACTCGCGCGTGAACTGGAACCGCGGTTGCCGGGCCGGCTCGATGAAGGGTGCGAGGTAGTCGAGCACCAGCGCCGGGTCGACCTTGATGTTCTCCTTGACGAAGCCCTCCCGGCGCAGCCCCTCGAGCAGCTCGTCCTGGTCCTCGATGCTGGCGATGCGGATCAGGGTGCCCATGGCGCGAGGCATCGCTCGCTCGGGGAGCCGGGCCACGCTGCCGAAGTCGAGCACCCCCAGCCGGCCCGGGGTGCCGTCCTCCCGAGGCATCACCCGGAAGTTGCCGGGGTGCGGGTCGGCGTGGAGCATCCCGGTCCGCACGGGCCCCGAGAACAGGAACCGCGCCAGCAGCTCGCCGTAGTGGTCCCGCTCGGCCCGTGACCCGCCGGCGATCACCGCGGCGAGCGACGCGGGGCTCTCCAGCCACTCCGTCACCAGCACCGTCCGTCCGGTGGCCACCACGTCCGGCACCACGATCTGCGGATCCTCGCGGAAGCCGTCGGCGAAGGCCTGCTGGGCCTCCGCCTCCAGGTGGTAGTCGAGCTCCTCGAGCGCTCGGTCCTGGATCTCCGCGATCAGGGGCTTGACGTTCATGCCGGGGAAGAGTGGAGACATCCCGCGAGCGAGCCGGGCGATCTGCCTGAGGTCCCCGAGCAGCGCGTCGGAGGCACCGGGGTACTGGACCTTGACGGCGACCTCGCGCCCGTCGTGCCAGCGGCCGCGGTGCACCTGCCCGATGGAGGCGGCGGCCGTGGGGCCGCCGTCCATCCACACCAGGCGCTCGCGCCAGTCCGGGCCCAGCTCGCGCTCGATCTCCTCGCGCACGGTCTGGGTCGGCATGGGCGGCGCGGAGTCCTGGAGCCGGGTGAGGTGCTCACGGTACGGCGCGGCCACGTCCTCGGGCAGCGCCGACTCCAGGACCGAGAGCGCCTGACCGAACTTCATCGCGCCGCCCTTGAGCTCGCCGAGCGTGCGGAAGAGCTGGTCGGCGGTGCGCTGCTGGATCTCGCTGGTCACCGCCTCGGCGGGCTTGCCGCCCAGCCGCTTGCCGAGACCGACCGCGCTGCGCCCGGCGTACCCGAGGGGGAGGGCGGCCAGCCGCGCCGTGCGGGTGACGGCTCGGCGCGGGAGGTCGGTCATGCACCCCATTGTGGCTGACGGCGCCAGCCCCCCGGGGCGGCGCGCGCTGCGGCCCCTCACGCGCCGCACCAGATAGTCCGCCGCGAAACTCATCATCCGGGCTCCGGAAATGATGATTTGCGCGGCGGACTATCTCCGGAGCGGGGACGGTCGCAGTCCGGTGGGGCTCGGGGTGGTCACCGGGGGAGAGGGTGCGGGCGATGCGTGCCGCCGAGCTCCTCGACCACCACTGCCAGCGCGAAGGCGATCACCAGCACCGCTTGGACCGCGTCCCTGGCCTGGCTGCCGGCGTCCTCGTAGCCCCAGTTGCCGAGGGTGGAGGCGGCGGTGACGACGGCGAGCAGCGCCGCCAGCGCGACGGTCCACCAGCGCAGGTGGGGCCGCGCCAGCCGGACCATCCAGCCGAGCAGGACCACGATCCCGGCAGACAGCACGATGTTGACCGCCACCGCACCCCAGCCGTACCCACTGCCGGGGGGACCCTCGATGAGCATCAGGACGGTGATGACGCCGGCGACCACGAGGGAGGTGAGGAAGAGCGTCTGACGCACGGCCACAGGAGTCTCGGCCATGCCTTCAGGCTAGTCCGGTGAGCCCCGGACGGATCATTTCTGTGCTCGGGAAGACAACCGACCGAGGAGGCGCCTGGCACGATGAGCGCACGCCGACCTGGGCGTGCCGACCGGAGGACGATGTGACCGACTGGAATGCGGTGCTCGAGGCGCACGTGCGCTTCGAGCTGACGCGCTGGAGCGCCGCGTCGCTCCAGGACACCGTGAGGGAAGAGGCCGAGGCCCTCCTCGGGTGGCTGGGCACGGTCCGGCTGGCTGAGCTGGTCCCGCCCGAGGAGGCCACGCGTGCCGCCGCCGCGCTCGCCGAGGACCTGGCCCTGACCGACGAGCTCCTCGAGGTGGCGGCCGTGGCGGTGGCCGCGGCGCACGCGCGGCTGCGGCATGAGGGGCTCACCGTCGCAGCGCTGGTCACCAAGGAGGACTACGACGCGATGGTCGACGTGGTGGTCCGGATGGACGCAGTACGACGCGGTGCGATCGACGCAGTCACCGAGAGCGAGGCGTACAGCGGCCTGGTCGCCCGGGTCCTCTACCACGGGGTCAAGGCCTTCGTGCTGACCGAGAACGTCGTCGCCCGCAAGATCCCCGGCGCCTCCTCGCTGGTCCGGCTGGGCCAACGCGGGCTCAGCTCCGCGGCCCCGGGGCTCGAGGCGAACCTGGACCGTCAGCTGACGGCGTTCGTCCGGGCCAACATCGCCGACACGCTGCGTGACGGCAGGCGCTACCTGGAGGAATCGCTGGACGAGACGATGCTGCGGGCGATGGCCGACGAGGTGTGGCAGGAGTGGTCGCGCGGCACCGTAGCCTCGCTCGCCGAGCCGCTGGAGGCCACCGACCTGGCCGACCTGGTGCGCGCCTCCAGCCCGGTCCTGCGGCGGCTTCGCGACGCCGGTCTGCTCGGCGAGCTCGCGGCCCGCGCGGTCGACGAGGTGTGGGAGCTGCACGGAGACAGGCCGGTCGCCGAGCTGCTCCAGGAGCTCGGCCTCGACGCCCGGCACCTGGCGGACACTGCGCTGCTGCTCCTTCCGCCCCTCGCCGAGCACGCCCTGGCCCGCGGCTTCCTGGAGGCACGGATCCGGGCCAGGCTCGAGCCCTTCTACGCCGCCCAGGCACGGACTCCCGCGGGACGACGCCCGCGGCGGTCGTAGGGTCCGCTGGTATGGGGGACGCGGTGCAGGGCTTCCTCGCCGCTCTGGTGATCGCCACCGTGACCGCTCCGGTGGGGGTCTCCGGGGCGGTGTTCCTGCTCCCCGTGCAGCTCAGCCTGCTGCACGTCCCGAACCCCGCGGTGACCCCGACCAACCTGCTCTACAACGTCGTGGCGGGCCCCGGCGCCCTGCTCAGGTACCGCCGGAACGGTCAGCTGGCCGGCCCTTTGGCCCGCCGCCTCGTGGCCGGCACGGTTCCGGGGGTCGTCCTCGGGGCGATCATCCGGGTCCATCTGGTGCCTGGTGTGCGGCCGTTCCGGCTCATCGCGGCCGCGGTGCTGCTGGGTGTGGGCACCTGGCTGCTCAGGCAGACCTTGGGCGCCGCCCGACCGCGCGAGGCGCTGTCGGACCGTGCCGTGCTCCTGCTCGCGCTGGTCGTGGGCGTCATCGGTGGTGTGTACGGCATCGGGGGCGGCTCCCTGCTCAGCCCGATTCTCGTCGGCTCCGGGCTCACGGTGGTGGCTGTCGCGCCCGCGGCACTCGCCTCGACGTTCGTCACCTCCGTGGTCGGCGCCCTCACCTACGCAGTGCTCGCCCTGACAACGGACGGATCGGTGGCGCCGGACTGGAGGATCGGGCTGGCGTGCGGGCTCGGCGGCCTGGTGGGCGGGTACGCCGGGGCCCGGCTGCAGCCGTGGCTGCCCGAGCGGCTCCTGCGGATCCTCCTGGGCTCCCTCGCCGTCGCGGTCGCCTGCGTCTACCTGGTGCAGTCGCTCAGGTAGCCAGGCCTCCACCGCCTCGCTACTGGTGCGTACGACGTACCAGCCGCGTCGTACGCACCAGTAGCCGAGAGGCGCCGGATCGAAGAGGCGCGGTGACGAGGGGTGTCGCCCCGCAGGCACGGGGATACCATGGAAGTGGCGCAAGCAGGAGGCCGAGCCGGCTACCTGCCCCTTGTGGTCGACTCGGCCGCGACGAGTGGAACAAGGAGATGAGCGCCATGACCATGAAGGTCAGCTACCACATCGACGCACCGGTCAAGACGGTGTTCGACTACTTCATGGACCCGGCCAACGACGCCGGCGCCCCCGGCTACGAGGTTCTGGAGGCGAAGATGACCAAGGAGGGTGTCGGCACCTACGTCAACTGGCGCATCAAGATCGCCGGGGTCCCCGGCCCCCAGGGGTTCGAGGTCGTCACCGGTTACCAGCCGAACAAGCACATCACCGAGAAGTCCTCGAGCGCGATCGTGGGCAACTGGGACTACTCGTTCGAGCGGGAGGGGACGGGCACGAAGGTCACCTTGGAGCACCGCTCGCGGGCGCTGTGGGGCGTGCCGCCGCTGCGCAACATGATCGACTTCGGCACGACCAGGATGAGCCGGCTCTACATCGACAGGGTGAAGGCCAGGCTCGAGACCCAGCCGGTGGTCGAGAAGCCCAAGCCGGCCCCCAGGACCCGGAAGGCCGCCAGCTGACGGGTGCTCCTCGGACCCTAGGGCGCCACCAGCCCGGCACGCACGGCCAGCAGCGCGGCACGGACCCGGTCTCGCGAGTGGGTCTTGGCGAGCACGTTGCCGACGTGGGTCTTGATGGTGCTCTCGGACAGGAACAGGGTGGACGCGATCTCTGCGTTGTTCAGGCCCTCACCGATGCATCGCAGTACGTCGGTCTCGCGGTCGGTCAGGTGGGCCACGGACGGTACGGCCGCCGGCTCGCCCGCGAGGTCGACACCCGCGCGCATCCGCGCCAGCACCTGCCGGGTCACGCTGGGCGACAGCACGGCATCGCCGTCGGCCACGGACCTGACCGCCTCGACCAGCTGCTGGCCGGAGGCACGCTTGAGGAGGAAGCCGCTGGCCCCGGCCGCGACGGCACTGAGCACGTACTCGTCCTCGTCGAACGTGGTGAGGATGAGTACCGAGGGGGCTCCTGGACGGCCCGCGATCCTTCGCGTGGCTTCGAGGCCGTCGATGCCGGGCATCCGGATGTCGACGAGAGCCACGTCGATGGCCCGGTGGTCGGCGACGGCGTCGACCAGGTCCTGACCGTCCGCGCCCGACAGCACGACCTCCATGTCCGGTGCCGCCCCGACGATCATCGCGAGCCCCTCCCGGATGAGGTCCTGGTCGTCGACGATGGCGACCCTGATCACGGCGCCACCCGGACGGGGAGCACAGCGGTGACCGTCGTGCCGGTCCCTGGTCGCGTCTCGTAGCTCCAGGAGCCGCCCAGGCGCTCCACGCGTTCGCCGATCCCCATCAGGCCGCGCCCCACGCGCTCGGCCACCCCGGTGGCGTCGACGTCGCCCCGGCCGTTGTCCGACACCCGCACGGTCACCTCTCGCTCGGTGCCCACCACCTCGACGTGCGCCTGGGTCGCCCGGGCGTGCTTGAGGATGTTCGTCGTCGTCTCCTGGACGATGCGGTAGACGGCGAGCTGGGTGGAGTCACTGAGCTGGCCGCTGACATCGGTGGTGAGGTCGGCCGCGACCCCTGCGGCCCGCAACGGCTCCACCAGGGCGGGCAGGTCGGTCAGCCGCGGCGTCGCCCGGGTGGGCGGCGCGGCGCCGGTCTCGCGCAGCGATCCGACGAGCGTGTCCAGCTCGGTGAGTGCGTGGCGTCCCAGCTCGGCAATGGTGTCGAGGGTGTGGTCGTCAGCGCCGTGCGCCTTCGCCGCCTCAGCCGACACCACCATCGCAGTGACGTGGTGCCCGACGATGTCGTGGAGCTCGCGCGCCAGCTCGGCCCGCTCGCTGAGCCACGCCTGTCGCCGTTCCTGCTCCTGCGTGCGGGCGCGTAGGCGGGCGACCAGGGTCTCCGACTCCTCGGTCCTGGATGCGAGGCCCTGCATCGCGGCGGCCCCGCCGCCGATGAGCGCAGCCAGCGTCGCCGCAGCCGCGACGTCCGGGGAACCGACCAGCAGGCCGGTCGCCGCCGCGACCACCCCAGGGACGACAGCGCTCCAGCCCCCGACGGTACGGACGGCCAGGTAGGAGCAGATCGTCATCGCTCCCGCGGCGTAGACGAGCTCGTCACCGATGTAACCGTGCGCCGCAGCGCCCACGGCAAGGGCGCCGGCCGTGGTGGTGCCCAGCAGTGGCCACCGCACGGCCAGGGCGAGTCCGCTCATCGGCAGCAGCATCTCGGGGAGACCCCCGCCGAAGATCGTCAGCATCCCGACCGCGTAGAGCGCCGCGACGAGCAGCACCGTGACGCCCA
This sequence comes from Nocardioides sp., assembly GCF_035429765.1. Lineage (GTDB taxonomy): Bacteria > Actinomycetota > Actinomycetes > Propionibacteriales > Nocardioidaceae > Nocardioides. The sequence goes on along the minus strand of NZ_DAOMFK010000017.1, from coordinate 11,960 downwards.
CGTCGACCGGGCGCAGGGAGCGGACCCGTCGGGCGGCGAGGCGCAGGTCCATGTGCTCATCATGGACCTGTCTCAGCCCGGCGGGCCTCGTCCCGTGGTACCGATTCGCGGACGTCTCAACGGCCCCCGCGTGCCGACGCGCGGCACCTCGGGCCGATCCGCGGACCGGGCCCGTCTCGGGAACGTGGAAGACATGACCTCAGCCACCGAACAAGACATCCGAGGCGCTCGCGTCGTCCGTACCGTCCCCAACCTCGTCACCGTGGTGCGGACGATCGCCGCGGTGGTACTGGGTGTCGCCGCCCTGCGGAACCACTCGGCCCAGCTGCTCCTCGCGGCCTACGCCATCTACTGGGGCGGCGACATCCTCGACGGGTGGTGCGCCCGACGGCTCCACCAGGAGACCCGGATCGGCGCCGTGCTCGACATCGTGAGCGACCGAGCCTGCATGGCCGTCCTGGCGGGTGCCTATCTCGACCTGCGCCCCCAGGCGGCCGCCCCCATGTGCGTGTTCCTGCTGCAGTTCATGGTGCTGGACTGCGTGCTCTCCCTGGCGTTCCTCGGCTGGCCGATCAAGAGCCCGAACGACTTCCACGTCGTCGACCGACTCGTGCACCGCCTCAACTGGTCGCCGCCGGCCAAGGCCCTCAACACCTCCGCCGTGGTGCTGGCCATGCTGACGGGCTGGATGACGGTGGCCCTGTGCCTGGGTCTCGGCCTGATCGCCGTCAAGTCCTGGTCTGCCAAGCGGACGCTGGTCCTCAAGGACTGGTCATGATCCGCGAGGTGGTTGCCGGCATCGGCATGGGCTTCGTGTCGGCGTTGGTGCCCGTGGTGAACGCCGAGGCCGTCCAGGCCGGCCTCTCGCTCCTCGAGCCCCCACACCTGGTCGCGGTCTCGGTGGTCGCCCTGGCCGGTGGCCAGACCGTGGGCAAGACCGTCATCTTCGGCGCGGCGCGGCGCGGGGTCGGGCGCTGCCGCCTCGTCCACGTGGGGCGCCCCCCGCGGGGGCCCCGGTGGGTCCGACGGGTCAACGCCACGCTGCTGCGGTGCCTCTCCCACCGTGTCGCGGGGCCCGCGACGGTCGCCGTCTCGGCGACCGTCGGCCTGCCGCCACTGGCGCTGGTCAGCGCGGCCGCGGGCGCCTCCACCCTCCGCTGGTCGGTCTTCGCCTCGGGCTGCTTCGTGGGTCGGCTCGTCCGCTTCGGGGCCGTAGCGGGCGGTGTCGCCGTCCTGGTCGGGTGAACCGGAGCGGCAGGCTCGCGGGTCGGGTCGCGCGGTGCCAGGTCAGTCCGTGACGCGACCAGGTCAAAGCGGAGTGGCTGCTCCCGGCTTGCGCCAGACAGAGACGTGGCTCTCGCTGTCGTTGGTGAAGGGATCGCCGCTCCACCCGGCCAGCCGGCTCTCGAGCTCCATGCCGGCGAGCTGCGCCATCAGGTCGCACTCGGCGGGCCAGACGTAGCGGAAGTTGCTCGCCCCGTAGGTCACGGTGCCGTCCGGATGGCGTCGATAGTGATGAGAGGTGCCCTGCTGGGTGGTCAGGTCGAAGGTGTCGAGGCCGACGTGATGCTCCCCGACGTGGAAGGGCACCGCTACCTGTCCGGGTGGCAAACGCCGGATACCGGGAATCCACAGCTCGATGACGAACCGTCCGCCCGGCGCGAGGTGTCTGGCCGCGTTGCGGAAGCAGGCGACCTGCGCGGCCTGGGTGCGGAGGTTCCCGAGGCCGTTCCAGACGAGGTAGACGAGGGAGAACTGCCCCGGAATCGCACTGGTGGCCATGTCGCCGACCACGACGGGGATGTCGCGGCACTTGCTGCGCAACTGGTCGACCATCGGCTGCGAAAGATCGATGCCGCTGACGGGAACGCCACGCTCGACCAGCGGTATCGCCACTCGCCCGGTGCCGATCGCGAACTCCAGCACCGGGCCGTCGCCGGCCAGGGCGGACAGGAAGGCAACCGCGGGTCCCAGGACCTCCGGCGCGAACATGAACGCCGAGTCCTCGTCGTACCGCTCGGCTGTCTGGGCATCCCACAGGTCACTGCTGGTCATCGCTGCAGCCTTGCCCATGCCGGACGTGCAGGCCACCCTGACCTCAGGGCGTCTGTGGGAAGGGCACGCCCGTGGCGGAGTGGCAGCGGTACCCGTGGGGGACCTTCACCAGGTACTGCTGGTGGTGGTCCTCGGCGTAGTAGTACGTCGTCTCGGCCGCCGGCCGCACCTCGGTGGTGATCTCCCCGAAGCCGCGCTCGGTCAGGGCGGGCTGGTAGCGGGCGAGCATGTCCCGCGCGACCTGCTCCTGCTCGGGCGTGGTCCAGTAGATCGCGGAGCGGTACTGCGTGCCCACGTCGTTGCCCTGCCGCATCCCCTGGGTCGGGTCGTGCACCTCGAGGAACACCGTGACCAGGTCGGCGTAGGAGACCACCGCGGGGTCGTAGACGACCCGGACCGCCTCGGTGTGGCCGGTGCGGCCCGTGCAGACCTCCTCGTACGTCGGGTGCGGGGTCGCCCCGCCGGCGTACCCGACGGAGGTGGACCACACCCCGGGCACCTGCCAGAACACCTCCTCGGCGCCCCAGAAGCAGCCGAGGCCGAACAGCGCGACCTCCAACCCGGGCGGCACCTCGTCGGTGACGAGCGGGGCGTCGAGCACCAGGTGCCGCTCGGCGAGCGGGAACGGCCGGGTCGACCGGCCGGGCAGCGCCCCGTCGGCGGTGGGAAGCGTCGACCTGCTGCGCGTGAAGAACATGGACCCTCCTCGGGCGGATGCTGGCCCCTGGTCCAACACCGCAGGGGCTGGGATCGTTCCCCGCGCCGGACGCGACCTCTAGGCTCTGCCGTCATGGAGACCCGCTGCACGTTCGAGGTCGAGGAGTTCACCCCCACCGACGCGGTCCCCGAGATCGAGACCGCGCTCGCCACCGGGCACGCCCGGATGGTCAAGCGGTACCAAGGCGGTCTGGAGGGGCGCTCGATCACCCAGTTCAGCTACGCCTTCGACGGAGACTCCGGGGTCGGCAGCTACGTGGCCACCGAGTCCTTCGAGGGCGCAGTGGACGGGCACGGGGGGACCTTCAACTTCATCCACTCCGCCACGACCCTCGGTCACGGTGAGCGTCTGCACGAGCTCCTCGTGGTGGTGCCCCGCAGCGGGACGGGGGCGCTCGCCGGGATCTCCGGCACCGGGTCGCTGGCCATCGACGCCGACGGCACGCACCGCATCGTCCTCGACTACACGCTCGAGGCGTGAGCTCCGGGCCCGGCTAGTCTCGGGTCCGTGACCGAGCACCAGCACAAGTCCGGCTTCGAGACCCGCGCGATCCACGCCGGCTACGAGCCCGATCCGGTGACGGGAGCGGTGATCCCGCCGATCCACGCGACGTCCACCTTCAAGCAGGACGGCGTGGGGGGCCTGCGTGGCGGCTACGAGTACAGCCGCTCGGCCAACCCCACGCGGACGGTGCTCGAGGCCAACCTGGCGGCCCTGGAGGAGGGGGAGCGCGGCTTCGCGTTCGCCTCCGGCCTGGCCGCCGAGGACACGCTGGTCCGCGCGCTGTGCCGTCCGGGTGACCACGTGGTGCTTCCGGACGACGCGTACGGCGGCACGTTCCGCCTCTTCGACAAGGTGGAGCGGGCCTGGGGGCTGGTGCACGACCCGGCACCGGCGTCCGACCCCGAGGCGGTGCGCGCCGCGATCCGGCCCGGCGCCACCAGGCTGGTCTGGGTGGAGACGCCCACGAACCCGCTGCTCGGGATCGGTGACATTCAGGTGCTCGCCGGGATCGCCCACGACGCCGGGGCCCTGCTGGTGGTCGACAACACCTTCGCCTCGCCGTACCTCCAGCAGCCGCTCACCCTGGGCGCCGACGTCGTCATGCACTCCACCACGAAGTACTGCGGCGGCCACTCCGACGTCGTCGGCGGCGCGCTGGTGGTGCGCGACCACGATCTGGCCGAGGCGCTGGCCTTCCACCAGAACGCCATGGGTGCCGTCGCCGGGCCGTTCGACGCGTGGCTGGTGCTGCGGGGCCTGAAGACCCTGGGGGTGCGGATGGACCGGCACTGCGAGAACGCGGAACGGGTGGTCGAGTACCTCAGCGGCCACCCCGCCGTCGCCGAGGTGTTCTACCCCGGCCTGGAGAGCCATCCGGGGCACGAGGTGGCACGGCGGCAGATGCGGCGGTTCGGCGGGATCGTGAGCTTCCGGGTGACCGGCGGGGAGCAGCAGGCACTCGCGGTGTGCGCCCGGACCGAGGTGTTCACGCTGGGTGAGTCGCTCGGAGGGGTGGAGAGCCTCATCGAGCACCCTGGCCGGATGACCCACGCCTCGGTGGCGGGCACCGCGCTGGAGGTGCCCAGTGACCTGGTCCGGCTCAGCGTCGGGATCGAGACCGCCGACGACCTGCTGGCCGATCTCGAACGGGCGCTCGCGTGAGCCCCTCGACCGGCCCGCGCCGGACCGCCGACCAGGTGGGGGTCGCCGTCTGCGTGGACTTCGGCTCCACCTTCACCAAGGCCGCCCTGGTCGACCTCGCCCGGGGACGGATCGTCGCCTCAGCCTCGCACCCGACCACCATCGAGACCGACGTGCTGGACGGGTACGACGCCTGCCTGGCCGAGCTCGCCGGCCAGGACTCCCGGGCGGAGGAGGCGGAGGTGCTCGCCTGCTCCAGTGCCGGCGGCGGTCTGCGGATCGCGGTGGTGGGCAACGAGGAGCTGGTCACCGCCGAGGCAGGACGCCGGGTGGCCCTCTCCAGCGGGGGGAAGGTCGTGGGCGTCTTCGCGGCCAGCCGTGGCGAGCGGCTGGCCGACCTGGCCGAGGTCGCGCCGGACGTGGTGCTGCTCACCGGTGGCACCGACGGCGGCAACCGCGAGGCCCTCGTCCAGTGCGCCACCGACCTCGTGGCCTCGCCGTGGCAGGGACCCGTGGTCGTCGCCGGCAACGTGCACGCCGAGGGGGAGGTGGCCCGGATCCTCACCGAGGGTGGGATGCCCTACGTGCTTGCGGACAACGTGGTGCCGCGGATCGGGGTGCTGACCCCCGACGGGGCCCGGACGGCGATCCGCGAGATGTTCCTGACGCACGTCATCGGGGGCAAGCACCTGTCCGAGCGCGCCGACTTCACCGCGATGGTGCGGGGCGCCACCCCCGACGTCGTCCTCACCGGCGTGGAGCTGCTGGCCCGAGGGGCCGGCGGGACGCACCGGGGGGCGGGTGACGTGGTGGTCGTCGACGTCGGGGGCGCGACCACCGACGTGCACTCCGTGGTGGAGGTCGACCCCGAGGAGAGTGAGCTGGCGCGCGAGGTCGTCGCGACCACACCGGTCACCCGCACCGTCGAGGCGGACCTGGGCCTGCGCTGGTCGGCGGTCACCACCGTCGAGCAGGCGGGGCTCGAGGGGCTGCTCGAGGCGGCGCGGCGACGGCACGAGGACCCGGCGTACCTCCCCGACAGCGACACCGAGGCCGACACCGACGAGGCCATCGCCCGGGCCGCGGTCGGGCTGGCGCTGCGACGGCACGCAGGGCGAAGCCGCGTGGTGGTCGGCCCGGAGGGTCGCGTGGTCGAGCGCACCGGGAAGGACCTGCGCGAGGTGGACCTGCTTGTCGGCTCGGGCGGCATCCTGCGCAGCGGCCGGCCGGGCGTGGCCGAGCGGGTGCTCGCGGGCAGCCTGGGCGAGCAGATCGAGGGCGGCTGGCAGCTGCCCCGCCACCCTGCCATCGTGGTCGACCACGACTACGTGCTGGCGGCCGCAGGGCTCCTGGCCGCCGACCACCCGGAAGCGGCGCACCGTCTCGTGTCCACCCTGCACCCTCGGACCGCTGGGTAGCCTGTCCGGGTGACCGACGAGGGGGAGGCCCAGGACGCCCCGGCGGGGACCGCGCGCAGCGCCGAGGACCGCGCGCTGCGACGGCTCGCCCAGGTGCGGGCCAGGCTCCGCGCCGAGCGGCGTGCCGCCGAGCGGCGTACCACTGAGCCGCCGACGATCCAGACCGGCCCCACCAACTTCTCGCGGGCGCAGGTCCCCTGGGGCCTCGACCTGGCCGCCGCCTGGTCCTGGCGGTTCCTGGTGATCGCGGCGGCGGGGTACGCGATCTTGTGGCTGGTCTGGTACTTCGCGGTGATCGCGGTACCGGTGCTCATCGCGCTGCTGATCTCCGCGCTGGTGGTCCCGCTGGTGCGGGCGATGGGGCGGGTGGGCGTCCGCCAGGGGGTGGCCGCCGCCCTGGTCGTCGTGGGCGGCATCGGGTTCGTCGCCGCACTGCTGACGCTGGCCGGGTCGCAGGTCGCCAACGGTGCCTCCGACCTCGCCGACCAGGTGGTGCAGGGCCTGGACGAGATCAAGGCGTGGCTGAAGGAGGGGCCGCTCCACGCGACCGACTCCCAGATCAACGACTACATCGACCAGGTCCAGGTGGCGATCACCGACTGGAGCAAGTCACAGGGCAGGTTGTCCCAGGTGACCGCCCTCGGCGCCACCATCGGGCACGTCGTCGCCGGCTTCTTCATCGTGTTGTTCTCCACCTACTTCTTCCTCGCCGACGGTGCCCGGATCTGGGCGTGGTTCGTGCGGCTGGCACCCCGCGCAGCCCGCGAGCGGGTCGACTCCTCCGGCCAGGTCGCGTGGGTCTCGCTCACCCAGTTCGTCCGGGCGACCGTCCTCGTCGCGATGGTCGACGCGGCGGGCATCATGATCGTGGCGGCGATCCTGGGCGTCCCGTTCGTGCTGGCCATCGGGGTGCTGGTGTTCCTCGGTGCGTTCGTGCCGATGGTCGGCGCCACCGTCGCCGGCACCGTGGCCGTCCTGGTCGCCCTCGTCGACCAGGGTCCCTGGACCGCCCTGCTGATGCTCGGCGGCGTGATCCTGGTCCAGCAGATCGAGGGGCACATCCTCCAGCCCTTCCTGATGGGCCGCTTCGTCTCGGTGCACCCGCTCGGCGTGATCGTGGCCATCGGCTGCGGTGTCCTGGTGGCCGGGGTGGCCGGCGCGCTGGTGGCGGTGCCGCTCGCCGCTGCGGTGAACGCGGTCGTCGAGCACCTGGCGGCGGACACCGAAGTCGGGGAGGATCCCGAGGAGGCGCTCCAGGAGGATCTCGTGGAGATGCGGGCGGTCGAGGAGGAGCAGCATGAGTGACACCCGAGGTTGCGGTGGCTGAGGTCGGCCTGGCCGACATCCAGGAGGCCGCACGGCTGCTGGAGGGGGTTGCCATCCGGACCCCGATGGAGGGTGCCCGCTGGCTGTCGGCGCTGGCCGGCGGACCGGTCCGCCTCAAGTGCGAGAACCTCCAGCGCACCGGCTCGTTCAAGCCCCGCGGCGCCTATCTGCGGCTGTCGCGGCTGGACGAGTCCGAACGCGCCGCCGGCGTGGTCGCGGCCTCCGCCGGCAACCACGCCCAGGGGGTCGCGCTCAGCGCGCAGCTGCTCGGGATCACCGCCACGGTGTTCATGCCGGAGGGTGCGCCGATCCCCAAGGTCAACGCGACCCGCGGCTACGGCGCCGACATCGTCTTCCACGGCCAGTACCTCGACCAGGCCATCGTCGCCGCCAAGCAGTACGCCGCCGACACCGGCGCCGTGTTCATCTCCCCGTTCGACCACGTCGACGTGGTCACCGGGCAGGGCACCTGCGGCCTGGAGATCCTCGAGCAGACGCCGGAGGTCGAGACCGTTCTCGTGCCCACCGGCGGCGGCGGCCTGCTCGCCGGGATCGCGATCGCGGTCAAGTCCCAGCGCCCCGGTGTCCGGGTGGTCGGGGTGCAGGCCGAGGGGGCCGCGGCGTTCCCGCCGTCGCTGGCCAGCGGCGCGCCGGTGCAGCTGGAGTCGATGCGCACGATGGCCGACGGGATCGCGGTCGGCCGCCCGGGCGACCTCACCTTCCGGGCCGTGCAGGAGTACGTCGACGAGGTCGTCACGGTCTCCGAGGACTCGCTGGCCAAGGCGCTGCTGGCGCTCATGGAGCGCGCCAAGCAGGTGGTCGAACCGGCCGGGGCGGCGGCCGTCGCGGCGTTGATGGACCAGCCCACGGCGTACGCGACCCCGGCGGTGGCGGTGCTCTCGGGCGGCAACATCGACCCGCTGCTGCTCGGCAAGGTGATCCGTCACGGCCTGGCCGCAGCCGGTCGGTACCTGTACATCGGAGTGGTCATCTCCGACCTGCCCGGCGGACTGGCCGGGCTGCTGACCGAGCTCAGCGACCTGGGGGCCAGCGTGATCGACCTGACCCACGAGCGCATCTCGCCCACCCTGGGGCTGCACGAGGTGGAGGTGGCGCTGCAGCTGGAGACCCGGGGCTCCACCCACTCCGCGCAGGTCGTGGGCCGGTTGCGGGAGCTGGGCTACCGGATCGTCGAGTGAGCCGCCCGGGTCAGCCGGTGAAGGGCACGGCGTCCACGATCTCGACGTGGAGCTGCTTGCCGTTGGGGGCCTGGTAGCTCACGGTGTCGCCGCGGTGCGCGCCCATGATCGCCGCCCCCAGCGGGGACTGCGGGGAGAAGACGGGGATGGTGCCGTCCTCCATCTCCCGGTGGCCCAGGAGGAACGTCTCGGTCTCCTCGTCGTCGACGAAGCGGTAGGTGACCTTCATGCCCGGCTCGACGATGCCGTCGTCGGGAGGGGTCTCGCCCACCTGTGCGACCCGGAGCATCTCCTGGATCTGGCGGATCCGGGCCTCGACCTTGCCCTGCTCGTCCTTCGCGGCGTGGTACCCGCCGTTCTCCTTCAGGTCGCCCTCGTCGCGCGCCGAGCTGATCCGCTCGATGATCTCCTGGCGCACCGGTCCGGAGAGGTGCTCGAGCTCGGCCTTGAGCTTGTCGTGGGTCTCCTGGGTGAGCCAGATCGTGTCGTGCTCGGACTGCGTCATGGAGTACTCCTGGGTCGGGTCGTGGGTGCGGTCGGGCCGCAGCTGCTGCACGACCCCGCTCAGCGTTCAAGTCGCCTGGGTCAGGCGTGCGGACATGAGTGGACAAGTCTAGCAACTGCCGCCCGGAATCCTGAGCCGGATCCACAGCCTCCGTCAGCGCGGCTGGTTCTGACGCGGGGTCGTGCACCCCACCTTCTCGACGCTGGTCGCCCTGCGCTCGGTCCGGATGACGACCTCGTTGCGACCCTCGACCGGCACGAAGCTCAGCTCGCCCACCGCCACGTGGTCCTCCGACATGGCGCGCAGCGTGCAGCGTGGCTCGTCGGCGCCCTCCGCCACCGTGACGTCGAGGACTGCGTCCACCGAGTGCTCGTCGACCACGGTGTAGCCGACCAGCTCCGAGCGCACGTCCGGGGTCGAGTGCCACCACACCGCCCACCCGACCCACACCAGGAACGCCGTGACCACGACCGCCACCGCGGTGCCCAGCGCCCAGCGGGTGGCCCTCGGGCGCGCGCCGTACCGGCCTTCGGGCAGCGTGGCTGGGGGGCTCATCGCCCCATCGTCGCACCTAGAATCGCGCCATGCCCCAGCACCCCCGGGCCGGCTACCGGCTCCTGCACGTGCACGCCCACCCCGACGACGAGTCGAGCAAAGGGGCGGCCACGACCGCCCGCTACGTGGCCGAGGGCGTGGACGTGCACGTGGTCACCTGCACCGGGGGCGAGCGCGGCTCGATCCTCAACCCGAAGATGGATCGTCCGGAGATCCTCGCCACCATCACCGAGGTTCGTCGGCAGGAGATGGAGCGGGCCCGCGACATCCTCGGCATCACCCAGGACTGGCTGGGTTTCGTGGACTCCGGCTGGCCCGAGGGCGACCCGAGGCCGCCGCTGCCCGACGGCTGCTTCGCCTCCCTGCCGGTCGAGGAGGCGGCCGAGCCGCTGGTGGCCCTGATGCGCCGGTTCCGGCCGCACGTCGTCACGACGTACGACGAGCGCGGGGGCTACCCGCACCCCGACCACATCATGTGCCACCGGGTCAGTGTCGAGGCCTTCGCGGCCGCCGGGGACCCCCAGCGGTACCCCGAGGCCGGTGAGCCGTGGCAGCCGCTGAAGCTCTACTACCACCACACGTTCAACCGGCCCCGCTACCAGGCGCTGCACGAGGCGATGCTGCGGCACGGCTTCGAGTCGCCGTACGCCGAGCGGCTCGCGGAGTGGAAGGTCGACCCGGAGTGGGACGCGCGGATCACCACGCGCGTCCCGTGCGCGGCGTACTTCGGCGTCCGGGACCAGGCACTGATGGCGCACGCGACGCAGATCGATCCCGACGGGCCGTGGTTCGCCGTGCCCCGGGAGATCCAGGAGGAGGTCTGGCCGCACGAGGACTACGAGCTGGTGACCGCCCACGTGGAGGCGTCGCTGCCCGAGGACGACCTGTTCGCGGGCATCACCGACCCTGCGTGACACACTGGACGCATGCCTGCTGCACTCACCTTGGCGCTGACGGTCCTGGCCGAGGACCCGGTCCCCGAGGACAACGACGTCGTCGCGGGCGGGTGGGGTGCCTTCTTCTTCGTCGCGCTGATCCTGGCGACGGTGCTGCTGGCGTTCAGCTTCGTCAAGCAGCTGCGCAAGGCCCGGGCGGCCAAGGACGCCGGGGTGTACGGCGACGAGCCCGTCCCGCCCGTGCAGGAACCCACCGACCAGGAGTGAGCCGGCCGGTCACCGTCGGGTGAGCCGCACCAGGCAGTCGTAGGCGGTCCGCTCGGACGCGCCACCGTGCTCGTCGGGCACCGCCACGAGCCGCTCCACCCGCCCGGCCCGGACCACGTCGAAGTCCTTTCCGACCAGGTCGGCCAGGACGTCCTCGGCCGACATCAGCACCGCCGGGTCCTGCGGCCCGCCGGTCCCGTCGAGCAGGTTGGACGAGTCGTGGGCGACGAGCAGGAACGTGCCCCCGGGGACCAGGGCGTCGAAGGCGTTGCGGACGGCGGCGGCTCGCTCGGCCGCCGGCAGCTGCAGGTAGCAGACCACGGCCAGGCCGTAGCCGGTCCCCCGCCAGGTCGTCGCGTCGGCGTGCACCCACTCCACCCGGGCGTCGCCGGCCAGCTGGCGCCCCTTCTCCAGGCCGGTGCGGGAGAAGTCGACCGCCGTGACCTCCCAGCCCTGACGGGCCAGCCAGATGGCGTTGCGGCCCTCGCCGGCGGCCAGGTCCACCGCCCGGCGCGGCTCGGAGGCCAGGTCCGTACACTCCCTGGCCACGAACTGGTTCGGCTCCACCGACCACACCGGCTCGCGCCCGGCGTACCGCTCGTCCCAGGCATGCGCATCCATGGAGCCACGGTACCCACGCCCGGTCGCCGACGCGTCTAGGCTGCCGCACGATGACCGAGACCGGACCCGAGGCACTGGACCCGCGCAGCGTGCTGGGCAAGGCGATGCGGGTCCTGCGGGCGTTCACCGCCGAGGACCACGGGCTCGGGTTCGCCGAGCTCCAGCGGCGGACGGGGCTCCCGAAGGCGACGCTGCACCGGGTGGCGAGCGACCTGGTCAGGGCCAGGCTCCTGGACCGGATCGACGGGGACTACCACCTCGGCGGACTGCTCTTCGAGCTCGGCATGCTCGCCTCGCTCGAGCGGACCCTGCTGGAGGTCGCCACGCCGTTCCTCGAGGACCTCTACGAGCGCACCCACGAGACCGTCCACCTGGCCGTGCGCGAGGGGTCCGAGGTGGTGTACGTCGCCAAGGTCGCGGGCCACCGGCAGGTGCGGTCGCCCTCGCGGATCGGGGGCCGGATGCCGCTGCACTCCACCGCCCTGGGCAAGGCGCTGCTGGCCCACGCCGGGGAGTCGGTCCGGGTGCCGGTGCTCTCCGGGAGCCTGGAGCGGCTCACACCGCGCACGATCACCGCACCCGGGCGGCTGCGTCAGCAGCTGGACGCCGTCGTGGAGACCGGGGTGGCCTACGAGTACGAGGAGTCGGCGCCCGGGATCGTCTGCGTGGCCGCGCCGATCCTTGACAGCGACGACCGGCCGGTGGCCGCGGTCAGCGTCGCCGGCCCGGTGACCCGCTTCCGCCCACCGGAGCACG
>NZ_DAOMFK010000016.1:19443-32085 GCF_035429765.1 Nocardioides sp. | reverse complement strand
CCCAGGTCGGCGGGGCGGCGCAGACCAGCGGGACCCCGGCCATGGCCAGGCCGGCGACGGTGCGCGCCAGGCCCGGGCTCGGCTCGGCCGGCCAGGTCACCTCCGCACCCAGGTGCGGGCGCAGCGCACGCACCATCTGCTCGGTGGCCCCGCGCCCGGCGCTGGTGGACAGATCCCCCTCGGGCACGCGCAGCAGCAGCGTCCCCCCGGACTCCACCAGCGGGACCAGCGGCTCGGTGGGCGCGCGCTCGAAGCCCTGCGGGTTGAGGATCCGCTCGTCCAGGGGACCCAGCGCGAGCGGGCCCGCCCGGTCGTCGACCAACACCGGCGCCCGGCCGGTCACGTGGTGGGCCGGCAGCGGCGATCCCGGGTGCTCCCTCGAGATCACCACGTCGGGGGGGACGTCGCGCGCGTCGTCACCGGCGTCCGCGAGGTCAGCCACACTTAGCGCGTGGACCTCGCCGGGCGGCGCCATGGCAGGCGGGTGGACGGCCACCCGGAGCCCCTGGTGCGGCGTCAGCGACCGGCGTACGGCCTGCCTGGCGAACTCGGCGAGCACGGCCCGCGGGTTCACCCCCGCGGTGAACCGGGCCAGGTTGACGAACTCGGTCCCCCGGCGCCGGGAGGTCACCATGGCCTGCGGCCCCCACTCGCGCTCCCAGCGGGCCAGCGGCGTCAAGGGCACCACCTCGTGGGCGTAGCCGAGGTGGATGCCCACCGTCCGGGCCCGACGCAACCGCGGGAGCAGCGGCACCAGGCGCTGCAGGGCGTCGCGGTCGGGCGCCATCAGCAGCACCGTGCCCCACGGCGCGGGCTCGGGCAGCTCGGTGCAGGGAAGGGCCACCACCGTGGTCCCGGCGGGCAGGCGAGGGGTCTGGTCGAGGAGCTCCGGGTGGACCAGCGCGAGGACCGGGGACGGCTGCTCGTCGATCAGCCGCAGGGGGTCGCGCGGGGCGGGGCTGGCCGGCCGATCGGCCGCACGGGCGCGCTCCGGCCGCCTGCTCCACATGGCGCCAGACTACGGGGCGCCAGACTACGGGGCGGTGGGCTCAGCGCCGGTGCGCCGCGACCACCTGCGCGAACCAGTCGAAGGACCGCTTCGGGGTGCGCACCTGCGTGTCGTAGTCCACGTGCACGAGGCCGAACCGCTGGGTGAGCCCCTCGGCCCACTCGAAGTTGTCCATCAGGCTCCAGGTGTAGTAGCCGCGCACGTCGACGCCCACCTTGATCGCCTCCGCCACCGCCCGCAGGTGGGCGTCCAGGTAGTCGATGCGCGGCTGGTCGTCCACGACCCCGTGCTCGTCGGGTCCCATGGCGTAGGAGCAGCCGGACTCGGTGATCATGATCGGCGGCAGCGCCGCCCGGTAGCGGGCCCGCATCGTGATCAGCCACTCGCGCAGGGACTCCGGGACTACCGGCCAGCCGAAGTCGGTCGTCGGGTAGCCGACGACCGGCCGCTGCTCGAAGGGGATCTCGGCGTCCTCGGGGGCCGCGCCCACCTTCATCGGGTTGTAGTAGTTGACCCCGTAGAAGTCCAGCGGCTGGCGGATCGTGGCGAGGTCGCCCGGCTCGACGGCGTCCTCCAGCAGCGGTGCGAGGTCGACCGGGTAACGGCCGAGCAGCATCGGCTCGATGAACATCCCGTTCCACAGCGCGTCGAAGAGCTTGGTCGCCCCCACGTCGGCGTCGTCGTCGCTCGCCGGCCACATCGGCGCGTGGTTGTTGGCGCAGCCCACGCTGGCCGCGCCGGCCTGGCGCAGCGCGATCGCGGCCTTGCCGTGCGCGAGCAGCACGTGGTGGGCCACCGGGAGCGCCTCGAACATCAGGGTCCGGCCGGGCGCGTGGGTGCCCTGGGCGTACCCGAGCATGGTGACCACGTTGGGCTCGTTGACGGGGATCCAGTGCTCGACCCGGTCCGCCAGGCGGCCGCCCACCACCGCGGCGTACTCCGCGAAGCGGTCGGCGGTGTCACGGTCCAGCCAGCCCCCCACGTCCTCCAGCGCCTGGGGCAGGTCCCAGTGGTAGAGCGTGACCATCGGCTGCACGTCGTTGGCCAGCAGCTCGTCGACCAGCCGGTCGTAGAAGTCCAGGCCGGCCTCGTTCACCGGGCCGCGGCCGGTGGGCTGCACGCGCGGCCAGGAGACCGAGAAGCGGTAGCCGCCGGCGCCCAGCCGCTTCATCAGCGCGACGTCCTCGCGGTAGCGGTGGTAGTGGTCGCAGGCGACATCCCCGGTCGAGCCGTCGATGATCCGCCCCGGCGTGTGGCTGAAGGTGTCCCAGATGCTGGGGCCCTTGCCGTCCGCGTCGGCCGCTCCCTCGATCTGGTACGCCGCGGTGCTGGTGCCGAAGCGGAACCCCTCGGGAAGCACCGGCAGGTCACCCCCGGTCTCACCCTTGTTCACCCGCGGCCCGTTGCCCGAGCTCGTCGAGTCCACCCGATTGCCTCCCTCACCACAGCCCTCACCGGGGCCACCCCACTGGTCGTCCCCCACCGGCCATCCCCCCGCCGGTCCTCACCCCGACGATATCGGCCCCCGCGCCGCCCGGCTGCCGATCCCCCCACGTGACCCGGCACGAATGGCTCGGCGTCGCGCCTCGGGGCGGTCGGCGTACGGGGTGTCGGCGGCTGAGTGTCGGCGTACGAGGGTGGCGGCTGAGCGTGCCTGCGCCGGGTCAGGGGACGAGGACGCCGGGGTTGAGCAGGCCGTCCGGGTCGAGGGCCTGCTTGACGGCACGGAGCACCGTGACGCCGACCGGGCCGATCTCCCGCTCCAGCCAGGGCCGGTGGTCGGTGCCGACCGCGTGGTGGTGGGTGATCGTGCCGCCCGCCTCGACCATCGCGTCGGTCGCCGCGGCCTTGGCCGCACGCCAGGTCTCCAGCGGCGTGGCGCCCTCCTGGGTGGCCACCGTGAAGTAGAGCGACGCCCCGGTCTCGTAGACGTGCGAGACGTGGCAGAGCACCATCGTCGGCCCCGGCAGGTGCTCCTCGAGCGCCGCACGGACCGCGGCGTGCAGACGCTCCACGTTCGACCAGAAGGTGGCGGTCTCCAGCGTCTCGACCAGCACCCCGACGTCGAGCAGGGCGTCGCGGAGGTACGGCGCCCGGTAGCGGCCGTGCTCCCAGGCGCGACCGGGCTCCTCCCCCAGCGAGGTGCCGCCGAGCCGGGTGAGCACCTCGGTCACCGCGGCCCGGCGCGTGCGCACCGCCTCGGGGTCCCCCTCGATCCCGACGACCATCAGGCATCCCGGCGTCGACGCCGCCCCGATCTGGTCCGGCCGGGCCAGGTTGAGCGCGGTCTCGGTCTCGTCGGAGAGCCGGACGACCGTGGGCAGCAGCCCGGACTGCGCCAGCGCGCGCACGGCCGTGGTGCCGGCGGCGAAGGACGCCCACCCCCAGCCCTCGTACGCCGCCGCCGACGGCAGGTGGCGTACCCGCACGGTGACGGCGGTGATCACCCCGAAGCAGCCCTCCGACCCCAAGAAGAGCTGACGCAGGTCGGGGCCGGCGGCGCTCGCGGGCGCGGTCCCCAGGTGCAGCTGCCCGACGGGCGTGACCACGTCGAGTCCCACCACCAACGCGTCGAACCGTCCGTAGCCGGCGCTGGACTGACCGGAGGACCGGGTGGCCGCGAAGCCGCCGATGGTGGCGTACTCGAAGGACTGCGGGAAGTGCCCCAGCGTCAGCCCGTGCTCTGCCAGCAGAGCCTCGGCCTCGGGGCCGCGCAGACCGGGCTCCAGGGTGGCGGTCATCGACACCGGGTCGACGGCCAGCAGCCGCTTCATCCGCACGAGGTCGAGCGAGACCACGCCGGCGTACCCCTCGCGCTGCGCGACCAGCCCCCCGGTGACCGCAGTCCCTCCGCCGAAGGTCACCACGGCGAGGTGGTGCCGCCGGGCCACGTCGAGCACCGCTTCGACCTGCGCCGCGTCCACCGGTCGGACCACGACGTCAGGGGCGTCCGACAGGTCCCCGGCGCGGGCCCGGATGAGGTCGGGGGTGGACTTGCCGCGGGTGCGCAGGCGTCTGCTGAGGTCGTCGCGCAGCACGTGGTCGGCGCCGACGGCCGCCTCCAGGTCGGCGGCGGCCGCAGCGGGCACGGTGGAGGCAGGGAGCACACCCTCGGCAACGGCGGCACGGTCCTCGAGCCGGAACGCCAGCTCGAGCAGTCCCCGGGTCGGCTCGGGGAGCGTGGTGGCGGCGGCCGGGTCCCCCCAGCGGGTCGGATGCATCTCTCCGAGGGGCAGCGGGCTCGGGGCGGCAGACTCAGATCCGGTCATGTGTTACAGTGTGACACATGACGTCACTTCGTCACAACATGTCGACGGCGACCGTGGAGCGGACTGCGCGCGACGTCCACCTCGACGCGGCCCGCGAGTGCATCCTCGACGTCGGCTGGCGCCGCACCACGCTCACCGAGGTGGCCCGGCGGGCCGGGGTGAGCCGGATGACGATCTACCGCACCTGGTCCGACATGTCCCAGCTGCTCGGCGACCTGATGACCCGGGAGTGGGCCGGCGTGGTGGCCGCCGCCCTGGCGGCCGAGCCGGCCCAGGGGGACGAGGCGCACCGGCTCGCCCACGCGGTCGTGGCGACCGGTCGGGCGCTGCGCGACAACGAGCTGTTCGTCCGGATCGTGGAGCTCGACCCCGAGCTGCTGCTGCCCTACCTGCTGGCCCGCAGGGGACGGTCCCAGGACGCGATCCTGGATCTGCTGACCGAGCGGATCGATCGGGGACAGAGCTCCGGATCCCTGCGAGCCGGCGACCCGGTCACCGTGGCGCGCGTGCTGCTGCTGGCCGTGCACGGCTACGTGCTCTCCGGGCACACCATGGTCGACGACCTGGTCGGTGAGGACGCCCTGTCCGACGAGCTGGTCACCCTGCTCGAGAGGGGGCTGCGGCCATGACCGCCGTCGGTACGACGATCCGCCCGGGACTCCTCGGGGTGCCGTCCTCGGTCGACCTGGTGGTGGTGGGGCTGGGGATCACCGGCGCCGGGGTCGCCCTCGATGCCGTCACGCGGGGGCTCTCGGTCCTCGCAGTGGATGCCCACGACCTGGCTTTCGGCACCTCACGCTGGTCGTCCAAGCTGGTCCACGGCGGGCTGCGGTACCTGGCGAAGGGTCAGGTCGCGGTCGCCTACGAGAGCGCCGTGGAGCGCGGGCTGCTCATGGACGTGATCGCCCCCCACCTCACCCGGGCGCTGCCGATGCTGATTCCGCTCGGCGACATGGTCTCTCCGGTGCAGGCCAGGGTCACGGCTGCCGGGCTCGAGGGCGGCGACCTGCTACGGCGCGCGGCGCGCACCAGCGCGACCACCCTGCCCCGGCCACGGCGGGTGTCGGCCACCGAGGCCCTCGCTCTCGCCCCCGGGCTGCGTGGCGCCGGTCTGCGGGGCGGGCTGCTGTCGTGGGACGGCCAGCTGGAGGACGACGCGCGTCTGGTGGTCTCGGTCGCCCGCACCGCCGCGGCGCACGGCGCGCAGGTGCGCACCCGCGCCCGGGTGCTGTCGGCCACCCGCAGCGGCGTACGGCTGCGTGATGAGCTGACCGGGGAGGAGCGGCAGGTGCGGACCCGAGCCGTGGTCAACGCCACCGGTGTGTGGGCAGCGGGACTGGCCGAGGACGTGGTGCTCCGGCCGAGCCGGGGCACCCACCTGGTGCTGCGCGCGGAGACCCTGCCCGGGCTCCGGGTCGCGGTCGCCGTGCCCGTCCCGGGGGAGACCAACCGCTACACGTTCGTGCTGCCTCGTCCCGACGGCGGCTTCTTCGTCGGGCTGACCGACGAGCCGGCGGGAGATGCCGTCCCCGACGTGCCCGAGCCGTCGGAGGCCGAGATCCGGTTCCTGCTCGAGGTCGTGGGCGCGGCGTTCGCCCACCCGCTGCGCCGCAGTGACGTAGCGGCCGCCTTCGCGGGGCTCCGTCCGCTGCTCGCCGGCGGCGACGGCAGCACCGCCGACCTGTCCCGGCGGCACGCGGTGCTGCGGTCCCCGAGCGGCGTGGTCAGCGTGGTGGGGGGCAAGCTCACCACCTACCGGCGGATGGCCGAGGACGCGGTTGACGCGTGCGGCCTGCCGGCCGGCCCGTGCCGGACCCGCGAGCTGCCGCTGCTGGGCGCGGCCCCGCGCGTGCGACTCACCGCGCTGGACGCCCCCACCCACCTGGTCCGCCGCTACGGCACCGAGGCCGAGCAGGTGCTCGCCTCCGCACGGGAGGTGACCGGGCTCAGCGACCACGAGCTGCTCGCCCCGGTCGTCACCTCGACGCCGGTCACTCTGGCCGAGCTGGTCTTCGGAGTCACCCACGAGGGGGCTGCCGACGTGGCCGACCTGCTCGACCGTCGTACCCGCGTCGGGCTGGTCCCGCAGGACCGCGCCCGCGCCGTACCCGCCGCCGAGCGGGCCCTGGCCCTCGGCAGAAGCGTCACCGAGGGGGCACGTGCGGTGGTCCCCGGCGGTCGGCCCGGCTGAGCCGGGTCAGGAGACCGGGATCGCGACGTACGTCGTGTCGAGGTACTCCTCGATACCCTCGAAGCCACCCTCCCGGCCGAAGCCGGAGTGCTTGACCCCGCCGAACGGCGCCGCCGCGTTCGACACCAGCCCGGTGTTGATGCCGACCATGCCGTACTCCAGCGTCTCGGCCATCCGGATCGCCCGGGCCAGGTCGCGGGTGTAGACGTAGGAGGACAGCCCATACTCCGTCGCGTTGGCCCGAGCCACCGCCTCCTCCTCGGTGGTGAACACCGTGATGGGCGCCACCGGGCCGAAGATCTCCTGGACGTTGATCTCCGCCTCCGAGGGCACGTCCAGCAGCACGGTGGGCTGGAAGAACGTGCCCGGCCCCTCGGGCGCGGAGCCGCCGACCACGATCCGCGCCCCCTCGACGACCGCGTCGTTGACCAGCTTCTGCACCGACTCCACCGCCTTGGCGTCGATCAGCGGCCCGACGTCCACGCCGGCGTCCTGGCCGCGGCCGACGGTGAGCGCGCCCATCCGGGCCGCCAGCTTCTCGGCGAACAGCGTGGCCACGCCCTCCTGGACCAGGAAGCGGTTGGCCGCGGTGCACGCCTCCCCCATGTTGCGCATCTTGGCGATCATCGCCCCGTCGACCGCGGCGTCGACGTCGGCGTCGTCGAAGACGATGAAGGGGGCGTTGCCGCCGAGCTCCATGCTCATCCGCTGCAGCTCGCCCGCCGACTGGCGGACCAGGACCTTGCCGACCGTGGTCGACCCGGTGAAGCTGACCTTGCGCAGCCTGCGGTCTGCCATCAGGGTTTCCGAGAGCACGGCGGAGTGGTGCGTGGTGACGACGTTGAGCACGCCGTCGGGCAGGCCGGCCTCCTGCATGACCCCCGCCAGGGCCAGCATCGACAGCGGGGTGAGCTCGGCCGGTTTGACGATCATCGTGCAGCCCGCGGCCACCGCCGGCCCGATCTTGCGGGTGCCCATGGCCAGCGGGAAGTTCCAGGGCGTGATGAACAGGCACGGTCCGACGGGCTTGCGCACGGTCAGCAGCCGGCTGCCGCCGGCGGGCGCCTGCATCCAGCGTCCGTGGACGCGGACCGCCTCCTCGCTGAACCAGCGGAGGAACTCCGCGCCGTACAGCACCTCGCCCTTGGCCTCGGCCAGCGTCTTGCCCATCTCCAGGCTGACCAGCTCGGCGAAGTCGTCGGCCCGCTCGACCACCAGCTCGAAGGCGCGGCGGAGGATCTCGCCGCGGTCCCGCGGCGCGGTCCGGGCCCAGTCGGCCTGCGCGCCCGCGGCGGCGGCCAGGGCGGCCAGGGCATCCTCCGCCCCCCCGTCGGCGACGTCGGTGAGCGTGGAGCCGTCGGCCGGGTCGAGCACCGAGAAGCGCTTGCCACTGGCAGCCTCGCGCCAGCGGCCCCCGATGAACAGGGCTCGCCGGTCCGGGGCCAGCAGGTCCAGACCACTCATGGGGTTCACGCCTTTCGCCACGCCGATGTCGGGATTCTTGGGACAGCCAGAGACTGGGCTACCATAGTTGGTGGAGCAGGCCCGGTTCACCCGGGTAGCCCCCCCGAATCACCGGCCTCCTCGCTGACCCCATGCAGCGAGGAGGCCGGTTCTCATTTCGGGCCTTCCGCTGTCGGGAGCGTCGACTAGGTCCGCCGGTGGAAGCGGACATCGCCGCTGGGCAGCCGTTCGGCGCGGTAGGCGCGGTCGTGGACCCGGGTGTGGTGGTGGTGGCAGAGCAGAACGCCGTTGGCGAGGTCGGTCGTGCCGTCGCGGCGCCAGGGCGACCAGTGGTGCGCTTCGCACCAGCCACCCGGAACCGTGCAGCCCTCCGCACGGCACTGCTTGTCGCGGTGCAGCATCGCCTTGCGCTGTTGAGGCTGGAAGAGGCGCTTGGTGCGGCCCAGGTCGAGGAGCTCCGAGTCGCCACCGAGGACGACGGGGATCAGGCCCGCGGTGCAGGCGAGGCGTCGCGCCTCACCGGCGGTGAGGAGGCTGCCCTCGTCGCTGCCGGGCACGTGGCTGGCGCCGATGATCTCGGCGGTGCCCAGGTCTCGCCGGAGCGTGCCGACGTCGATGGTGACGACGATCGTGGTGGCGTCGCCGGCGTGCAGCGGCAGGCGCCGGGGATCAACAACCTCCAAGAGCTGGAGGAATGCCTCACCGAGCCGCCGGGGGTAGGGCAACCGCGCAAGCGGGTCACCTGCGGCGTTGCGCGCAGCGACCGTGTCATCGACCGGCAGCTCGGCGTTCCGGCTCGGGTTGGTGAACGCCTCGAGATAGGTGGCCAGGCGGGTCGCCGCCGCGTCGGGAAGGAGCCCGGACAGCCGGGTGGTTCCGTCGCCGAGGCGGCGCAATGTGAGCCGGGTCCTGCGGTGCCCGGCCTCCTCGAGGGCGGTGAGCCGCCTGGCTTCGGCGGCGTCGGCGATCTCGGGGGCGATGACGTCAAGGATCCTGCTGCCGAGCCGGGCCAGCTGCCGCGGGCCGAACGTCGCGGCGTGCCCCACCAGGGTCTCCTCGGCCTTGGCCACCAGCTCATCGGGAGTGTCCCCCGGCAGCCGGTCCAGCGACCGGGCGATCACCTGGGCCTGGGCCAGGTTCGCCTCTCCGTCACGGACGGCGGAGGCGAGCGCGGGGAAGCGGCGGTCCAGGGCCAGGGCGAGCTGGTGGTCGGCGCGGGCGTCCTCGTACCGACGCCGGGTGCGGTGGGCAAGCCACTCGGCGGGGTCCTTGGCGGCCGTGGTCTCCGCGACATCGCCGGCCGAAGCCATCACCCGGAGCCTGAGCTCGGCCAGCCGACCCTCCAGCGCGGCCAGCTCCACCAGCGCCTGCGCCTTCTCCGAGGTGGTCATGAAGGTCGGGTTCACCGAGGCCACCGACTTCAACGCCGTGCCCACCGCGCAGGTGGCCTCGAGAATCGGGTGGGCCATCCCGGGCCTCCTCTCGCACAGGGGTATCGAGAACCGAACGGGCGGATGCGAGGTGAGTGCGAGCCAGGAATGCTCTGGAGAAAGCCCGGCGCTGCCAGCGAGCGCTTGTGGTCAAGGCTACCGGCCCACTCGCCAGCAGTCAACACTTTTCGAACAATGTGTTGATTACTTCTTCCCAGCGAGGTCTCCACGCCGTCGCGAGCCCGGGGTGCTGCCCCGCATCCGGCGCACCTCACCCGGTGTGACCCACCGGACCCCACGAATCCGTCGCGCCCCCTTGTGCTGACCGCCGATCTGGAGTTGTTTGGGACCCATGGCAGACAAGGCGAAGGACCGTAGACCAGCCGGCCAAGATCTCGAGGCGAGCAGCCCCGACCTGATCCGAAATGTGGTGCTCATCGGACCGGGCGGATCGGGGAAGACCACCTTGGTCGAGACACTGCTCGCCTCCGCCGGGGCCATCCCCCGGGCGGGATCGGTGCGTGAAGGCACCACTGTCTGCGACTTCGAGGAGGCCGAGCAGTCCCACGGACGCTCCATCTCCCTGGCCCTGGCCCCGCTGGTCCACCGGGGTGTGAAGGTCAACCTGATCGACACCCCGGGGTACGCCGACTTCGTCGGCGAGCTGCGCGCCGGACTGCGCGCCGCCGACTGCGCCCTGTTCGTCATCGCCGCCAACGAGGGGGTCGACGACGGTACCCGCGCGCTGTGGCGTGAGTGCGCCGAGGTGGGCATGCCCCGCGGGGTCGTGATCACCAAGCTCGACCAGGCGCGGGCCGACTACGACGGCGTCCTCTCCCAGGCGCAGGCCGCCTTCGGCGACACCGTGCTGCCGCTGTACCTGCCGGTTCGACAGGGCGAGGAGGTGACGGCCCTGGCCGGGCTGCTCTCGCCCAGCGAGCACACCGACGACGAGATGCGCGGCTCGCTCATCGAGGCGGTGATCGAGGAGTCCGAGGACGAGACCCTCATGGACCGCTACCTGGGCGGCGAGGAGATCGCCGAGGAGATCCTGGTGGCCGACCTGGAGCGCGCGGTTGCCAAGGCGAGCTTCCACCCCGTGGTCCCGGTCTGCTCGGTCACCGGCGTGGGCTGCGCCGAGCTGCTCGACCTCGCCGTACGCGCCTTCCCCGCGCCGCCCGAGCACGTCCCGCCCGACGTGTTCACCCCCGCCGGCGGCGAGGCCGCGCCGGTCTCCTGCGACCCGGCGGGCCCGCTCGTGGCCGAGATCGTCAAGACCACCAGCGACCCCTACGTGGGCCGGCTGAGCCTGGTGCGGGTCTTCTCCGGGGCCCTGGAGCCGGACGCGACGGTCCACGTGTCGGGCCACTTCACCTCCTTCTTCGGTGAGGGCTCCGGGCACGAGGACCACGACGAGGACGAGCGGATCGGCGCCCTGTCCTACGCGTTCGGCCGCACCCAGGTGCCGACCGGCCGGGTGGTCGCGGGCGACCTGTGCGCCATCGGCCGGCTGACCCGCGCCGAGACCGGCGACACCCTTTCCTCGATCGAGGAACCACGGGTGCTGCGACCGTGGAGCATGCCGGAGCCCCTGCTGCCGGTGGCCATCGAGCCACGCTCGAAGGCCGACGAGGACAAGCTGTCCTCGGCGCTGTCGCGGATCGCGGCCGAGGACCCCAGCCTGCGCATCGAGAACAACGCCGAGACCCACCAGCTGGTGCTGTGGTGCATGGGCGAGGCCCATGCCGACGTGGTGCTCGAGCGGCTCGTGTCGCGCTACTCGGTGAACGTCGACCAGGTGCCCTTCCTGGTCTCGCTGCGAGAGACCTTCGCCGGGTCGGCCAAGGGCCACGGACGCCACGTCAAGCAGTCCGGGGGGCACGGGCAGTACGCCGTGTGCGACATCGAGGTCGAGCCGCTGCCCGAGGGCTCCGGGTTCGAGTTCGTGGACAAGGTCGTGGGCGGTGCCATCCCGCGCAACTTCATCCCGTCGGTGGAGAAGGGAGTCCGTGCCCAGATGGAGCGCGGCGTCCGCCACGGCTACCCGGTCGTGGACCTGCGGGTCACCCTGACCGACGGCAAGGCGCACAGCGTGGACTCCTCCGACATGGCCTTCCAGATGGCCGGCGCGCTCGCGCTGCGAGAAGCCGCGGCGGCCACCACGGTGACCATGCTCGAGCCCTACGACACGGTGTCCGTGGTCGTTCCCGACGACCTGATCGGGGCGACGATGTCGGACCTCTCCTCCCGGCGGGGCCGACTGCTCGGCACCGACAAGGTCGGCGAGGACCGGACCGTGGTCCGCGCGGAGGTGCCGCAGACCGAGCTGGTGCGCTACTCCATCGACCTGCGGTCCTCCAGCCACGGCGCGGGCACCTTCACCCGCACCTTCGCCCACTACGAGCCGATGCCCGAGGACGTTGCGCGCACCGTGACCCCGCGCGAGACCCGCTGACGGTGCCGTCCCCGGGAGGCAGGATGCCCCTCCTCACCGACCCGTTCGACCTCTCGGGGAAGGTCGCCCTGGTCACCGGGGCCGGGAGCCCGACCGGCATCGGCATGGCCACCGCACGGCTCCTCGCCCGCCGGGGAGCCACGCTCGTGGTGGCCTCGACCACCGACCGCATCCATCAGCGCGCCCAGGAGCTCCGAGAGGACACCGGGCGCGCGGCGAGGGGTGTGGTGGCCGACCTGACCGACCCGGTCGCCACGGGCGCGGTGGCGGCCGGGATCGGTGCGGAGCACGGTCGGCTGGATATCCTCGTCAACAACGCCGGCATGGCGACGGTGGACTCCCCGACCGAGGACGACGGTCAGCTCGAGTCCGTCGACCCTGCGCGCTGGGAGCAGGTCGTCGCACGCAACCTCGGCACCGCGTTCCTCCTCACCCGGGCCGCCCTGCCGCTGATGGGCGAGGGCGGCCGGGTCGTGATGGTCGCCAGCGTCACCGGGCCGGTGATGGCGATGCGCGCCAACCCCGGGTACGCCGCGGCGAAGGCCGGGCTCGTCGGGCTGACCCGCGCCCTCGCGGTCGACGTGGCCGGCCGCGGCATCTGCGTGAACGCGGTGGCCCCGGGCTGGGTCCGGACCGGCTCGCAGACCCCTCACGAGGTGGCCCAGGGGGCGGCGACCCCGCTCGGACGCAGCGCGGAGCCGGAGGAGGTGGCCGCGGTGATCGCGTTCCTGGCCGCCCCGGCCGCGTCGTACCTCACCGGGCAGTGCCTGGTCGTGGACGGGGGGAACAGCATCGCCGAGGAGCGCGGCTGACCCCGAGCAGCC
>NZ_DAOMFK010000016.1:0-19343 GCF_035429765.1 Nocardioides sp. | reverse complement strand
TCAGCCCATCAGCACGTCGTACTCCTCGCGGACCAGCTCGGCGATCCGCTCGGGGTCGGGCACCAGGTGGGCGTCCGCGGCGATGCTGATGCTGACCTGCCCGTTGTAGCTGAAGATCGACAGGCTCATCGGCTGGTCGCCGCTGGTGGGGGCCCAGCCGAGGCTGCAGGCCACCGGCACGCCGGCGAAGCTCATCTTCGCGCGGGGGCCCGGCACGTTGGTCAGCACCCCGACGCCCTTGTTGGCGAAGTAGTTGGTCAGCCACACCGCCACGGTGGTCGGCGACTCCGCGAGCAGCCACTGGATCCCGAAGGTGACCACCGGCTCGGCGCTCTCCTTCAGCCGCGTCATCCGCTGCTGGATCGCCTGGACCAGCTCCTGGGGGTCCCCGATGCCCAAGGGCATGGACATGAAGATGAGCGAGAAGTGGTTGCCGAGCTCGGCGGGGAGGTTCTCGTCCATCGGCAGCAACGACACCGGCACGAGCCAGTGGATCTCGTCGACGAGCGCGTCCTTCTCGTCCAGGTAGCGGGTGAGCGCCCGCGAGAGGACCGCGAGGAGCGCGTCGTTGACGGTGCCGTGGTACTCCTTGCCGAACTTCTTGATCCGGTCCAGGTCCAGGCCCACGACCCAGTCGACGCGCTTGGCGACGCCGGGGACACCGCTCCAGCTGGTCTCGACACTCCGGCCGGCCGCCATCAGCCGGGTCAGCTCGGTGACGGTGTTGGCCGACTGGTTGTTCAGGGAGGACAGCGCCGAGACCGCGTCGATCATCCGCTCCGGGTGGACCAGGGTCTCCAGGCCGTGCTCCAGGGAGGAGGGCCGCAGCCGAGTGACCGCCAGGGGCAGCCGGAGCACCCGCGAGGTGAGCCCCTTGGCGATGTCGAGGGCGTCGCCGGCGGCATGCTTCACGACGCCGGTCGTGGCCGCCACGACGCCGGTGCGGACGTCGCGGCCGACCACCGGCGGCAGCACCGGCGCCTCGTCGTGCATGTCGCACATGCTCAGCATCAGCTGCACCAGCCGGATGCCGTCGGCCAGGGCGTGGTGGAACCGCGAGAAGATCACCGTCACCGGCTGCTCCTCCAGGCCGGTGACCCCCCGGATGACGGCCATGTCCCACAGCGGGCGCTCCGGGTCGAAGGTGCGGGAGAACTGCGTGCCCGCCCAGGCGCGCAGGGCCTCCACGTCCCCCGGAGCGGGAAGGTCGACCCGGCGCAGGTGGTGCCGGAGGTCGAACTCGGGGTCGTCCTCCCACGCCCACTCCCCGTCGACCTCGACCGCACGGCGGGTGAAGACGGGGAACTTGTCGACCACGCGTTCCTTCACGGTACGGCGCAGGTCGGCCCAGGCCGGCTCTCCGTCGAACCACATCAGCGAGTGCACGTGCATCAGGTTGTTCGGACGGTCCATGTGCAGCCAGGTCTGGTCCGAAGCCGGGATGGGTGCCCGGGTGGCGGTGCTCATAGTGGAAACCTAACGCGCCGCGGGGCGCCGCGGCAGCCCACGGTCCCCCCAGGTGCTGCGAGTCACCGTGCCGAGCGCAGGAACGCCTCCAGCAGCGGGCCGGCGGTGCCGGACCCGGACTCCCCCACGTCGACGTACACCGCCACCGCCAGGTCGCCCTGGGCCGCGATCATCCAGGCGTGCGTGAGCCGTCGACCGCCCTGGTCGAACTCCGCCGTGCCGGTCTTGGCCAGCACGGGCGGCCCGGGGACGTCGGCCAGCTGCGCGGCCGTGCCGGCGGTGACCACGCCGCGCAGCATGCTGCGCAGCTGGGCCACCTCGGACGCCTGCAACGGCGCCGCCGCGGCGGGAACCTCCTCGTCGGTCCCGACGAGCAGGTGCGGCACCACGGTACAGCCGGCCTGGACCGAGGCGACCGCCGTGGCCATCACCAGCGGCGAGGCCAGCACCGCCCCCTGGCCGATCATGTCCGCGGCCACCTCGGTGGCCGACCCCGCGCCACGCGGGACCTGTCCGAAGTACGCCGGGAACCCGAGGTCGTGGTCGATGCCCATCCCGAGCGATGCCGCCGCGGCCGCGAGGTCACCCGGCCGAAGCCGGTCCGCCTGGGAGACGAAGGCGGTGTTGCAGGAGTTGGCCAGCGCGCTGCGCAGCGGGATCCCGCCGAGCCCGCCGGACGGGTAGTCGCTGTAGTTGCCGAACACCTTGCCGTCGACGACCACCGAGCGGGTGCACGGCACCGGCGAGTCCGGTCGCAGGCCGGCGCGCAGCAGGGCGAGCACGCTCACGGTCTTGAACGTCGAGCCGGGCGCCGCCTGACCGTAGGTGGCGAGGTTGACCCCGCCGTTGCCCGGACCGTTCGCGGCGACGAGCAGGGCGCCCGTGGAGGGACGCAGCGCGACGAGGGCCGAGGCGGGGCGGACGTCGGCGAGCAGCCGCTCGGCCCGGAGCTGAAGTCCGGGGTCGAGGGTGGTGCGCAGCGGGGTGCCGGCGGTGGCGTCGGCCCGGAACAGCTCGCGCTCGGTCCCGTCGGGGGCGAGCGCGTCCACGACCACCCCGGGACTGCCGCGCAGCTGGTCGTCGTAGCGGGCCTGCAGACCGGACAGTCCGGCGACGTCCCCGAGCCGGTAGCGCTCCGGGTCCTCCTCGATCATCTCGGCGGTCACCTGGCCCACCCGGCCGAGGATCGGCACCGCGAAGTCCTTGGTCGGGGCGAGGGCGGCCTCGCCGTCGAGGGCTCGGGCGCCCCTGATGGCGGCGACGCCCGTCGCGACGCGACTCGGCACCTGGCCGCGGCGGACGACGAGTGCCTCGACGAAGGCCTTGTCGCCTGCGGCCTCGACGCGAGCGACGTACGCCGGCACGTCGAGGCCCAGCAGCCGGGCCAGCGCCCGGGCGGACTCCCCGGCGCGGGCGGGCGGGACCTGGGTGCGGTCGATGCCGAACCGGACCACCGGGCGGTCGGTGACGAGCGGGACGCCACCGGCTCCGAGGAGGTCGCCTCGGTGCGGCGCGATCGGGGTGGTGTCCAGGACCTCGTCCTCGGCCAGCGACGGCTCGACCAGCGACGGATCCCAGACCACCTGCCAGTCGTCTCCCGCCAGCTCCAGCGCAGCCTCGGTGCGGTAGGTCCACTCACCGCCGGGGAGCGGCCAGGACCAGGCGAGCGTCGCGGTGGCCGAGGCCGGACGCGTGTCCGTGGCGTCCTGCTCCTCGACCCCGGCGAGCGTCACCGTGGGAAGCACCTCGCCCATGCCGTCCACCACCGCGGCGTACTGCTCGGCGGCCGGTTCCGCCCAGGCCACCTGGGACACCTCGCCGGACGCCAGGCCCTGCACCAGTGCGCCGGCGGTGGACGCGGGATCGGGCGGGCCGTCCCCGCCGACGAGCTGGCAGCCGGTCAGCAGCCCCAGCACCACGGTGGCCGCGGCCAGCCGCGCGCCGACCCGGCGGACGGTGGCGAGAGCGGGGCGCATGCGTCGTTGGTACCACGGGCCACCGACAGCCGCATCACCCCCGGGCCAGGCCCTCGAGCGCCTGGATGCCCTCCAGGGTGCCCAGCGCGATGAGCACGCACCCGGCGAGCACGGTGGTCGTGGCCGGCGGGTTGGCGGTGAACCGGCCCCGGTCGGGCCGCAGCGCGAGCAGCTGGATCCCGGTGCGCTCGGGCAGGCTGAGCTCCCCGAGGGTGTGCCCGACGAACGGCGAGTCCTGCTCCACCCGCACCTGCTGGATCCGGAAGTCCAGCGACTCGTCGTGGACGACCACGTCGAGGAACTCCGCGACGTCCGGCTGGAGCGCGAACGCCGCGAGCCGCCGGCCGCCGATCATCTGCGGGTTCACCGCGCGGGTGGCCCCTGCCAGCACCAGCTTCTGCTTGGAGTCCGCGGTCCGGGCCCGGGCCACGATCACCAGGTCGGGGGCCAGCGCTCGCGCAGAGAGGGTGAGGTAGACGGTCTCGGCGTCGGTGTCCAAGGAGGCGACCAGCGCCCGGGCCCGCCTGATGCCGGCGGCCAGGAGGATCTCGTTGCCGGTGGCCTCACCGATCAGGTAGGGGACCTGCAGGCCGGCGAGCCGGCCCGCGTCGCGGTCGATCACGACCACCGTGTTGCCGGTCGCGGTCAGGTGCTCGGCGGCGGCGCGGCCCACCCGACCGAAGCCGCAGATGATGACGTGGCCGTGCAGCTGGTCGATGTCGTTGTCCATGCGGCGCCTCTCCAGGTGGACACGCAGGTGCCCCTCGGTGACCGCCTCGACCAGCAGGCCGAGGTTGTAGAGCACGGTGCCCGCGCCCAGGATGATCAGGCCCATCGTGAAGACCATCCCTGCCGCGGAGAGCGGGTGCACCTCGCGGAAGCCCACGGTGGCCACCGTGGTGACGGTCTGGTAGAGCGCCTCGAGGAGGCCGAAGCCGGTGCCGTCGTCGGTCACCGGAAGCAGCATGTAGCCGAGCGTGCCCAGGCCGATGACCACGGCCAGCCCGACCAGGGCCACCCGCATCCGGCGCAGGCTGGCCGCCGAGGGGTCGAGCCGCGCCCGTTCACGGCGCCTCGACCACTGGTCCAGGCCCAGGAAGGTGCGCACCCGCCGCTAGAGTCCGGTCCCGGGCTCGTCGATGACGTGCATCGCCGCCTCCTCGGCGCTGGCACCGGCTCCGTCGATGCCGACGTCGAGAACGAACCGGTCGTCACCGTCGTCGGAGGCGACCAGGCGCCCCGAGCGCCGGTCGCCCACCTGGTCGTCCTCCAGGTCGTCGTCGGACCACTCGTCGTGGTCCGGGTCGTAGTCCGGGACCTCCTGCGCGAGCCGCTGCTCGAGGGTCTCGCCCTGGTGCTCCTCGGCGAGGGTGTTGCCGAACCCCTGCGCGGGGGACCAGCCCTCGCGGGAGACGATGCCCTCGTCGAGGACGTCGTCCACCCCGTGGAAGTCGAGGGTGTCCTCGGGCTGCAGCTGGGTCTCGTCGTCCACGCTGTACTCGCCGTACTCTTCTGCGCCGCTCATGGGTCCATCATCCTCCACCAGGGCCCGGACGGTGGGTGACGGAGTGCACACCGGTGGTGTCTCGTGCATCCTGTGCCTGCGGCGGCAGGAGTGCTAGACCGGCACCAGACCCAGTGAGCGGAGGCAGACATGGCCGACCAGCACCCCTGGAGGGACCGGATCCACCTCGGCGCCGGCATCGGCCGGTCCGACGAACCGGTCGTCGAGGAGATGCTCGCCCGCCTGCTGTCGCGGTTGTCGAGCTGGCCCCCGTCCGCCGTCGAGCTGTGGCTGCGGGTCAAGAACCGCGACGAGCCGGGGATGCGGACCACGCTGGAGCTGCAGGTCCCGGGGCTGCGGCGACTCGTCGCCGGCAGCGATGCCGACGTCTTCGCCGCGGCCGTGCGGGCGGTGGCCGACACGATGGTGGAGCAGCTGAACGAGGCGTCCGGGCGTCTGGCCGAGCACGGCACGGACACGATCCGCCGCTGAGCTGCGGCGAGGCGCGGCGTACGCCGTCAGTCCACGCCGAACTCCATCGCGGCGTTGTCCAGCGCCAGGTCGTTGGTGCCGCCCACGGTCTCCGGGTTCTTGGTGATGGCGTCCGCGCGCCCCGGCTCGAGCTCGCCGACGAGGTGGGCCTGCTTGTCCAGCAGCCGGCTCTGGGCGGCGTAGATCTCCAGCTTCGAGCGGGAGTCGGCGATGTCGAGGTTGCGCATGGTCAGCTGGCCGATCCGGTCGGTGGGGCCGAACGCCGCGTCCTCGGTGCGCTCCATGGAGAGCTTGTCGGGGTGGTAGGAGAAGTGTGACCCGCTGGTCGCCAGGATCGTGTAGTCCTCCCCGCGGCGGAGCCGGAGCACCACCTCGCCGGTGACCAGCGAGGCCACCCACCGCTGGAGCGACTCACGCAGCATCAGCGCCTGTGGGTCCAGCCAGCGCCCCTCGTACAGGAGCCGGCCCAGCCGCCGCCCCTCCGCGTGGTAGTTGGCGATGGTGTCCTCGTTGTGGATCGCGTTGAGCAGCCGCTCGTAGGCGATCCACAGCAGCGCCATCCCGGGGGCCTCGTAGATGCCGCGGGACTTCGCCTCGATCACGCGGTTCTCGATCTGGTCCGACATCCCGAGCCCGTGCCGGCCACCGACGGCGTTGGCGGCGTGCACCAGCGCGACCGGGTCGTCGTACTCCGTGTGGTTGATCGCGACGGGCCGGCCGCGCTCGAAGCGGACCGACACGTCCTCCGGCTCGATCGCCACCGAGGGGTCCCAGAACCGCACCCCCATGATCGGCTGCACGGTCTCCAGCGACACGTCGAGGTGCTCGAGGGTCTTCGCCTCGTGGGTGGCGCCCCAGATGTTGGCGTCGGTGGAGTAGGCCTTCTCCGAGCTGTCGCGGTAGGGCAGGTCCCGCTCGGTGAGCCACTGGCTCATCTCGGCCCGGCCGCCGAGCTCGTGGACGAAGCGGGCGTCCAGCCAGGGCTTGTAGATGCGCAGGGAGGGGTTCGCGAGCAGGCCGTACCGGTAGAACCGCTCGATGTCGTTGCCCTTGAAGGTCGACCCGTCCCCCCAGATGTCGACGCCGTCCTCGTGCATGGCGCGGACGAGGAGGGTCCCGGTGACCGCGCGGCCCAGCGGGGTGGTGTTGAAGTAGGCGCGGCCGCCGGAGCGGATGTGGAAGGCGCCGCACGCCATCGCCACCAGCCCCTCCTCGACCAGGGCGGTCTTGCAGTCCACCGCCCGGGAGACCTCCGCGCCGTACTCCTGGGCCCGCCCGGGGACGCCCCCGATGTCCGGCTCGTCGTACTGACCGATGTCGGCGGTGTAGGTGCACGGCACCGCACCCTTCTCCCGCATCCAGGCCACCGCCACCGAGGTGTCGAGGCCGCCGGAGAAGGCGATGCCGACCCGCTCGCCGACAGGAAGGGACGTGAGCACCTTGGACATGGGATGATCATGCATGGTCATGCATGGACATGCAAATCAGTGGCCGAACGAGGGCGTGATCCAGAACACACTCGGGCCCGGGAACAAACCGGCGCCCGACTGCGGTTGGACTGGTTGAAACTTCAACTGAACCGCCCACCCAGGAGTCCTGATGAGCATCTTCTCCCGCAAGTCCGCCCCGGAGGCCTTCGACGCCCCCACCGCCGTCCTCGACGACATCTCGGGCGAGTACACCGTCGACCCCACCCACACCCGGCTCGGCTTCTCCGCCCGGCACGCCATGGTCACCACCGTGCGCGGCCAGTTCACCCAGTTCGCCGGCACCGCCCGGATCGACACCGCCGACCCGGCGCGCTCCCACGTGAGCCTGACGATCCAGGTCGCCAGCGTGGACACCGGCGTCGCCGACCGCGACGCCCACCTGCGCTCCGCCGACTTCTTCGACGTGGAGAGCTACCCGGAGATGACCTTCGTGTCCACCGACGTCGCGCGTGAGGGGAACGACTGGACCATCACCGGCGACCTGACCATCAAGGACGTCACCCGTCCGGTCACGATCGAGTTCGAGTCCACCGGCTCGGCGCGCGACCCCTTCGGCAACCTGCGCGTCGGCTTCGAGGGCGAGACGACCGTCAACCGCAAGGACTGGAACCTGACCTGGAACGCCGCGCTCGAGACCGGCGGCGTCCTGGTGTCGGAGAAGATCAAGCTGCAGTTCGACGTCTCGGCGATCCAGACCCCCGCCGCCTGACCCGTCGCAGTTTTCCCGCCGACCCGTCGCTGTTTGCCCCCCCCACCCTGGGGAGGACCGGGCACACAGCGACGGGTCGGTTATTGGGAGGCGGGGGCGGGGGCCGGCGCGGTTGAATGACCCGCGTGGAAACCCCTCAGACTCCCGTGGAGACCCCCGCGCTGGCGATCCCAGCAGACCTCACCACCCGTCCGCTGGCCCCCGGTGACGAGCCGGCCGTCACGCGCGTGATGGCCGCCCAGGAGCTCGCCGACGTCGGCGAGGTGGTCATCGAGGAGGCCGACATCGTCGCCGACTGGCGTCGGCCGAGCCATGACGTGTCCGCACGGACCATCGGCGTCTTCGACGGAGACCACCTGGTCGGGTACGCCGAGACCAGCGCGCACGGCCGCGGCGACGCCGCCGTCGACCCGGCGTACCGCGGGCGCGGCATCGGCACCTTCCTGGCCCACTGGATGCAGGACAACGCCCGCCGCCACGGCTCGACGGTCATCGGGATGCCGGTGCCGGAGGGCTCGCCCGGCGACCGGCTCCTGACGGCGCTCGGCTACCGGGTGCGGTGGACCAGCTGGGTGCTGGAGCTCCCACTCGGACGCGCCATCCAGGAGCGCCCGCTGCCCGAGGGGTACGCCGTGCGGGCGGCCGAGCCGGCGGAGTACCCCGCCGTCCACACGGTGATCGAGGACGCCTTCCTGGAGTGGTCGCAGCGGGACCGCGAGCGCTACTCCGACTTCGTGGCGAGCGTGGTCGAGCGGCCGGGGTTCGAGCCCTGGACGTTGCGCGTGGTCACCGACCCCACCGGCGCGGTGGTGGGCACGGTGCTGGTCCAGCTCGCGGGCGAGGAGCAGCAGGAGGGCTTCGTGGCACGGCTCGCGGTCCGCCGCGACCAGCGCGGCCAGGGGCTCGCCCAGGTGCTGCTGGTCGACGCCTTCGCGCAGGCGCGCGCCCACGGGGCCAGCCGGTCCACGCTCTCCACCGACTCGCGGACCGGGGCGCTGTCGCTGTACGAGAAGGTCGGGATGGAGGTCACCTCGGTGTGGGTCAACCGCGCCATCGACCTGTGACCAACGCGACCACCGGCTGCGGTTGACCCGGTTCCTATCGTGGGAGGCATGAGCGACCTCGCGCTGCGGCTGACCTCCACGGTGCTCGGCACCCCCGACCCACGCGGTCTGGCGGCGTTCTACCGGGGCCTGCTCGGGTGGGAGAGCGTCGAGGAGGACGACGACTGGGTGGTGCTGCGCCCACCTGGGGGCGGGACCGGGCTGTCCTTCCAGAAGGAGCCGCACCACGCGCGCCCCTCGTGGCCGACCGAGGTCGGGGAGCAGCAGATGCAGCTGCACCTCGACATCGCCGTCAGCGACCTGACGGCGGCGGTCAGCCGCGCCGAGGAGCTGGGCGCCACGGTGGCGGCGTACCAGCCCCAGGACGACGTCCGGGTGATGATCGACCCCGTCGGTCACCCGTTCTGCCTGTTCGAGGGCTGAGGGAACCGGTCGTCAGGCGAGGGTGAGGAAGAGCTTCTCCATCCGCTTCACGTCCACGCCGGTGTCGTCGGGGTTGGTGAGGCACTGCTGGATCCCGGAGGCCACGATCGCGAAGCCGGCCTTGTCGAGGGCCTTGGAGACGGCGGCCAGCTGGGTGACCACGGCCTCGCAGTCGCGGCCCTCCTCCAGCATCCGCACCACGCCCCCGAGCTGGCCCTGGGCGCGCTTGATGCGGTTGATCACGTGGGTCATCTCGCCGGGATCCAGGTCCATCACGCCTCCTTGGCGGCGGCCTCGGCCCGCGCGGCCTCGATGTCCAGGGCGCGCACCGCGCCGATCAGCTCGCTCAGCGCGGGGGCCGGCAGGGCACCGGCCTGGGCGAAGACCAGCGAACCGTCCTTGAAAGCCATCAGCGTGGGGATCGAGCTGATCCCGGCCGCGGCCGAGAGTGCCTGCTCCTCCTCGGTGTTTACCGAGCCGAAGACGATGTCGGGGTGCTCCTCCGAGGCCTTCTCGTAGATCGGCGCGAACATGCGGCACGGGCCGCACCAGGACGCCCAGAAGTCGACCAGGACGATCTGGTTGTCGGTGATGGTGGTCTCGAAGTTGTGCTGTCCGAGTGCGGTGGCGGCCATGCCCTGCCCTTTCGTTGCGTGTTTGGAAGGATACCCCAGGGGGTGTTAGTCTCGCCAACACCCATACCCCCAGAGGTATTCCCCGCCACGTCAGGAGACTCTCGCATGCCCGACATCGACCTCGACGAGTTCGCCGCCTCCCAGGCCGACGACAGTGTGGTGGTCCTGGACATCCGGGAGCCCGTGGAGTACGTCCAGGGTCACGTGCCCGGCGCCGTCCTGCTCCCGATGAGCCAGATCGGTGCCCGACTCGGCGAGCTGGACGCCGACAAGCGCCTGCTCGTCATCTGCGCGACCGGCAACCGCAGCCGCGCGATCACCGACGCCCTCTGCCAGGCCGGGTACGACGCCTGGAACGTGCTGGGCGGCACCCAGGCCTGGATCCGGTCGGGACGTCCGGTCGAGACCGGCCTGCCGGTCTCCCACTGACCCACCCCCAGCCCCACACCTCACCAGACTGCCCCAGACAAGGAGCCCCGCCATGTGCCGAGCCGTTCGCTGCCGCAAGTGCGGCAAGACCACGTGGGCCGGCTGCGGCAACCACGTGAACCAGGTGATGTCCCGCGTGCCGAAGGCCGACCGCTGCGTCGGCCACCCCAAGGAGCCCGGCTCGGGCTGGATGAGCCGCCTCTTCGCCCGCGGCTGAGACCCCTTCCCCGAAGGCGGGGCCGGCCCGTCCGGTGCCGGCGCCCCCACCGCTGCCCCTACAGTGGGAGCGACCTGGGAGGAGCGGGCATGCGGGCACTGGTGAAGACGTCTGCGGCGGCCGGTCTGGAGCTGCTGGAGGTTCCCGAGCCGGAGCCGGGCCCGGGCGAGGTCAAGATCCGGGTGCTGCGCACCGGGCTGTGCGGCACCGACCTGCACCTGTTCGAGTGGGACGACTGGGCCGCCTCCGTGGTGCGCCCGCCGATGACGATCGGTCACGAGTTCTTCGGCGAGGTCGTCGCGACGGGCGCCGACGTCACGCACGTGCGGGAGGGCCAGCGCGTCTCCGGAGAGGGCCACATCGTGTGCGGCACCTGCCGCAACTGTCGCGCCGGTCGCCGCCACCTGTGCATCCACACCATCGGCCTCGGTGTGAACCGGGACGGGGCCTTCGCCGACTACGTCGTGATCCCGGCCGGCAACGTGTGGGTCCATCCCGACGATCTCGACCCCGAGCTGGGTGCGCTGTTCGACCCCTTCGGCAACGCGACCCACACCGCCTTGTCCTTCCCGATCGCCGGGGAGGACGTGCTGATCACCGGCGCGGGGCCGATCGGGGTGATGGCGACCGCGATCACCCGGCACGTGGGCGCCCGGTACATCGTGGTCACCGACCTCAGCGAGTTCCGGCTGGAGCTGGCCAAGGCGGCCGGCGCCGACCTGGTGCTCAACCCGGCGACCCACGACCTGCGCGGGGCGATGGCCGAGCTGGGCATGAAGGAGGGCTTCGACATCGGGCTGGAGATGTCGGGGGCGCCGAGCGCGGTCGCCGAGATGCTGGCCACGATGAACCACGGTGGCCGGGTCGCGATGCTGGGTCTGCCGCACGACCCGTACCCGATCGACTGGAGCCGGGTCATCACCCACATGATCACCATCAAGGGCATCTACGGCCGGGAGATGTTCGACACCTGGTACGCCATGAGCGCGATGCTGCAGACCTCGGCCCCGCTGCGTGAGGCCCTGCACTCGGTGGTCACCCACCGGCTGCCTGCCGAGCGGTGGCCGGAGGCGTTCGAGGCCATCGGGTCGGGCCACTGCGGCAAGGTGATCCTCGACTGGACCTGACCATCGCGAAGGAGATGCCCATGTACGGCGAGCTGCAGGCCCGGCTCCAGGCGACGCTGGCCGACATCGAGTCCGCCGGCCTGACCAAGCACGAGCGAGAGCTGACCTCGCCCCAGGCGGCCCACATCACCACGGTGTCCGGGGACGCGCTGAACTTCTGCGCCAACAACTACCTCGGCCTGGCCGACCATCCGGAGGTCGTGGCCGCGGCGGCGCAGGCCCTGCAGGAGTGGGGGTTCGGCATGGCCAGCGTCCGCTTCATCTGCGGCACCCAGGAGCTGCACACGCGGCTCGAGCGCGCGCTCTCGGACTTCCTCGGCACCGAGGACACGATCCTGTTCTCGTCGTGCTTCGACGCCAACGGCGGGGTCTTCGAGGTGCTCTTCGACGAGCAGGACGCGGTCATCTCCGACGCCCTCAACCACGCCTCGCTGATCGACGGCATCCGGCTGTGCAAGGCAGCGCGCTACCGCTACCGCAACGGCGACATGGCCGACCTGGAGGCCCAGCTGGTGGCGGCCGGGGACGCCAGGACGCGCTGCATCGTCACCGACGGGGTGTTCTCGATGGACGGGCACCTCGCCCCGCTGGACCGGATCTGCGACCTGGCCGAGAGGTACGACGCGCTGGTGCTGGTCGACGACTCCCACGCCGTCGGCTTCGTCGGCCCGCACGGACGGGGCACGCCCGAGCACTTCGGGGTCTCCGACCGCGTGGACATCCTCACCGGCACCCTGGGCAAGGCCCTGGGGGGCGCGTCGGGTGGCTACGTGAGCGGCCACGCCGAGATCGTCGCCCTGCTCCGGCAGCGGGCGCGTCCCTACCTGTTCTCCAACGCGGTCGCGCCGTCGGTCGCCGCCGGGTCCCTCAAGGCGCTCGAGCTCGCGGCCGGGCAGGACGAGGCGCGGGCGAGGCTGGCGGCCAACACCGTCCTGTTCCGGCAGCTGATGACCGAGGCGGGGTTCGACCTGGTCCCCGGTGAGCACCCGATCACGCCGGTGATGTTCCCCGGCGAGGACGGCGCCCGGCTGGCCACCCAGGTGGCCGACCGGATGCTGGCCGACGGGGTCTACGTGATCGCCTTCTCCTACCCGGTGGTCCCCCGCGGCCAGGCGCGGATCCGCGTCCAGCTGTCGGCGGCCCACTCCGAGGCCGACGTCCGCCGCTGCGTGGCGGCGTTCGTCTCGGCGCGCTCGAGCGTCCTCGCCGCCGGCTGAGCGGCGCCGCGCGGCTCAGCTGGCGTTGATCACCCGGACCCGGCGGTTGCCCCGGTCGGCGACCCACAGGTCGCCCTGGGCGTCGAGCACGGTCGCCGACGGCCTGCTCCAGGTGGAGAAGAGCGGGAAGCCGCCGTCGCCGACGTACCCGAACTGGCCGCTGCCGGCCAGGGTGTCGATGGTGCCGTCGTGCACCAGCCGGACCCGGTTGTTGTTGGACTCGCTGATGTAGACGTCCCCGGCCGGGGTCACCTGGACGTACTGCGGCTTGTGCAGCCCCGCCTCGGTGGCCGGGCCCCCGTCGCCGTCGATGCTGGCCACCCCGGTGCCGGCGAAGGTGCGGATGACGCCGTTGGCGTCAACCACCCGCACCCGCTCGTTGTCGTAGTCGGCGATGTAGACGGTGCCCTCCGCGTCCACGTCGACGCTGTAGGGGCTGTTCAGACGTGCCGTGGTGGCCGGGATGTCGTCGCCGTTGTAGCCAGCGGTTCCGGTGCCGGCCACGGTGGTGATGGTGCCGGCCGGGTCGACCCTGCGGATGCGGTGGTTGCCACGGTCGGCGATGTAGAGGCTGCCGTCCGGCCCGAACGCGACGTCGTAGGGGTTGCGCAGCCGGGCGCTGGTCGCGGGTCCGCCGTCGCCGGTGCTGCCGGCGGTGCCCGTACCGGCCACGGTGGAGATGAGGCCGGCCGGGGTCACCTTGCGGATCCGGTGGTTGCCGGAGTCGGCGATGTAGAGGTTGCCCGCGTCGTCGAAGGTCAACCGGGTCGGGGAGTTCAACCGGGCGCTGGTGGCGAGCCCGCCGTCGCCGGTGCTGCCGGCCGTTCCGGTGCCGGCGAACGTGGTGACCAGGCCGCCCGTGCCGATGCGGCGCACGGTGTGCGTCCCCGCGTCGGCCACGTAGACACGCCCCTGGGCGTCGATGGCCAGGCCCCACGGCACACTGAAGCCGACGGTCGCCGCCTGGTTGCCGTCGCCGGGGTAGACCGCCGTGCCGTTGCCGGCAGCAGTCCACAGCATGTTCCGGCCGCAGTCCTGGGCGGTGTAGGCCGCCGCCCTCCTCAGCAGCGACCAGGCGGTCGGGTTGTACTTGCTGGTGTTGTTGGCGCCCACGAACACCCGGCAGGCGGGCGCCGTGCCGACGGTCATCGGGTCCCCGGTGTCGTAGACGAACTCGGTGGGGTCCCCGCCCGGGAGCGCCGCGACGACGCGCGCTGAGCCGGTCGGACGCCCGTAGCCGATGTTCTTCGCCGCCCGGTTGACGGTGACCGTCCCGGACAGCGTGGTCGAGAGCGGGTGCATGGGGCGCTGGACCACCACCTGGGTCGCCGAGGAGGCGCCGTTCGCGCCCACCGCGGTCATCCCCATCTCGTCGAGCGTGCGGTGGTGCAGCACCAGAACCGGCCGGTCCAGGCCGCGCAGGCGGTTGCCGAGCTTGGCCTCCGCGACGCTGGGGTAGAGCGCGACGTAGGAGTAGTCCGCTGAGACGTCGGCGGGCTGGACGGTGTTGTCGTCGATGTAGGTGACGGTGAAGTCGTCCTCCAGCCGGTCGGTGACCTGACGGTCCGTGGCGCTCGGGGCCGCCGGGTTGGCCACCACCGCGAGCACCTTGGTGCCGCCGACAGGAGGGTTGATGGTCACCGTCTGGGAGGACGTGGACGTGAGCGTCTCCCCGGGGTAGCTCGCGGTGGCGGTGAAGGCGTACGCCGGCTTGGATCCGACCGACCCGGAGACGTCACGGTCGACGTGGCACGACCACAGCCGGTTGGGGCCCACGACCCGGGGCAGTCCGCACTCGCTGGAGAGGTCGCCGAAGGCCGGGCTGGTCAGACCCGTGACGGTGGCCTGCCGCTCGAGGTCGAGGTTCATCAGCGTGACGCCGAACCGGACGGTGCCGCCCGGGTAGGCGACCTGACCGGGCCCGACGACGGTCCGCAGCCGGAAGACCGGGGCGGCGGCGATGACCTCCACCACCGCGGTGTCGGTGTCGGTGACGGTGGCGCCTCCCGCGTCGGCGGTGGCGGTGACCGTGCTGCTCACCTCGGTGGGGGCGGTCCCCCCGACCACCTCGGGAGCAGTCGTGCAGGAGTACACCTCACCGGCCTGGAGCGTCTGCGGCAGCGTGCAGCCGCCCGACCCGTCCAGGTCGCCGCGGCGGGAGTCGCTGAGCGCGGTCAGCGTGACGCTCCGGTCGACGAACGTGTTCTGCACGCGGACCCGGGTCGTGACCGTGCCCGAAGGGGCGAGCACCCACGGCCGGCTGGGCGCGCTACGCACCTCGATGCCAGGGCTCGGGTTGGGCCAGAAGGCGTTGCGGCCGTGGTTGACCACCCCGAAGGCGTCCCCGTCACTGCCCGCCAGGAGGCCGGCCGGGCTCAGCTCCAGAGCGAGCACGCCGCGGAAGCCGCCCGCGTCGGGGCTCCAGCTCAGCCCCTCCCCGGTGTCGGGGTCCACGGCGGCGATCTGGAAACGGGGCTGGGTGCGGGTCTCGGTCTCCAGGTAGCGGAAGTGGCCGCTGAGGTAGACCGCGTCCCGGTCCGCGGCGACGGCCTCCATGGTGTCGCCCACCTTGTCGGTCCACAGCGGCTCCACCTGGGCGGCCGGCGCCATCGGGAACGCGTTGAGCGAGTCGCAGGCCGGGTAGTAGAAGTGGCCGGCGCTCACGACGTACACCGTCTCGCCGTCGGGGGAGATGTCCACGTCCCTCATGAAGCCGACCTTGCCGCTGCGGGCGCAGGGCTGGTCGTAGAGGTCGGTGCGCCAGGGGGTGAGGGTCGCCACCGGGCCCGACACGTCGATCTGGGCCACCAGGGGACGGTCCTCGCCGGCGGCCCGGCGGAAGTTGCCGATCACCATCAGCCGGCTCTCGTCCGCGGACAGCGCCATCGCGCGGAGCCCACCCTCGGTGTTGTCGTTGGTGGGGGCGGTGAGCGGCATGCTGAAGCCGGGGAGGGTCGCGCCGGTGGTCGCGTCCAGGGCGACCAGCCGGCTCGCCGGGGCGCCGTTGACGCTGTCGAAGTTGCCGCCGACGTAGACGGTCCGACCGTCCGTGCGCACGGCCAGGTCCTTGACGTAGGAGCTCGCGGAGGCGGTGAAGCCGGGGACGTTGCGGCCGGTGGCGACGTCCAGCTTGGCGATCCGGCTGTGGGCCTCGCCGGCGATCGTGGTGAACTCGCCGCCGACGAAGACGGCCGTGGAGCTCGCCGACGGCTTGACCACGTTGACCTGGCCGTTGGGGGCGGGGTCGAAGTCGGCGCGCAGCGCCCCGGTGGCCAGGTCGTAGGCCGCCAGCCCGTTGCGCGTGGTGGCGCCGTAGTCGGAGAAGTCGCCTCCGACCAGCAGGTCCGCGCCGCGGCGCACGAGGGCCAGCGCGCCACTGACCCCGCTCTGCGGGGGCCGGGCGAGGGATCGGGGGGTCTGGTAGTAGGGCACCACGGCCGAGACCGTGCTCGAGGCGAGCGCGACCTTGGCCAGCACCGCCGGGTTGTCCTTCTCGGGGGTGACCTGGAAGGACCCGCCGAGGTAGAGCCCGCCGGCACCGTCCAGGGCCAGGGCAGCCACGGTGCCGGTGAGCCCGGGCACCGACAGCGGGGTGACCCCGCCCGGGCCGGTGAGCGAGACGCCGGCCACCCGGTTGCGGGTCACGCCACCCACCTGGCCGAACGCCCCGCCGAGGTAGACCACGCCCGCGGCGTCGTCGAGCTCGAGGTCGTTGACGGTGTTGTTGACCGCGACGTTGAGCTGTCCCAGCACGCCGCTGGTGGCGTCGACCTCGGCCAGTCGCACCCGGGCCACCCCGCCGACGGCGGTGAAGGCGCCGCCCAGCAGCAGGCTGCCCCCGGGGCGGACCTCGAGGTCGTACACCGGCTGGTTGGGTACGCCGACGGCGAAGCCGGCGTCACGGGCTCCGGTGGCCAGGTCCAGGGCGGCAAGGCGACGGGTGAGCACGCCGCCGACCTGGGAGAACTCACCGCCGACGAAGACCCGCGTGCGGTCCTCGGAGAGCGCGAGCGCGCGGACCGGGCCGCCGGTCACCGTGCCACCCCAGCGCAGCGCGCCGGCCGCGGTCAGCGAGGCCACCCCGTTCGCACCGCCGCCGGCGACCGAGGAGAACCCGCCGCCCACCACCAGTCCGCCGCCGGGCGTGGTGGCCAGGTCGTGGACGGGCCCGTTCGGGGCGGGGTCGAAGGAGGTGACCTGGCCGTCGGCGGTCACCTGGGCCAGGTTCGTGCGGTCCTGGCCCCCGACTGTGGTGAACGAGCCCCCGAGGTACCAGCCGCCGGCGCCGTCGGCGACCGCGGCGCGGACCACGCCGACCACGTCGGGGAAGCCCGGCCGGAACGACTTCTGGGTGGTGTCGACCACCCCGACCGCACCCCGCGTGACCGGACCCACCGTGGTGAAGGTGCCCCCGAGCACGACCGAGTCGCCCACCTGGGCCACGGTGCGGACCTCGCCGTCGGCGACGTGGACGCCCGCGTCCCGCGGCCGCTCGGCGACGGTGCCGGGGCGTGAGTCCGGGTCCGCGTGGACGGGTGCCGGCTGAGCCAGCACGACCAGCAGTGCGAGCTGGCCCGCCAACGCGAGCACGACCCTGGCCCTGGTTCCCACCTGCGCCACTCCCCCATGAACGTGACCGCCGGGCCTCGGCCGGAGGCCCCCGGGCGGGACTCTACGCGACCAGGCCACCGGACCAGCAGGTCGAGCGCCGCCGGACTAGGCCGGTGCCGCCGCGGTGTCGAAGGGGTCCGGGGTGTCCAGCTCGGCGCCGCCCAGCGGCACGTTCTCCCAGGCGACGGCACGCCACCCGCGCTCGGGGTCGCCGTCGAGCACGATGCAGCCGGTGTTGCGCAGCCCGGCCCCGGGTCCGGCAGTGCCGGCCAGGCGCAGCAGGTCCTCGGGGTTGACCACCCGCAGGGCGACCCAGGTCCGGATGGCGGCACCGTGGCTGAACGCCGCAGCGGTCGCACCCGCCGCTGCCTCGGCGATCGCGAGGACCGCCGCGTCGTACCGCTCGAGGAACTCGTGACCGTTGCCGCCGCCGCCCACGCGGACGTCCAGGTCGCCTGCCAACCAGCCGAGGACCGCTGTGCCGTAGGCCCGCAGCGCCTCCGGGTCGGTGCGCATCTCCAGGTCGCCGGCTCCGATCTCGGCCAGCCCGTCGTGCACGGCCGAGGGCCGTCCGAGCGTGGTGGCCAGCGGCTCCGCGGTCTGCTGGGTGCGCACCAGCGGGGAGGCGTGCACATGCTGGACCCCCCGCTCGGACAGGACCGCCCCGGCCGCAGCCGCCTGGCGCCGTCCGAGCTCGGTGAGGCCGGCGCCGGGAGCCGCGGTGTCCAGCGCCCCCACGACGTTCGAGGGGGTCTGGGCGTGCCGGACGAGGAACAGACGCATGGTCCGATCCTAGAAGCCGCTGCCGAGAGCTGCCCGCTGGGAGCGGACGACGGCCGCCATGGCCGGCCGGGCACTCCTGCTCAGGTAGGGGAAGCTCAGGAACCCGTGCGGCATCCGGTGGAAGTCCTCGACGACCACCGGTACCCCCGCAGCCGCCAGCGCCTCGGCGTACTGCACGCCGGCGTCGTGCAGCGGGTCGAGGCCCGCGACGACGACCACGGCCGGCGGCAGACCGGTCAGGTCCGGGGCGCGCAGCGGGGAGAGGCGCCAGTCGTAGGGGTCGAGGTCGTCGGTGACGTAGTGGCGGTGGAACACGTCGAGGTCGGCGTGGGAGAGCACGATCCCGTGGTCGTTCCTGCGGTAGGCCGGCGTCTCCCGGATCTCGTCGGTGAGATCCGTCGCGGGGTAGAGCAGGGCCTGGTGCCTGAGGACCGGGCCGCCCTGCTCGCGCACCATGATCGCGACCACCGCCGCGAGGTTCCCGCCGGCGCTGTCCCCCATCACGCCGATCCGCGACGGGTCGCCGCCGAGCCGGGACGCGTGCTCGTGGACCCACAGCAGGGCGCCGTAGCAGTCCTCGACGGCGGCGGGGAACCGGTGGGTCGGCGCCAGCCGGTAGTCGACGGACACCACCACGGCGTCGAGGTCGCGGGCGACCACGCTGCTGCTCCAGTCGCACTGCCGGGCGCTGCCCAGGGCGAAGCCGCCGCCGTGGATGTTCAGCACCACCGGCCGCGGCCCACCCCGGCGGGTGGGCGTGTAGACGCGCAGCGGCACCGGGCCGTGCGGGGCGTCGTACGCCGTGGTCTCGACCGACACGCCGCGCTGGAGACGCCCGAGCACCAGGCTGGCCAGGCCACCGTCGGGGATCACCGTGGCCTGGACGCGGGCCAGCTGCTCGGCGGTCATGTTCGCCACCGAGAGGGCCGGGTTCGCCTTCATCAGCCGGTCGACGGCATGCACGCCGAGGGGGAGCCGGGAGGTCATACCCCCATGATCCCGGACGGCCCCGGCCCGGACGGCCCCGGCCCGGACGGCTCCAGGTCAGCCGGCACGCACCACCCGGTAGCGCACGAAGGCCGGGACGGCCAACGCGGCGAGCACGGTGAGCACCACGACGAGGACGCCGCCCCCGGTGGCGGCCGCGGCCGTGCCCACCGCGACGGCCGCCGCCCCGTGGGTCACGTCGGCGATCCGCG
>NZ_DAOMFK010000015.1:0-32969 GCF_035429765.1 Nocardioides sp. | reverse complement strand
GCACCGGTTGCTCGCCACGCTGGACCTCGTCGACGTCCCCGCCCGGGGAGAGGAGGGTCGCGACGTCGACACGTGGGCCGACCTGGCCGACGGAGTCCCCCGGGCGCCTGTCACCGAGGACTGACGGTGTGACCGTGCTCATG
The DNA here is from genome assembly GCF_035429765.1 of Nocardioides sp. Lineage (GTDB taxonomy): Bacteria > Actinomycetota > Actinomycetes > Propionibacteriales > Nocardioidaceae > Nocardioides. The sequence continues at coordinate 32,826 of NZ_DAOMFK010000015.1, read as the reverse complement.
CCGCCCCAGGACTTGCCTCCCGACGCGCCGGAGGCAATTCTGGCCCCGTGAACCTGCACGACTGGATCGATGAGCTCTGCGACGTGCTCGACCTGGACACCGAGGTGGACGAGGGGCTGATCCTGGACCTCGCCAAGAGCGCGGCCCACAACGTGGAGCGGCCTGCGGCGCCGATCACGGCGTACCTGCTCGGGTACGCCGCGGGTGCCACCGACGCCGACCCGGAGACCGTCGAGGCGCTGGCGGGGAGAGCGCAGGCGCTGGCCGAGGGATGGGACCGCCCCGCGGGCGCCCCGGACCCCGACGACGTGGACGACGAGGTTCCCGACGACAGCCAGGTGGACCACACCGGCGAGTCGTTCGACGAGGGGTGAGCGCGTGCTCGCCGTGACCGCCACCGAGCCCGGCGGTCCCGAGGTCCTGCGGCTCCAGGAGCGACCCGACCCCCGGCCCGGACCGCACGACGTGCTCGTCGAGGTGGCGGCGACCGCGGTGAACCGGGCCGACCTGCTGCAGCGCCGGGGCTTCTACCCGCCGCCTCCCGGGGCGTCGGACGTGCTCGGTCTGGAGTGCAGCGGGACCGTGGCGGACGTGGGCTCCGCGGTGACCGGCTGGCAGGTCGGGGACCGGGTGTGCGCGCTGCTGGCCGGCGGCGGGTACGCGACCCGGGTCGTGGTACCGGCCGGGCAGGTGATGCCGGTGCCCGGAGACCTCGACCTGGTCCGCGCCGCCGCTCTGCCCGAGGTCGCCTGCACGGTGTGGTCGAACGTGTTCATGGTCGCCGGGCTGCGTCCCGGGGAGGTGTTCCTGGTCCATGGCGGGGCCGGGGGCATCGGCACGTTCGCGATCCAGCTGGCGCACGCGCTGGGAGCCCGGGTCTTCGCCACCGCAGGCTCCCCCGAGAAGCTGGCGACCTGTGTCGCGCTCGGGGCCGAGCGGGCGATCAGCTACCGGGAGGAGGACTTCGTCGAGGTGGTGACAGGCGCCACCGACGGCGCCGACGTGATCTTGGACAACATGGGCGCGAAGTACCTCGCCCGCAACGTGGCCGCGCTCGCGCCCAACGGTCGACTGGTGGTCATCGGGCTGCAGGGAGGCGCTCGGGCCGAGCTCGACCTCGGGGCCCTGATGTCCAAACGGGCCGCGGTCGCGGCCACCACCCTGCGCGCCCGGCCGACCGAGGAGAAGGCGGCGGTGTGCCGGGGCGTGGTCGAGCACGTGTGGCCGCTCGTGGCCGACGGCGTCGTGCGTCCGGTGGTGCACACCGACATGCCGCTCACCGAGGTGGCCGCCGCGCACGCAGCCATGGAGGCCGGCGAGCACACCGGCAAGATCCTGCTCACGGTGTGACCCCTCGGGGGCAGCCTCTAAGGTGGAGCCATGACTGAGCAGCCTTCGCAGCCCGAGGGGTCCGAGACCGAGGACTCCGGCGAACGGGTCGTGGTGATCGGCCCCGACGGCCAGCCGATCGGCACCATCCCTGCCGAGATGGTGCGCGAGCTGGGCGCCGAGGAGCGCGAGGAGGACGAGGGCCAGCGTCAGCTCACCGACCTCGTGGAGCAGCCGGCGAAGGTGATGCGCATCGGCAGCATGATCCGCCAGCTCCTCGAGGAGGTGAAGGCGGCACCGCTGGACGAGGCCAGCCGCGCCCGCCTGAAGGAGATCCACCGCGCGTCCATCAAGGAGCTGGAGAGCGGGCTCGCGCCCGAGCTGGTGGAGGAGCTGGAGCGCCTCTCCCTGCCGTTCACCGACGAGGCCACCCCCAGCGAGGGGGAGCTGCGGATCGCTCAGGCCCAGCTCGTCGGCTGGCTCGAGGGCCTCTTCCACGGCATCCAGACCGCCATCTACGCCCAGCAGATCGCCGCGCGGGCCCAGCTCGAGCAGATGCGGCGCGCCCTGCCCGCCGGCATGCCGCACCCGGTGCAGGAGCCGTCGGGGTCCCCCACGCCCCCGCAGGTCCCGGGGAGCTCCGGCGGCATGTACCTGTGAGCAGCCGCTAGACCCGGCGGCGTACCAGCGCCAGGCCCAGCATCCCGACGATCACCAGGGCTGCGCCGGGAGCCACCAGCCGGCCCAGGGGCAGCGGGGCAGCCGCCCCCTCGTCGGTGAACTCCAGCGGGGGCGGCTCGACCACCGGCTCCACCAGCACCCGCGGCGGGCCCAGCACCCTCTCGAGCAGGGCGGTGTAGGCGTTGGTGGCCGGTCGGCTGCCCGCGCAGGTGTTGCCGACGAAGCGGGTGCCCCGGCCGTTGACGAAGAAGACCCAGGGCTCACCGGTCGGCACCCGGCCGAGCGAGCACCCTGGGGCCGACAGGTCGGCGGTGATGACCACGGGCGAGTCGCTCACGTCGCCCTGGTAGATCCGGTCGACCTCGGCGGTGTAGCGGAGCACCCGGTGCGCTCGGCCGCCCACACCGACGGTGGCCGGCACCGAGGCGGTCACCGTGGCGGTGAACACCGCGTCGGCCCGCTTCGCGTTCTGCCGCACCCCGTCCGCCGGGGACGCTGCCACCGACCCCGCCGCCGCGAGGAGGGCCGCCCCGCAGAGCGCCACCACCGCCAGCGCCCGTCGGGCGGGGGAGGTCAACGCGGCGTGCACCCGCCCACCCTACGGGTCACCGGCGACCCGAGCACGGTCACAGGTCGTAGAGCCGCTCCAGCGTGGCGGCCACCCCGTCCTCGTCGTTGCCGGGGGCCACCGCGCCGGCGGCCGCGCGCACCGATGGGTGGGCGTTCGCCACGGCGTACGACGTCCCCGCCCAGCGCAGCATCGGGAGGTCGTTGGGCATGTCGCCGAACGCCACCACCTCCGCCGGCGCCACCCCCAGCTCGGCGCACACCAGGGCCAGCGTGGAGGCCTTGGTCACGCCCGCGGCGCTGATCTCCAGCAGCGCGGTGGCAGAGGACCAGGTGATCACCGCCAGGTCGCCGACCACCGCCTCCGCGGCGTCCCAGAACACCTGTGCCGGGAGATCCTCGTGCCGGGCGAGCAGCTTGACCGCCGGCCGGTCGAGCAGCTGCTCGACGGTGCCGCGTCTGCTGCCCGGAGGGACCTGGTGCCGCTCCAGGAACGCCGGCTCCAGGGCGATCCCGTCCATGGTCTCGACCGCGAAAGTGCTGCCGGGGACGGCCCGCCGGATCCGGCGGCACACCTCCAGCCCCGTCGCCGGGTCCAGCAGCCGCTCACGGTGCACCGCGTGGGCCGGCACGTTCCACACCAGTGCCCCGTTGGCGACCACCGCGAGGCCGTGGTCGCCGACGTGCTCGAACACCTCGACCGCCCAGCGCAGCGGTCGACCGGTCACGAACACCACCGGCACGCCGCGCCGGTTCAGCCGCTCCAGGACCGTGCGGGTGCGGGTCGTGACACTGCCGTCGGAGTGGACCAGCGTGCCGTCCAGGTCGGTGGCGACCAGCCGGGGCGGTCCGACCGGCAGGCGGTCAGGCACCGGCCGCGCCGTCGACGGGGAACCAGCGGGCCAGCTCCTGGGCGGCGCCGTCCTCGTGGACCGTGCCGGTGACGTGGTCGGCCGCGGCCCGGACCTCCTCCACAGCCTGGCCCATCGCCACCCCGCGCCCGGCCCAGCGGAGCATCTCGATGTCGTTGCGGCCGTCGCCGATGGCCAGCGCCTCGTGAGCGGTGACGCCCAGCTCGTGGGCGACGTACTCCAGGCCGGAGGCCTTGGTCACCCCCAGCGGGGCGAGGTCCAGCCAGGCCGTCCAGCCGACGACGTAGTCCGTGCCGTGCAGGCCGAGCCGGGCGGCCAGGTCGATGAAGTCCTGGGCGGTGGCGGAGGGGTCGCGGATGATCACACGGCTGACGTGCTCCTCGATGAGCTCGTCGACGTCGGCGAGGATCATGTCCCCGGTGAGCTCCCCCTCGGGGAAGTGCCGGTTCACGCGGTAGCCGACCCCGCGCTCCTCGACGGCCACCAGCGCCTCCGGGTGGTGCTGCAGCACCGCCGACACGGCCGGGCGCGCGTCGAAGGTCTCCTCGTGGACGACCTCCAGCGGTGGGTAGCGGAAGACGACCGCTCCGTTGGAGGCGACCACCCACAGGGGTCCGGCGGCGTCGTCGAGCAGGCCGAGCCGGTCCGCGACCGGCGTCATCGCGTGGGGGGAACGGCCGCTGGCCAGCACGACGTGCGCGCCTGCGGCCTGGGCCCGGCGGACGGCGGACGCCACCGCCGGGGGCACCTCCTCGTGGGCCTGGGCACCGTCGACCCAGGTGAGCAGCGTGCCGTCGATGTCGAGGGCGACCAGCCGCGGGCGCCACCCGGAGGAGGCCGATTGGTCCCCGCGGCCGTGCTGCTCACCCACCGACCGGCTCCAGGACCTCGCAGCCCAGCCACGGCTGCAGCGCAGCCGGGACCCGCACCGACCCGTCGGCCTGCTGGTGGGTCTCCAGGACGGCGACGATCGCGCGGGTCATCGCGCACAGCGTGCCGTTGAGGGTGGCGATCGGGCGCACCTCGGTGCCGCCGTCCCCGGCCGGGAACCTGCCCCGGATGTCGAGCCGCCGGGTCTGGAAGTCGGTGCAGTTGGAGGTCGAGGTCAGCTCGCGGTACTTCCCCTGCGTGGGGATCCACGCCTCGCAGTCGAACTTCCGCTGTGCCGAGAGGCCGAGGTCCCCGGCGGCCACGTCGATCACCCGGTAGGCGAGCTCCAGCTTGTCGAGGAACTCCTTCTCCCAGGTCAGCAGCCTCGCGTGCTCGGCGTAGGAGTCCTCGAGGGTCGAGTAGACGAACATCTCCACCTTGTCGAACCAGTGCACCCGGATGATGCCCTTCGTGTCCTTGCCGTGCGATCCTGCCTCCTTCCGGAAGCAGGGGCTGAACGCGGCGTAACGACGCGGCAAAGAACCGGCGTCGAGGATCTCGTCGGAGTGGTACGCCGCCATGGGCACCTCGGAGGTGCCGACCAGGTAGAGGTCCTCGCCCTCGATCCGGTACACGTCGTCCGCGGCCTGGCCGAGGAAGCCGGTGCCGTCCATCGCCCGGGGCTTGACCAGCGACGGGGCGATCACCTGCGTGAAGCCCGCCTCCCACGCCTGCTCCATGGCGAGGTTGATCAGCGCGAGCTCCAGCCGGGCGCCGACCCCGGTGAGGAAGTAGAACCGGGCCCCCGACACCTTGGCCCCACGGTCCAGGTCGATCGCGCCGAGGAGCCGCCCCAGCTCGATGTGGTCGCGCGGCTCGAACCCCTCGGCGGCGAAGTCCCGTGGTGTGCCGACGGTCTCCAGCACCACGAAGTCGTCCTCGCCGCCTGCCGGAGCCTCCTCGGCGGCCACGTTGGGGATGGCCATCAGCGCCTGGCGCCAGCCCTCCACGGCCTCGCCCTGACGGGCCTCGGCCGCCTTCACCTCGGCGGCCAGCTCCCGGGTGCGCACCAGCAGCGCGGTCTTCTCCTCGCCCGCCGCCGTCGCCACCCGCCGGCCCAGCTGCTTCTGCTCGGCACGCAGCGCCTCGAAGGCGCCGATCGCCGACCGCCGGGCCTCGTCCGCGACGAGGGCCTGGTCCACGACGTCGGTGGACAGGCCACGCTTGGCCTGACCCGCGCGGACGCGGTCGGGGTCGTCACGGAGCAGGCGGGGATCGATCATGCGCGCAAGGCTATCCGCCGCCACCGGCGACGATCGACGCCCGCCGGCCAGGCATACTCGCTGCGTGCACGATCGCTCCCGCCGCGCCCTCGCCGCCTGGGCCGGGGTGTGCGCCCTCGCGCTGGTGGTGCTCGGCGTCCTGGTCACCCACGACCGCGCCCCCCTCGACGGACTGGACACCTGGGGTGAGCACGCGGAGGCCTGGGCGGACCGGCACGACTGGCTGTGGCACGTGCTCCGGGCGATCGAGGTCGGCTTCGGCACCGTCGGCGCTGCGATCCTGACTGCCGCGCTCGCCGTCTGGCTGCTGGTGCTCCACCAGCGTCGGGCGGCGGCGTACGCCGTCGGCGTGATGGTGGTGACCTCGCTGCTCACCACCGCCGTGAAGCTGTGGGTCGGGCGGGACCGTCCGCAGTGGCAGGACAGCCTGCACCTGCTGGAGTCGAAGTCCTTCCCGTCCGGCCACGCCTCGTCAGCCGCGGCGTACGCCGGCGTCCTCATCGTGCTCGCCCAGCTCTTCCTGCGGCGGGCCAGCACCCGGCGAGCGGTCACCCTCGTGGTGCTCTCGTTCTGGCTGCTGGTGTGCCTGGACCGGGTGCTGCTCGGGCGCCACTACCCGACCGACGTGATCGGCGGCTCACTGCTGGGCGCCAGCGTGGTGCTGGCCGGGCTGGCCGTGTTCGACCCCCGCCCACGCCGCATCGTGGAGACGACCGAGCCGCTGCCGGAGGTGTACACGTCGCAGCGCCGGCTGGCCGTCGTGCTCAACCCGGTCAAGGTCGACAGCGTGGGCCAGTTCCGGGCGCTGGTCTCGTCCCTGGCCAGCGAGGCGGGCTGGGGTGCCCCGTTGTGGTACTTCACGACGGTCGAGGACTCCGGCACCGGCATGGCCCACGACGCCGCCCTCGCCGGAGCCGACCTGGTGCTGGTCTGCGGCGGCGACGGCACGGTGCGCGAGGTGTGCGCCGAGCTGGCCGGCACGGGCATCCCGGTGGGGATCGTCCCGGCGGGGACCGGGAACCTGCTGGCCCGGAACCTGGAGATCCCGCTGTACCTGCGCGCGGCCCTGGACGTGGGGCTGAACGGCCAGGACCGGGCGATCGACCTGGTGGAGGTCAGCGGGGACGGCCTGGCGGACACGCACTTCATGGTGATGGCCGGCATGGGTTTCGACGCGGCGATCATGGAAGGCGTCAACGAGGACATCAAGAAGCGGGTGGGCTGGATCGCCTACGTGATCTCCGCGCTCAGGTCCTTGATGTTCCCCGCCCGGAGGGTCGACATCTCCGTCGACGGCGGCGAGTTCACCCGGCACTGGGCGCGCACCGTGGTGGTGGGCAACGTCGGCCACCTCCAGGCGGGGATGCCGCTGCTTCCGGACGCCGCGATCGACGACGGTCTTCTCGACGTGGTGGTGCTGCACCCCAAGAGCTTCTTCTCCTGGATCCCGCTGGCGGTGCGGGTGCTCACCAAGGGGCGGAGGACCGACGAGACCATCAACCGGATGACCGGCCGGACCGTGGTGCTGCGGTCGGTGTCGGACATCCCGCGGCAGCTGGACGGCGACTCGGTCGGCTCGGGCCGCGAGCTGCGGATGGAGTGCCTGCACGGCCGCGTGCTGGTCCGGGTCCCGCGCTGACCGGCGCGGCGGAGGCCTCCTACGGGCGTGCGGCGCCGACCGCCTGCGCCTCCTCGGGCGAGAGCTGCTGGCCGGTCCAGCCGGTGACGTTCTTGGCGTAGGTCCGCGCTTCGCTCCGACCGTTGATGGAGGTGAGCAGCACCCCGTCGCCGCGGTCGTCGAGGAGGGCCACCGACCAGGACAGCAGGCCGCCGGCGTCGGGGAAGGCGTCGTACCTGACGACGGCGACGTGACGGACGGCCAGCCGGGCCTCCGCCCGCAGGGCCGCCACCTCCTGGCGCAGCCCCAGCACGTCCTCCGGCACCACCTCGAGCTCCTCCGGGCCGACGGCCCGCCCCGGTCCGACGCGCCTCCACACGAGCGCGGCCAGGACCAGGGCGAGCACGGACAGCAGAAGCGCCAGCACGGCGAGCACGTCGGACATGGATGCGAGCCTAGGTCCTCAGGCATGGGAAAATGGGCCGGTGAGCCCGCGACGCATCGCCTACCAGGGAGAGCCCGGCGCCAACTCCCACCTCGTGTGCAAGCAGCACTACCCGGACTGGGAGGCGGTGCCGTGCCCGTCCTTCGAGGACGTCTTCTCCGCGGTGGAGAACGGTGAGGCGGACCTCGCGATGATCCCGATCGACAACTCGCTGGCCGGCCGGGTCAGCGACATCCACCACTTCCTGCCGCACTCGACCCTCCACATCATCGGTGAGCACTTCCTGCGCATCCAGTTCACGCTCATGGGCGTGCCGGGCTCGTCGCTGGAGACGATCAAGACGGTGCACAGCCACGTGCACGCGTTGGGACAGTGCCGCAAGGTGATCCGCGAGCTCCGGCTGCGCCCGGTGATCGCCGGCGACACCGCCGGCGCGGCTCGTGAGGTGGCGGAGGCCGGCGACGTGACGCAGGCCGCGATCGCCCCGCCGCTGGCCGCGGAGACCTACGGGCTGGTGATCCTGCGGGAGGAGGTGGAGGACGAGGAGCACAACACCACCCGGTTCGTCGTCCTCTCCCGGGACCTGGTGCAGGCCGAGCCCGGCAACGGCCCCGTGGTGACCTCGTTCATCTTCCACGTGCGCAACCTCCCCGCGGCGCTCTACAAGGCGCTGGGCGGCTTCGCCACCAACGGGGTGAACATGACCAAGCTCGAGAGCTACATGGTCGGTGGCCAGTTCTCGGCGACCCAGTTCCTCGCCGAGGTCGACGGCCACCCCGAGGACCTGCCGGTCAAGCGGGCGCTCGAGGAGCTGCGGTTCTTCACCACCGACGTGAAGATCCTCGGGGTCTACCCCGCCGCCCCCGAGCGACGCATCCACCTCGGCGCCGAGTAGCAGGTGGACCCTGCCGTCGCCGGGCTCGCCTTCGTGGCCATCTTCCTCGTCGAGCTGCCCGACAAGACCTTCCTCGCCACGCTGGTGCTCTCCACGCGGTACCGGCCGGTCCTGGTCTGGCTCGGGGTGGGCCTGGCGTTCGCCCTGCAGACCGGGATCGCCGTGCTGCTGGGGAAGGTCGCCTCGCTGCTGCCCACCACCGCCGTCCAGCTGCTGGCGCTCACCTTGTTCCTGATCGGTGCCGTGGTGCTGTTCCGCGAGGGCCGCAGCCACCACTCCGCCGCCGAGGACGGGGAGGAGTACGCCGCCAAGGCCGGCGACGTGCACGGGGCGAAGGTGGTCCTGGCCAGCTTCCTGGTGCTCTTCGCCGCCGAGTGGGGGGACCTGTCGCAGCTGCTGACCCTCACGATGGTGGCGAAGTACCACGACCCCGTGAGCGTCTTCGTGGGGGCGCTCTCGGCGCTGCTGGTGGTCAGCGGGCTCGCGGTGGTGCTGGGCAGTGCCCTGCTCCGCTGGATCCCGCTCCACGTGCTGCACTACGCGGGGGCGGCGATCTGCCTGGTGCTCGCCGGGGTCACCGCGACCGAGATCCTCACCTGAGGCCGGAGGCTCGGTACGCAGAGAGCCCGGCCGTTGCTGACGGGGGATGCAACAACGGCCGGGCGATTCGGAATCTACGCCCTCGGCGGAGAGGCTGACAACTGGAACCGCCGCCCCCATGGCGTGTCGCAGGTGAAATCCTCGGTCACCGGATCGTCAGCTGCCGGTTCGCCAGCCCCGAGCGGGCCGCACGCTCGTCCTGGGTGAGCGGGGAGCCGTCGGCCAGAGCCTCCTGCAGCGTCTTCGCGAACTCCTCCGCCGGGCCCTGCAGCGCGTCGGCGCCCGTGCCGGGCGCCAGGTCCCACACGGGGGCCAGCAGCCCGTGGGCGCGGAACATGCCCACCAGCCGAGACCCCGGGACGAGCCGGTCCCGGCCGGCGGCGTGCAACCGCGACAGCGCGTCGAGCAGGTCCTGCTCGGGCTCGGGCATCACCCAGCGCAGGTGCTCCTTGGCGCCCATGTCGGTCCAGTACGCCGCGCCGACCCCGTGCAGCCGGGTGGTGGGCGTGGCGGCCGCGTTGGCCTGCTCCAGCGCCGCCTCCAGGGCCGGGGTCTGCTCGGCGACGTCGGCCAGCCAGAACCCGAAGCCGTCGTGCACGGTCACCTCGAGACCGTCCCCGACGACCAGGTCCTGCAGCCGGGGCCCTTCCCCCGGCGGGTCGGTGAGGCCGACCACCCCCGCGTCGGCGTCCAGCGCCTTGACCAGCACCGCGGCCAGGTCGCGGGCGGGGTCACCGAACTGGTGCTGCACCTGCAGGCCCAGCCAGATCGCCCCGCTCTCACGCACCATGGCCGGGGCCGCACCCGGCAGCAGCGAGCAGAGCAGCACCGACCGGTCGGAGTCCCGCAGCGTGAGCGGGGCGCTGGCGGCAGGCACCAGCTCGCGCATCGCGACCACGTCGCACTCCGAGGGCAGCCCGGCGAACGGGCGGCTGACGAAGGCACTCGCCCCTCCCCCGGGGGCCCCGTGGCAGGCCTTGTACCGGCGGCCCGACCCGCAGGGGCAGGGCTGCCGCGGGGCGACGCCTGCCGGCGCGGCCGAGGCGTGGTCGCGGGCCTTGGCACGAGAACGCTTTCCCATGGTGGACGAACCTATCGGCCCAGCAGCTGCAGCATGAACGCCGGCCGGTCGGTGATCACCGCCGAGACCCCGAGCTCCAGGCAGGTCTCCAGCTGTGCCTCGGTGTTGACCGTCCACACGTGCAGCGCCTGACCACGGTTGGCGAGGCGCCGGGCGAGCTTGCGGTGCGTCTCGAGGAGGTCGATGCCCGGTCCGAGGATCCAGTCGGCGGGTACGACGTTCTGCAGCATCGTCCAGGTCGACTTCTTCTCCACCAGCATCACCAGTTCCAGGCCCGGGGTGAGCTTCTGCATGCGCTGCAGCGCGGTGAACGAGAAGCTCATCACCCGCACGGGGGAGCCGGACCGGTGCCAGCCGAACTCGCGCAGCAGCTCGGCCAGCCGCCGCTCGACCAGGCCGGAGAAACGGGTCGGGTGCTTGGTCTCGACGGCGACCCGGACGGGTCGGTCGTAGTCGGCGACGGTCTCGAGGAGCTTGCGGAGGGTCAGCACCCGGACCAGCTCGGCGTCCAGGTCCGGCGCCTCGTCGTCCAGCTCCGCCCAGGGGTTCTTCCAGGAGGCGAAGTCCAGCTGGTTCAGCTCCGCCAGCTCCATGGTGGACACGATGCCCTCGTGGGAGGCGGTACGCCGCAGGTCACGGTCGTGCACGCAGACCAGGTGACCGTCGGCGGTCAGCCTGACGTCGCACTCCAGGGCGTCGGCCCCGGCCTCCAACGCCTTGCGGTAGGCGTTCAGGGTGTGTTCGGCGTTGTCGTGGCTCGCACCGCGGTGCGCGACCACCTCCGGGCTCATGGGCACCCATTGTGGACCAGTGCGGCCCGTGCGTCAGTCGCCCTTGACGAGGATCTTCAGCATCCGGGCGTTGAACACGGCGTACCGGACGGCCTGGACCGCCAGGTTCTTGCGCCGGCGCAGGGTCCGCTCCGTCGGCAGAGGCGCCTTGGAGAGGTCGGCGACCGGCTGGTCGGCGTCGCCGCGTGGGGCGGGGAAGGCGGGTGAGGTGCTCATGGTCACTCCGGGATGAACTGCCAGCCGAGGCGGGCCTTGGCCTTGTGCAGGAACAGGTGGTGCAGGGTGAGCTTGACCCAGTGGCCGCTGAGGCCGATCTCGCCCTTGGTGTGGGCCAGGTCGCGGCCCGTGGGGTACCGGCGGTAGTCGGGCACCACCGGCATCATCGTCATCGACGCGGCCGAGCCGGTGCGCAGCCCGGTGCCCGCGGAGGCGACGCACGCGGCGGCCATGTGCGCCATGGAGGCCCGGTGCGCCGGCGCGTCCTCGCCCTGGGTGATCCGGTCCACGATCGTGCGGGCCACGGTCTTTCCCATCACACCGGAGGGCATCCCCGTGCGCGGCGGGGCCGGGGAGATGACCGTCCCGTTCGGGCTGGTGCGCGGCCGGGAGATCGGGTGCGGCGGGGCGAAGGCGATCCCGACCGCGAACACGCGGGGGTAGCCCGGGACCTGGTAGGTCTCCGGCCAGTCCTCCGGACCCCACTCCTCGTAGCTCGAGGGGGTGTAGTTCGCGTCGACCTTCATGAAGCCGCTGGGGGCGAACAGGTCGGCGGTGAGGTCGTTCCCGCTCGCGTCGTACGCCGCCAGTCCGACCCCGCCGAAGGGAGGCAGCAGCATCGCGAAGTCGAACCCCAGCCGGTGGCTGCTCCCGTCGAGGGTCTCGTAGTGGACCAGCCCCTCCTCGACCCGGGACACATGAGCACCGAGGATCGCCTCCACACCCCGCTCGCGGAACAACGAGGCGGTCCAGGTCTCGCTGGAGGTCTGGAAGCCCTGGTCCTCGAAGGTCATGCCGTCGACCCCGAAGTCGCCGAGGCGGGCCTCGTTGCTGAGGTAGATCAGGCGAGCCAGGTCACGCACCCCCGCGGACCGCAGCTCGTGGTCGACGTTGAAGACGTACTCGAAGGCGGCACCTTCGCAGGTGCAGGTGCCGTGCCCGGTGCCGACCACGAGCGTCTGCGGCTGTCCCGCCTTGAGTCGCTCGATCGTCTCCGCCAACGCCCGGGCGGCGTCGATCGCGTGGTCGGCCGTGCACACCGACACGGTGTGACCGTCGGGGCCGAGGCCCTCGGTCGCCTCGAAGCGCAGCCGCGGTCCGGTGGCGTTGACGAGGTAGTCGTACCGGAGGCGTTCCTGCTCGCCGTCCCTGCCCTGCCCGGTGTAGACGATGTCGACGGCGCCACGCGCGTCGGTGTCGTCGCCCTCCGGCCACAGGGCGACCGCCTTGGCCTGGCGGAACACGATCCCCTTCTTGCGGTAGACGGGCTCGAGGGGGAAGACCACGTCCGATCGGTCCATGCGCCCCACCCCCACCCAGATGTTGGAGGGGATCCAGTTCCAGTGCGAGTTGGGCGAGACCACCGTGACGGTGTGCTCGCCCTTCTTGCCCAGCAGGCGCCTCAGGTGGAGCGCGGCGGTGTGACCCGCGATGCCTGCGCCGAGAACGACCACGTCGGCCATGGCCTGACCCCTTTCGTCGTGACCTATACCCCAGGGGGTATCCTACGGGGCATGAGCACCGGCGCGCCCGCGACGTCAACCATGCCCACGACCACCAGCCTGGCACACCTACCGGTCACGCTGTTCGCCGCGGTCATGGGCCTGGGTGGCCTGGCCCTCGCCTGGCGTCGGGCGGCCCTGGTCTGGGACCTGCCGCACTGGCCGGCGGACCTGCTCTTCTGGGTCGCCGTCGCGGTGTTCGTCCTGCTCGCCTCGGCGTACCTCGCCAAGTGGGTGCGCTACCCCGAGCAGGCCAGGGCCGAGCTGCGGCACCCGATCCGGATGACGTTCGTCCCCACCGTGACCATCGGGCTGCTGGTGCTCGCCACGGCAGGCCAGGACCTGGTGCCCACACTGGCCCAGGGCGCCTGGTGGGTCGGCGCAGTGGGCCACCTGGTGCTCACGCTCGTGGTGATCAGCGCCTGGTTCACCCGCGAGGACATCGGGCTGACCGAGATGACCCCCGCCTGGTTCATCCCGGTGGTCGGGAACGTGGTGACCCCCCTGGCGGCCCGGAGCCTGGGCTCCGTCGAGCTGGCCTGGTTCGCCTTCGGGGTCGGGCTGGTGTTCTGGGTCGCCCTGCTGCCGCTGCTGCTGTTCCGTCTGCTGCTGCACGGCTCGCCGCTGCCGCCCCCGCTGCTGCCCACGCTGGCCATCTTCGTCGCCCCGCCTGCGGTGATCGGGCTGTCCTGGGTCGCGCTGGGCGGCCACCCCGGCGATCCGGTGACCCGGATCTTCTACGCGGCGATGGTCGCGTTCCTGCTGCTGGTGCTGGCGCAGGGCCGGCGTCTGGCCCGGGTCCCGTTCGCCCTTCCCTGGTGGGCCTACACCTTCCCCCTGGGCGCCGCGGCCGCCGCCGCGACCGCCGCTGCCGGCGCGTGGCCGGGGACGGCGTACGACGTGGTCGCGGGTACCCTGCTCATCCTGGCCACTGTCGTGGTGGCTGTGGTGGTCGCGCTCACCCTGCGCCTGGCCGTCCGTCACCAGATCTGCGTGCCCGACTGACCCGTCTGGAGGAGAAGCCCGTGTCCCGTCGCCTCGCCGCCGCCCTGGCCGCCGTCGTCCTCGGCCTGGGGGTCGCCGCCTGCTCCGACGAGGGGTCCGCGGAGGGGGTCAGCGTCAGCAGCGGACCCACCGCCGAGGCCGCACCCCAGAACGGCGCGACCCTCGACGCGCAGGAGTTCGCCGCCGCCCTCAAGCGCGAGGGGACCATCATCCTCGACGTGCGCACCCCCGAGGAGTTCGCCGAGGGGCACCTCGAGGGCGCGGTGAGCATGGACGTGGAGAGCCCCGACTTCGCCGCCAAGGCCAGTGCGCTCGACCCCACCGCGAGCTACGCGGTCTACTGCCGCAGCGGCAACCGCTCCGCGGTCGCGGTCCAGGCGCTCACCGGCGCCGGCTTCGCCTCGGTCTACCACCTCGAGGGCGGGATCCAGGCCTGGGAGGACGCCGGCGGGGCGGTCGTCACGAGCTGACCGCCGGGCCAGCACGGGCCGAGGCCGACCGGATCCTCGCGGACCGCCGAGCCGCCGACGGCTCGGGCCGGGTCCCCCTGGCCGATGCCGAGGGCAACGAGCTCTGCCTCGAGCGGTCCAGGGACGACAGGGGCCCCAGCCGACCCGGGACGTTCCGGATCGGCTGAGGCCCGACGGTGGCCGGCCCGGTCAGGAACCGAGCGCCTTGGCCTTCAGCTGAGCGAACTCGGCCTCGCTGATGGCGCCGGAGTCCAGCAGCTGCTTGGCTCGAGCGATCTCGTCGCTGGCGGAGCCCCCACCCGCGGCGGCCACGGAGCGGATGTAGTCCTCCGAGCTCTGCTGGGCGGACTGCGCAGCGGCGTACTGACGCTCGGCCATCGACTGCCCGCGCGCCACCAGGTAGACGATGGCGACGATCACCGGGAAGAAGATCAGCCCGACCAGCCAGGCCGCCTTCACCCAGCCCGAGGATTCCCGGTCGCGGAAGATGTCCACGACGATCTGGAACATCACCATCAGGTAGGCGATGAAGAAGAAGGAGATGACCATGAACCAGAAGAAGTCCCAGAAGCTGTTCACGCGTTGACCCTTTCGTTCTCGTGCCCACCCGTGTGGGCCCGATGCTCGCTCGAAACGTTCCCACGTTAGGGCATCGCCCGCTGGTCTTGGCGGAGCCTCGCTGGGCGAGGCACCATGGTCCATGGACCTCAACACGCTCTACCACCGCACCGTCGAGGCATGGGTCGACCGGGTCAACGCCGTGCCCACCGACCAGTGGGACCGGCCCACCCCCTGCCGCCGCTGGCAGGTGCGAGACCTGGTGAACCACGTGACGGGGGAGGACCTGTGGACCGTCCCGCTGATGCGCGGCGCCCGGCTGCAGGAGGTCGGCGACCGGTTCGACGGTGACCTGCTGGGCGACGAGCCCATCGGCCGCTCCCTGCACGCCGCCGGCGAGGCGACGCGGATCGTCGCCGAGCGGCTCCCCGAGCACGGCACCGTGCACCTGTCCTACGGGGAGGAGCAGATGGACGAGTACGTCCGGCAGCTGGCCGCCGACCACCTGGTGCACGCCTGGGACCTCGCGGTCGCCACCGGGGGCGACGCGCGGCTGGACCCGCACCTGGTGGCCGAGGTCGCCACCTGGTTCGCCGAGCGGGAGGACCTCTACCGCGGCGCGGGGATCATCGGTGCGGCGCTGACGCCCCGGGGTGACGCCCAGTCGCGGCTGCTCGCCGCCTTCGGCCGCGACCCGCAGTGGGGGCCGAACCACGCGGCGGCAGCCGCGTTCTCCGACGCGTTCGGGCAGGGTGACGTGGACGCCGTCATGGCGCTGATGACCGAGGACTGCGTGTTCGAGGCCACCTCCCCCGCACCCGACGGCACCCGGGTCGAGGGCGCCGAGGCGGTGCGCAGGGTCTGGGAGGAGCTGTTCGCCGGGTCCTCGGAGGCGTCGTTCACCGAGGAGGAGCTGTTCGTCTCCGGTGACCGCGGCGTGCTGCGCTGGCGCTACGCATGGACCGGGGAGGACGGGGTGCCGGGCCACGTGCGGGGGGTCGACGTACTGCACCTGCGCGAGGGCCTGGTCGCCGAGAAGCTCTCCTACGTCAAGGGGTGAGCCGTGGCGGCCGCCCGGGCGGACCGAGCCCTATGCTTCGACCCATGCTCCTCCTCGGCATCATCCTGTTCGGCATGGTCATCGGTGCCGGCGCCCAGCTGCTCCTCGGCGCCTCCACCCGAGGCATCAACTGGCCGATGGCCTTCGCCAGCGGCCTGGCCGGCTCGTTCGTCGGCGGCCTGCTGATCAGCCTGCTCTCCGGTGACGGGCTCGCGCTGCGCCCCAGCGGCATCATCGGCTCACTCGTCGGGGCGCTGCTCGTCACCGCCGGCTGGCAGTGGTGGCAGCGCCGGTCCACCACCTGACCGACCCGGTCGAACGGCGGCCTCGCGGCGCACTTCTCGCTGTGCCGGTCGCCGCTCCCGGGCGCTGGCCTCGCACGGGAAACCGGCACCTAGCGTGGGGAGCAACCCCTGCGACGTGCTGGTTTCCCCGCCCGGGGAAACCAGCAGCAGGACCCCCTACTCGGGCCAGTCGGCGAGGGTGTCCAGGAACATCCCGCGGACCCTGGTCACCTGGCGGTCCAGGTTGGCCACGGTCCACCGGTCCGTGCGGATCGGGGGGAGCACGGCGACCTGGACGGTGCCAGGGGAGATCAGGACCGAGTGCGCGGGCATGATCTCCCCGGCGTTGCGGATCACGATCGGCACCATCGGCACCCCTGCCTGCAGGGCCAGGTGGAAGGCGCCCTTCTTGAACGGCAGCAGCTTCGGCGTGGGTGAGCGGGTGCCCTCGGGGGCCATCACCAGGGAGCGCCCCTCGCGCAGGCTGTCGACGGCCGGGGCCAGCGCGGCCTTGGCCGCCACGGAGTCGGCCCGGTCGATGAACGCGATGTCGGCCAGCCAGCCGATCGCCGCGAACGTGGGGTTGGTCTTCAGCTCCTTCTTCGCCACGCCCGTGTAGTCGCGCCTCAGCAGCGCACCCAGCACCAGCACGTCGAGCTGGCTCTGGTGGTTGAAGACGAAGACGGCCGGGCGGGACGTCCAGAGGTTCTCCTCGCCCTGGACGTCCAGGCGTACGCCGGCCGCGGCCAGCGACAGCTCCCCCCCGACCGCGGAGGCGACCGCGAGGGCGGTGCTCCGGCTGCGGTTGAGCAGCCCCATCCCGATTCCCACGGTGATGCCGGCGCCGAGGCCGGTGTACGACGCGGCGCTGCGGACGACCGTGGTCGGGGTGAGCCGGCGGTGCCGGTGCAACCGGTGGACCGGCCAGCCCCGCTCCTCGGCGATCCGGGTGAGCTGGACGTCGGGGTTCAGCGGCCGTGGCCGGCCGACGGTGGACAGGTACAGCTCGTCCTCTGCCCCGTTGCCGTAGGCGTAGGACTCCGCCAGGTCCACCCCGTGATCGGCAGCGAACTGGGTGACCGCCGCCGCCTTGCCCGGCCCCCACAGGATCGGTCCCCGGACCCGGCCGGTCAGGATCCCGTCGTGGTCCTCCACCTCGGTGACCAGCAGGTGCTCGATGTCGAGGTCGGCCGCGGCGGCCGCGGCCTGGAACCGGGTCGCGGAGGAGGCCAGCGCGACGGTGTGGCCGGCCTTGAGATGGGCGCGGACCAGCCGCCGGGCGTCCGGGTAGACCTTCGCCGCGATCTTGGTGCGCCACATCTCCTGCCCCAGCACCTCGATCTCCTCCACCGACCGCCCGGCGAGCGCACCGAGGGCGACCTGCACCAGCCGAGTCACGTCGTGACCCCGCTGCTGCATGTTGAAGACCTCGACCATCGTGTGGAGCAGCTCGGTGACACCGATCTCCCCCGAGGTCAGCCGCTCCTTGAAGTACAGCGCGGCGGAGTAGCCGTCGATGAGGGTCCCGTCGAAGTCGAAGAACGCGCCGACCTCCGGCCCCTGCGGGCCGCGGGCCACCTCGTCGAGCAGGTCGTCGATGTCGGCCACCGGGGTCACCGTCCTTGCTCGTCGGTCAGGTCGGGGCGGCCCAGCCCGCCCAGCGAGATGGTACGGACCACGCCGACGGCCCGGACGACGTCGGCCAGCTCGTCGGCGAACTGCCGTCGCGCCCGGCGCAGCTCCTCCCCGCCCGGGCCGAGCAGCCCCCGGTTGTCGGCCAGCCGGATCGCTCCGTTCATCAGGTCCTTGGAGATCGACTCGGGGCTGTGCAGCTGCAGCTGCAGCCAGCGTTGCCGCGCCACCCCGAGGCTCTCGGCGATCAGCGAGTCCCGGTCGACCGGGGCCGCCGGCTCGCGCAGCGCCAGGCGGTCGGCGACCACCAGGTACGCCTCCAGGAACGGCCCGATGACCCGGTGGGCCAGCAGCAGCGGCATCTTGCGCAGCCCCCGGTCGAGGTCCTCCGGAGCCAGCCGGCCCTCGCTCCAGCCCGGGTCGGCGAGGGAGGCCTCGAACCGGACGTCGGCGTCGAACTCGTGCTTGGTGGCGAAGAAGAACTCGTACTTCAACAGGTCGCGGATCGCCAGGGCGTGCTCCCACAGGGCGGACGTCGCGTCGCTCTCGACGCCGTCGCGGCTCTGGACCGCCGAGACCTCCACGATCGCCCGGGTGATGAAGTAGTGGGTGACGGTGTTGCGGTAGAAGCCCGCCTCGTGCTGACGGTCCCGCGCGATGGCGTAGACCGGCTCGAGCCCGCCGTCGTACTCCTCCACGACTCCCTCGCTGACCAGGGTGCGCAGCGCGCGGCGCAGCCCCTCCGGCCGGCCCAGGTCGACGTCGGAGGTCAGTGGCAGCCGGCGGGCGCGGACGTACTCGAGCAGCGGCTCGAGAAGCCCGAGCGTCTCGGCCAGCGTCATCGCCCGGCCGTCGTTGTCGAGCAGGCCGAAGGTCACCAGCGCCGCCGGTGTGATCGGGGTGGCCGCGTTGATCCGGTGGGCGACCTCGAACGCGACCCGGGGCACGATCTCGGTCGGATCCGCCGACCCGGCGCGCTGGCTCGCCTCGTCCAGGGTCTCGCGCAGCGACAGCGGCGACCCGAACCGCACGTGCACCCTGCCGCGGCGACGCGACTGGGCCGACGCGAAGCGGACCAGCCAGCTGAGGCTCTCGGGCGCCTTCGCCCCGCCCGACTCCTCGAACGACAACGCCTCCACCTCGTGCTGCTGGTCGTAGACCATGGCGACCGGCACGATCAGCACGTCGTCGGCGGAGCTGCCGTTGGCCACGAACGCGTCCACCAGGTAGCGAAGCACCCCCATCTTCGGCGGACGCAGCTTCCCCGTGCGGGTCCGCCCACCCTCGAAGTACCACTCCAGGTTGGCGTGCTGACGCAGGAGGTGGCCGAAGTAGAGCCGCATCATCGCGGGGTAGACCGGGTCGTCGCGGGTCGTCCGCCGGATGAAGATCAGACCGCTGCGCCGGCCCAGCTCCGACATCGGCCACATCGCCAGGTTGATGCCGCCGAGGATGTGGTTGGGAGGGAACCCGTGCCGGACCAGGGCGTTGCGCAGCACGAGGGGGTCGAGGTACGAGCGGTGGTTGGGCAGGAAGACCAGCGAGTGCCGGCGACCCAGCTCCCGCAGGGCCGGCAGCGCCGAGCTGTCCGCGTCCACGGTGTAGGAGCGGGTGAGCCACTGCCCGAGACGGTCCCACACCCTGCTGGCCTGGGGGCTGACCTGGGCGGTCATCTCCTCCAGGCAGCTCCGGGCGTCCGCGGCGAGGTCGGCGGGTGCCCGGCCGGTGCTCTCGACCAGCTCCTCCACCGTCCGCTCGAACTCCGCGGACGACATGATCGCCCGCACCGGGTTCCTGGCGTCGGCTCGTCCCTGGTTCGTCACGGGCGTCAGCCTAGGAGCAGCCGGGCCGGAGCGACAGGGATCCGGACCGTCACTCAGGCGTCGGGCTCCCCGGGAGCCTCGATCCCCAGCGACTCCTCGTAGGAGCGCGGGTCCTCGATCGGCTCCAGGTGGGCCGACACCTCGAGGTGGTCCACGACCCCGCGGAGCCGCTCCTCGATCTCCTCGAGCAGGTCGTGGCCCTCCTGGACGGTCCAGGACCCCGGCACCAGCACGTGCATGCTCAGGAAGCTGCGGTGCCCGGCCTCGCGGCTGCGCACCGCGTGGAAGCGGACCTGCTCCGCCTCGTACGCCGCGAGCACCGCGTCCACCTTCGCCTGGGAGTCGGCGTCGAGCGCGCGATCAAGGAGCCCGCTCAGCGACTGGCGGATCAGGCGCCAGCCGGTGTGGATGATGTTGAGGCCGACCGCGGTGGCCACCAGCGGGTCGAGCCGCAGCCACCCGGTGAGGGCCACCAGCAGCACCCCCACCACGACCCCGACCGAGGTCCACACGTCGGTCAGCAGGTGCTTGCCGTCGGCCACCAGGGTGATCGAACGGTGTCGTCTCCCGGCCCGCAGCAGCACCAGGGCCACCCACCCGTTGATCACCGAGGCGAGCGCGGAGATGGCCAGACCCACGCCGACGTTCTCCAGCGGCACCGGGTGCACGAACCGCTCCACGGCGGACTCGATGATGAACACCGCGGCGACGAAGATCATGATCCCCTCGGTCACGGCCGAGAAGTACTCCGCCTTGGAGTGCCCGAAGTGGTGCAGCGCGTCCGCGGGACGCGCCGCCACCCGGAGCGCGAAGAGTGCGACCACCGCGGCGACAAGGTTGACCAGGGACTCGGCGGCGTCCGAGAGCAGCCCCACCGAGCCGGTCAGCCAGTAGGCCCCGGTCTTGAGCACGATGGTCGCGATCGCGGCGCCGATCGACAGCCACGCGTAGCGGGTGAGGCTCTCGCGACGGGCCGTCTCCACGGCTCCAGCCTCCCACGTCACCTCAGGGCGGCGGAGGCGCCCCGGCGTGCTACGTTCGACGCTCCACAGCGATGGGGGACGACGTGCAGACTTGGCCGGGGGCGGCCTACCCTCTCGGTGCCACCTTCGACGGGAGCGGCACCAACTTCGCGTTGTTCAGCGAGGCGGCCGAGCGGGTCGAGCTGTGCCTCTTCGACTCCGGCACCACGTCCGAGGACCCGCTGGTGGAGACGCGGGTCGAGGTCACCGAGGTCGACGCCTACGTCTGGCACTGCTACCTGCCGAACGTCCAGCCGGGGCAACGGTACGGGTACCGGGTGCACGGACCGTACGACCCGGGCCGCGGGCTGCGCTGCAACCCGAACAAGCTCCTTCTCGACCCCTACGCCAAGGCCACCTGGGGCAGGATCGAGTGGAACCCGGCGCTGTTCGGCTACGACTTCGACGACCCGCAGACGCGCAACGACGAGGACTCCGCTCCGCACATGCTGCTGGGCGTGGTGATCAACCCCTTCTTCGACTGGGAAGGGGACCGCAGGCTGGGCCGGCCGTACAACGAGACGGTGATCTACGAGGCGCACGTGAAGGGCCTCACCCAACTGCACCCCGACGTACCCGAGGAGCTCCGAGGCACCTACGCCGGGCTCGCCCACCCCGCCGTCACCGGGCACCTGACCCAGCTCGGGGTGACCGCGCTGGAGCTGATGCCGGTGCACGAGTTCGTCCACGACAGCACCCTGCTGCAGAAGGGCCTGCGCAACTACTGGGGCTACAACACCATCGGCTTCTTCGCGCCCCACTCCGGGTACGCCGTGGCGCGCAAGGACCCGGTGCAGCGCGGCCAGCAGGTGCAGGAGTTCAAGGCGATGGTCAAGGCCATGCACGCCGCCGGCATCGAGGTCATCCTGGACGTCGTCTACAACCACACCGCCGAGGGGAACCACCTCGGTCCGATCCTGAGCCTCAAGGGGATCGACAACGCCGCCTACTACCGGCTGGTCGAGGACGACCGCCAGTACTACATGGACTACACGGGCACGGGGAACTCCCTCAACGTGCGCCACCCCCACTCGCTCCAGCTCATCATGGACTCCCTGCGCTACTGGGTCACCGAGATGCACGTGGACGGGTTCCGGTTCGACCTCGCCGCCACCTTGGCGCGTGAGTTCTACGACGTCGACCGGCTCGCGACCTTCTTCGACCTGGTCCAGCAGGACCCCGTCGTGAGCCAGGTCAAGCTGATCGCCGAGCCGTGGGACGTCGGTCCCGGCGGCTACCAGGTCGGGAACTTCCCGCCCCAGTGGACGGAGTGGAACGGCGCCTACCGCGACACCGTGCGTGACTTCTGGCGGGGCGAGCCCTCGCTCGGCGAGTTCGCCAGCCGGGTCGCCGGGTCCTCGGACTACTACGAGCACTCCGGTCGTCGGCCGGTCGCCAGCATCAACTTCGTCACCGCCCACGACGGCTTCACCCTGCGCGACCTGGTCTCCTACAACGAGAAGCACAACGAGGCCAACGGCGAGGACGGCCGCGACGGGGAGAGTCACAACCGGTCCTGGAACCACGGCGTCGAGGGCCCTACCGACGACCAGGAAGTGCTGCGGGCCCGGGCTCGCACCCAGCGCAACTTCCTCACCACCCTGCTGCTCAGTCAGGGTGTGCCCATGCTCGCCCACGGCGACGAGCTGGGCCGCAGCCAGCAGGGCAACAACAACACCTACGCCCAGGACTCCGAGCTGAGCTGGGTGCACTGGGACGACGCCGACCGCCCGCTGGTCGAGTTCACCGCGGCGGTGTCCAGGCTGCGCGCGGTGCATCCGACCTTCCGCCGCAAGCGGTTCTTCACCGGGACATCCGTGCGGACCGAGGGACCCGAAGGGGGGGAGCGCCTCAACGACATCGTCTGGCTGCACCCCGACGGCCGCCCGATGGAGGAGGGCGACTGGCAGGCGGAGGGCGCGACGCTGCTGGGGATGTACCTCAACGGGCAGGGCATCGAGGGGGCCGACGCCAAGGGCAACCGCATCGTCGACGACCACTTCCTGCTCTACTTCAACGCCGGCCACGCGCCGGTCGACGTACGGCTTCCCCCCGAGGAGTACGCCGCCGGCTGGGACGTCGCCGTCGACACCGCGGCCACCAGCGCGGGCAGTCCGACCCATGCCGCGGGCTCGACCCTCTCCGTGCAGGGCCGCAGCGTCCTGGTCCTGCGTGAGTACACCCTGGCCGAGCCGGAGCCCGACAGCACCGTTGCCGCGTCCGTCGCCGCCCTCGTGGCGCCCGAGCGGACCGGGGCGCGGCAGCGCCGGTCGTGACCCCGCTCCCCGGGCGGGTCCCGCGCAGCACCTACCGCCTGCAGATCACCGAGGAGTTCGACCTGCTGGCGGCCGCCGGGGTGCTCCCCTACCTGCACGACCTCGGTGTCGACTGGGTGTACCTCTCCCCGATCCTGGCCGCCGAGGCCGACAGCGAGCACGGGTACGACGTCGCCGACCACTCCCGGATCGACCCGGCCCGCGGCGGGGTCGCGGGCCTGGCCGCGGTCGCCGCCGAGGCGCGCCGGCTGGGGATGGGCGTGCTGGTCGACATCGTCCCGAACCACGTCGGCGTGGCGAACCCGGCGGGCAACTCCTGGTGGTGGAGTGTGCTCACCTACGGCCCGGCCTCGCCGTACGCCGACGCCTTCGACATCGACTGGGCCGCCGGCGGGGGACGGCTGCGGATCCCGGTGGTGGCCGAGGCGGACCAGGCCGGTCTCGGCGGGCCGATCGCGCACCTGCGCGTCGAGGCCGGGCAGCTGCGGTACCACGACCAGGCCTACCCGCTCGCCCCGGGGACCGCGGACGACTGGGGCGATCCGGGCGTGGACGCCGACACCGTGCACGGACGCCAGCACTACGAGCTGGTCGGCTGGCGACTGGCCGACGCCGGGCTGAACTACCGGCGCTTCTTCGCGGTGAGCTCGCTGGCGGCGATCCGGGTGGAGGACCCGCAGTGGTTCACCAAGACGCACGCGGTGATCGGCGAGTGGTTCACCGACGGCGCGGTCGACGGGCTCCGGGTGGACCACCCCGACGGGCTGCGCGACCCCGGCGGGTACCTCGACGACCTCGCCGCGCTCACCGACGGCGCCTACGTCCTGGTCGAGAAGATCCTCGAGACCGGGGAGCGGCTGCCCCAGGACTGGGCGACCGCGGGGACGACGGGGTACGACGTGCTGGGCCTGGTCGACCGGGTGCTGACCGACCCCGCCGGCGAGGCGCCGCTCACGGCGTACGAGGAGCGGCTGCGCGGCCGGCCCGTCGACTGGCCCGACCTCGTCCACGACAACAAGCGGGCCGTGTGCGACACGATCCTGCGGTCGGAGGTGCTGCGGCTGGGGCGGGAGCTGCGCGTGGCGCTGCCCGACGCCCCCGCCGACACCGAGGACGCCGTCGCCGAGCTGCTGGCGTGCTTCCCGGTCTACCGCTCCTACCTCCCTGAGGGCCGCGAGCACCTCGACGAGGCGCTGGCCGAGGCCCGCCGGAGGCGGCCGGAGCTGGGTGCCACCCTCGACCTGCTCGCGCCGGTGCTGGCCGACCCCGCGAGCGACCCCGCCCTGCGCTTCCAGCAGACCAGCGGAATGGTGATGGCCAAGGGGGTGGAGGACCGCTCGTTCTACCAGTGGGCTCGGCTGACCTCCCTCAACGAGGTCGGCGGGGACCCGGCCGTCTTCTCGGTCTCGGTCGACGCCTTCCACGAGGCGATGGCCGAGCGGCAGCAGGACTGGCCCGCGGCGATGACCACGCTGACCACCCACGACACCAAGCGAGGGGAGGACGTGCGGGCGCGGATCGCCGCCCTGGCCGAGCTGCCCGCCGTGTGGGCGCAGACGCTGGACTCGTTGCTGGCCCGCACCCCCGTGCCCGACTCCGGGCTGGGGAACCTGCTCTGGCAGGCGGTCGTGGGGGCCTGGCCGTCGGCGGGAGGTGCCGAGGACCTGCGCGAGCGGCTGCAGGGATACGCCGAGAAGGCGATGCGGGAGGCCGGCGAGCACACCACCTGGACCGATCCCGACGAGGAGTTCGAGCGCGCCGTGCACGCCGCCGTGGACGCCTGCTTCGACGACGCGGAGACCCAGTCGCTGCTGGCCGGCCTGCTGGACCAGCTGTCCGGTCCGGGCTGGTCCAACGCGCTGGCGGCCAAGCTGGTGGCCCTCACCGTCCCCGGGGTGCCGGACGTCTACCAGGGCAGTGAGTTGTGGCAGCAGAGCCTGGTGGACCCCGACAACCGGCGACCGGTGGACTTCGAGGCGCGGGCGTCCCGGCTCGCCGACCTTGAGGCGGGAGCCAGGCCCCGGCTGAGCGGTGCCGGGGTCGACGACCCGGGCACCGTCAAGCTGCTGGTCACGAGCGCGGCGCTGCGGCTGCGCCGCGACCGGCCGGAGCTGTTCACCGGCTACGGCCCGCTGGCCGCGGCCGGGGACGCGGCGGCGCACGTGCTCGCCTTCGACCGCGGTGGGGCGGTGACCGTGGTGACCCGGCTTCCCGTGGGGCTCGCCGCACGCGGCGGGTGGGGCGGCACGACGCTCGCTCTGCCCGCCGGGGAGTGGGTCGACGTGCTCTCCGGCCGGACGGTCGCCGGTGGCGACGTACCGCTGGCCACGCTGCTCTCCGAGCACCCCGTCGCGCTCCTCGCCAGGGTGCCCGCGGAGGAGCCGGTCCCGCCCCGGCGAGGAAGGTTCGACGTGTGGGCGCCGCGGCCGCACCGGGTCGGGCTCCGGGTCGGCGACCGGGTGGTGCCGATGGAGCGTGGCGCGGACGACTGGTGGCGACCCACCGGTCCGGTGCCGGACGGCGAGGTCGACTACGGGTACCTGCTGGACGACGACCCCACGCCCCGGCCCGACCCGCGCTCGCGGCGCCAGCCCGGAGGGGTGCACGGCCTGTCCCGCACGTTCGACGCGTCGGCGTACGCCTGGCGCGACGCGACCTGGACCGGGCGCCAGCTGGCCGGGTCGGTCATCTACGAGCTGCACGTGGGGACGTTCACCCCCGAGGGCACCTTCGACGCCGCGCTCGCCCGCCTGGACCACCTGCGCGAGCTGGGTGTCGACCTGGTCGAGGTGATGCCGGTCAACGCGGTGCCCGGCGTCCACAACTGGGGGTACGACGGGGTGCTGTGGTCCACGGTCCACGAGCCCTACGGCGGCCCCGAGGCCTACCAGCGTTTCGTCGACGGGTGCCACGCCGCGGGCCTGGGGGTCGTCCAGGACGTGGTGTACAACCACCTCGGCCCGTCGGGCAACTACCTGCCGCTGTTCGGCCCCTACGTCACCGAGGAGCCCGGCCGCCTGTGGGGACCCCAGGTGAACCTGGACGGCGAGGGGAGCGCCGAGGTCCGCCGGCTGGTCCTGGACAACGTGCGCATGTGGTTCGAGGACTTCCACGTCGACGGGTTGCGCCTGGACGCGGTGCACGCGCTGTCCGACGAGTCGGCGGTGCACCTGCTGGAGGAGATGGCGGTGGAGGTCGCCGCGCTCTCGGCCCACCACCGCCGGCCGATGACGCTGATCGCCGAGTCCGACCTCAACGACGCACGGCTGGTGGCCCCGCGGGAGGCAGGCGGCTACGGCCTGGACGCCCAGTGGGACGACGACTTCCACCACGCGCTGCACGTCGCCCTCACCGGGGAGACCGGCGGCTACTACGCGGACTTCGCGCCGCTCGGTGCCCTGGCCAAGGTCTTCGGCAGCGGCTTCTTCCACGACGGCACCTGGTCGTCGTTCCGGGGGCGGCCGCACGGCGCGCCCCTCGACACCGAGCGGGTGCCGGGCTGGCGGCTGGTGGTGTGCAGCCAGAACCACGACCAGGTCGGCAACCGGGCGCGCGGGGACCGGCTGACCGAGCAGCTGGACTCTGACCAGCTGGTGTGCGCGGCGATGCTGACGCTGCTCTCGCCGTTCACCCCGATGCTCTTCCAGGGCGAGGAGTGGGCGGCCTCCGCGCCCTTCCCGTTCTTCACCTCCCACCCCGAGCCCGCGCTCGGGGCCGCCGTGGCCCAGGGCCGGCTGGAGGAGTTCGAGCAGATGGGCTGGAACCCCGCCGACGTGCCCGACCCGCAGGACCCGGCGACGTACGCCGCGGCCACGCTCGACTGGGGGGAGCTCTCCACCGGCCGGCACGCGGTGGTGCTCGAGGTGTACCGCCGGCTGCTGCGGCTGCGCCGGTCGCGGCGGGAGGTGACCGACCCGGACCTCCGCGGCGTCTCGTGCACCGCCGACGAGGAGCGGCGGCTGCTCACCCTGCGCCGTGCTGGCCTGCTGGTCGCGGTCAACTTCGGGGACCGGGAGGCGCGGGTCGACCTGGGCCGGGCGGGGCTCGAGCTGCTCTTCACCACGCCCACCCCCGCGCGGCTCGAGGGAGTCGGCCTGGTGCTGCCCCCGCACGCCGGCGCGGTGGTGGCACCCGGCTGAGCGCCGAGGTCCGACAGGCCCGCTCCACCCTCAGCGGGCCCGCAGGAACCGGCCGAAGTGGGGGACGGTGAAGGCGACGCTGCCCCGCTCGGCGGCGTACACCAGGCCCTTCTTGATCAGCCCGTCGCGGGCCGGGGAGAGGGACTGCGGCCGGCGGGCGAGGTGCCGGGCGATCTCCGCGGTCGGGACGGCGGCGTCCCCCCGGTCCGCCCCCAGGTCCGCGATCGCGGTCAGGTAGTCGCGCTCGGCGGGCGTCGCCCGCTCGAAGCGGGCGCCGAAGAACCCGAGCGCCAGCTCGGCCTCGGCCTCGGGAGCCGCCTCGCGGACGTCGGCGGCGGTGATCGGGGTGCCGACCGCCACGTCCCAGGTGACCTTCCCGTAGGCCTGCACGAAGTAGGGGTAGCCGTCGGTCATCCGGTAGAGCTCGTCGAGGGCGGACGGCTCGAACTCGACGTCCTCGGTCGCCGCCGGCACCTGGAGTGCGCGGTCGGCCATCTCCCGTGGAAGCCGGTCGACCGAGACGTAGCGGAAGAGCCGTTCGGCGTAGGACTTCGAGGCGGCCAGCGCCACCGGGAGGTGCGGCAGCCCGGCCCCGACGAGCAGCAGCGGCGACCCCTGCTGGCTGATCTCGTGGCCCGCGCCGCACAGCGCACCCAGCTCGGGACCGGCGACGTCCTGCATCTCGTCGACGAACAGCGCGATCCCGACGCCGAGGTCCTGGGCGAGCAGCGCGACGTCGGTGAACAGCTCGACGAGGTCCAGCTCGAGGTCCCCCGAGTCCGCCCGGCCGCGGGCCGCGACCACGTCGACCGGCGGCGTCCAGCGCGTCCCCTTGCGACCCTCCACCCCGGTGCGGAGCGCGAAGGACTTCAGCACCGAGACCACCTCGTCGACCCGGTCCGGGTCCCGGTGCCGGTGCGCCACCTCACGCACGGCTGCGTGCACCGCCTGGGCCAGCGGGACCCGGATGCTCTGCTCGGGGCGCGCCTCGACCTTCCCGGTCCCCCAGGCCCGGCCCACCGCCTGCGACCGCAGCGCGTTGAGCAGCACGGTCTTGCCCACCCCCCGCAGCCCCGAGAGCACCATGCTGCGGTCGGGGCGCCCCGCCGCGACCCTCTCGAGGGTGATCTCGAACTGCGCGAGCTCCCGGTCGCGGCCGGCCAGCTCGGGCGGCCGCTGGCCGGCGCCGGGCGCGTAGGGGTTCCTGATCGGGTCCACGCCGGCGACGATATCGGGCTGTCTAGCGCCTGCCGTAGATTGTCTCGCGCGCGCCGCCGACCGGGTCGCTCACGCGGAGGAGGCGTCCCGCCGCTCGCGAGTGGCGTCGTACGCCGTGTCCAGGCCGCGGCGCAGCAGCTCGACCAGCGCGGGGACCTCGTCCACAGCGAGTCGGAACGAGCCGGTGCACACGTTGTCGCGCCACAACGACAGCACCACGACCCCGGACTCGTGGTGCCACGACGCCCGCAGCGCGCGCCCGTCTCCTCGGGCGTCGAAGAAGACCGACCCCTCCGCAGGGAGCGGGTGCACGGGCTGCATCCCCCCATCATGCGCCGCGTACCTGAACGCGTCCACAGGTTCGCGCGGCGACCGGCCCGGGATGGACACGGCAAATAGACTGGCCCGGTGCCCGAGCTGCCCGAGGTGGAGGCGCTGGCCCTGGACCTGCGCGGCCGGCTGGCCGACCGAGCGATCGTCCGGGTGGACCTGGTGGCCTTCAGCGCGCTGAAGACCTACGACCCGCCGCTGTCGGCGCTCGAGGGGACCCTGGTCGAGGACGTGACCCGGCACGGAAAGTTCCTCGACGTCACCGCCTCCGGGCTGCACCTGGTGCTGCACCTCGCCCGGGCGGGCTGGGTCCGCTGGCGCGAGGAGGTCCCGAGCCTGCCGCCCCGGCCCAGCGCGAAGTCACCACTGGCGGCGCGGGTGGTCCTGGACGGCGGTGCCGGGCTCGACGTCACCGAGGCGGGCACCAAGAAGAGCCTGGCGCTGTACGTGGTGCGCCGGCCGAACGACGTCGAGGGGATCGCCCGGCTCGGCCCCGACCCGCTCTCCGAGGCGTTCACTCCTGACGTGCTAAGTGGCATCCTGGCCGAGGCCGGTCGTGCCCAGCTCAAGGGCGTCCTGCGGCACCAGGGCACGATCGCCGGGATCGGCAACGCCTACTCCGACGAGCTGCTGCACGCGGCTCGGCTCTCCCCGTTCAAGCCGGCCGGCTCGCTCAGCGAGGAGGAGCTCGCCACGCTGTACGCCGCCATCCGCACCGTCCTCGGGGAGGCCGTCGAGCGGTCCCGGGGCCTGGCGGCCGCGGAGCTGAAGGGGGAGAAGAAGTCCCACCTCGCGGTGCACGGCCGCACGGGCCTGCCCTGCCCGGTCTGTGGCGACACCGTGCGTGAGGTGTCCTTCGCCGACTCCAGCCTGCAGTACTGCCCCACCTGCCAGACCGGCGGCAAGCCCCTGGCCGACCGCCGGATGTCGCGCCTGCTCAAGTGACACCGGGCCGTCAGTCGAACGGTGAGGGCAGCGGCAGCGCCGCGGCCAGCCGCCGGAGGAACACCGGTCGGGGCACCTCGACCACCCCCAAAGAGGCCAGGTGCGGGGTCGACCACTGCACGTCGAGCAGCCGGGTGTCGGCATGCTGGTCGCGCAGCAGCTCCACGAGCGCCACCAGCGCCACCTTCGACGCGTCGGTCTCGCGGTGGAACATCGACTCCCCCGCGAACAGCCCGCCGATGGCCACGCCGTACAGCCCACCCACGAGCCGGCCCTGGCGCCACACCTCGACGGAGTGCACCCAGCCGAGCTCGTGCAGCCGCAGGTACGCCGCGCGCACGTCGTCGTCGATCCACCCCGACGGGCGCGCCGGGTCGGCGCACCCGTCGATCACCCCGGCGGGGGCGGTGTCGACCCGGATCTCGAACCGCCGGCAGGAGCGGCGCAGCGAGCGGGAGACCACCAGCCCGGTCAGCGGCAGTACGCCCCGACGGACCGGGCTGAACCACAGCGGGGGGCTGCCTGGACCGTCGGAGGGCATCGGGAACAGCCCGCGACGGTAGGCCGCCAGCAGGGTCCCGGGGGCCAGGTCGGCGCCCAGCGCCACCACGTCGCCGTCGGGGAACGCCGCAGGTGGGGGGAACGCCCAGCGCGACGGCGGCGGTTCCACGGGCACCCCGTCACGGTAGCGCCCGTAGCATGACCGGCATGACCCTCAAGACGACCCTGGGCGACCTGCTGGGCCCGCAGCTGCCGCACGCGGCGCCCGGGCTCACGACGGCGTTCGTGCGCGAGGCGCTGGACCGGGCCGTCCACGGCATCGGTCCGCTGCCACCCGCCGTGGTCGCGGCCGAGCGGCAGCTGGCCGAGCAGCGGGGCCACGTCGACCGGGCGGTGCACGAGGTGATCGAGAACCACGTCCGGCTGGCCGGAGCGCAGGGCTTCGCCACCAACCTGGGCGGGCTGGTCACGGTGGCGGTGATGCTGCCGACCAACATCATCGGCCTGGCGGTCATCCAGAGCCGGATGGTCGCCGGCATCGCCCACCTGCGCGGCTACGACCTGACCGACCCGCGCGTCAAGAACGCCGTGCTCGCCTGCCTGCTCGGTGAGGAGATGGTCGACGCCATGGTGGCCAGCCGGAGGCTGCCGGCGCCGCCGATGGCGCTGGCCACCGCGCCGGTGCTGGACCCGCACCTGGAGCAGGTCATCGCGGCGGAGGTGGCCGCGTCGGTGATCTCCAAGGTGGCCGGCCGCCGGGCGCTGATGGCGATGGGCCGGCGGATCCCCGTGGTCGGGGGGCTGGTCGGGCTGGGTGCCGACGGGTTCGTCACCTGGCGGGTCGGGCGCTACGCCGACCGGGAGCTCCTGCCGCGGGTGCGTCGGTAGGTGGCCAGCACCCCGCGTCCCAGGCGGCCCGCGTCGAGCCGGCGGACGACCTTCTCACGCAGCCGGTACGACGGTCTCAGGAGGGCGCGGTCCAGGGCGTCCTTGGTCGCTCCGAGCTCACCCTCGAGCCGCAGCCCGTCCTGCCGGAGCCGGGCGTTCTCCAGCAGCAGGGCGACGACCGCGTCCACCGCGGCGGCCGCGACCTGACGCTCCGAGGGTCGGTCGGGGTCGGCGTAGCGGGTGGTCGGCGGCCCGCCGCGCAGGTCCTCGAGGTCGCCGACCACGTCGTACCCGCGCCGCTGCAGCTCGGCGATCCACCGCTCGGACAGGTCGCTCACCCACGGGTGCATGGCGGGCGGAAGCGCCAGCCGCGGGCTGCCGGTACGCCGCGAGAGGGTCTGGTGGGCCAGGAGCTCACGCACCAGCGGGCGGTAGTCCGGAGGGTCCAGCCGCTCGTTGGCCACCCGGTTGATGCGCCGGACGAGCGCGGTCTCGGGCACGCCGAGGGACGGGTTGGCCCGCTCCGCGGACAGGTCCAGGTCGAGCCCGGCGAGCCCGAAGACCCGGGAGAACCGCGACCAGAGCAGGTCCGGAGGTGACCCCGGGGGCGGGACCGTGACCAGGTGGACGCGCTCGGGGGGAAGGTCCTGGGCCCACCGGTCGAGGATGTCGGGGATCTCCTGCACCCCCCAGAACCAGGTGGCGATGCGGCCCTCGCGGTCGGGGTCCTGGATCATCTCCAGGAAGCGGGCGTAGCTGAGCACCGCCCGGTGCTTCACGTTCTCCTGCCACTCGGCGGGGATCTGCCGCACCAGGTCGCGCACCGACAGCACCACGTGCACCTCGGCCCCGCTGTAGTGCCCCACCGCCTCCAGGGCCCGCGCGGCCTGGACCCGGGTGGCCCGGGCCAGGATCTCGTGGCTGACGATCACGGTGCCCGAGGATCGGCGCACCTGGTCGGCCAGCCGGTCCCAGGCGCCCACCGCCTCCCTCTCCAGCCCGCCCCACGGCAGCTGCATCAGGTCCAGCGCGGCCAGGAAGTGGGCGTCGAACCGGTCGGCGGG
Organism: Nocardioides sp.; assembly: GCF_035429765.1. Taxonomy (GTDB): domain Bacteria; phylum Actinomycetota; class Actinomycetes; order Propionibacteriales; family Nocardioidaceae; genus Nocardioides. Next base: position 861 of record NZ_DAOMFK010000015.1, on the reverse strand, counting down.
GTAGCTGATCCCCTGCCGTGCGAGCCGGCGCCTGTTGCGGAAGAGCACCTCCTGCAGGTGCGACGTCCCGGTCTTGGGGGTCCCGACGTGCAGCAGCACCCGTGTGCTCATTCCGGCACCTCCTCCTCCACCCGGCTCCCGGGCCCAGCGAGCACGAGCTGGATGGCCAGCGCGAGCGCACCGGCTGCGCTGGGCGCCCCGCCTCCGGGCTGGCCGGCCAGGACCACGTCCGGGAGCCCGTGGACAGCGTAACGAGGTCGGGCGAGGGCCCGCCGCATCCGGTGCGCCTCCTCGAGCGCCCAGTCCCGGTGCTCCGGCGGGAGGCCCGGGGGCGGTCCCGCGGCCTCGACGACCCGCGGCCGGAGCACCTGGCGGAGCACCCGGGCGCGCTCGCGGGGAGGCATCCGCATGTCCAGCACGGGAGTCAGGGTGCGAGCCAGCTCGGCCGCGTCGGCGGCGATCCCGCCCGGCCAGTGGGGGAGGTCGGCGCGCAGCAGCGTGGACAGGGCCGCCTCGTCGAGCACCACGTGCACCCGGCGAGGGCCGACGCGGGCAGACCAGGCCTCCGCGACCCGGGGCAGGTCGATCCGGGGTGGGAGGCGGGTGGTGCGTCGCCAGTGCTCGACCCAGGCCTCCCACGGCAGGGTCCGGGACTCGAAGCAGCGGGCCACCCAGGCGTCGGCCAGCATCCGCTCCAGGCCGGCCCCCAGGGCGAGGACGTGGGCGCGACGCCCGCCGAGCGGCGTCCCGGCGGCGGTGAGCGAGCGGCGCACCGCGCTCCCGAGCTGCGGATCCCCGACCAGCCGGTAGCGCCGCCGCCATGGTGGCCTGCGGCGGGGCGGCGGCGCCGGGGGCGGAGGC